>NZ_JBVJDS010000006.1:0-502853 GCF_055582185.1 Streptomyces sp. NPDC042201 | reverse complement strand
CCAACACCTGTTAACCACCTGGACCGGCACCTGCCCCACCTGCCGACAACCCACCCCATGGCAGACCTACGACACCACCTAACAAAGCCCTACTAGGTGGCGGGCGACGGCTCGGAGTCGCACGGCCGCTTCGACGTGCCGAGCAACAGCGCTCCCTCGTAGGACTCCGCCATCGGTTTGTGTTCCTCGGCTATCTCCGACCCGCCCACGGAGCCCTCCCAGCCGTCCTTCGTCAGAAACGCGTCCAGGTCGCCATCCGTGTAGCTGTCATCCGCGGTCCAGCCGCGTTCCACGAGACGATCGACCACGGCCCGTACGTCTTCGGGGGTCGGCGGCTTCTCGGTGAAGACCATCTGGGAAATGATGGGGCAGGCCGACACGCGGGACGGCTTGATGAACTGCTTCCGGCCTGTCGTCTTCGCCGAGGCGTACCGGAGGTCGCTGGTCGCTTCGGTGCGGCTCATCGCCACGGCGGGCGACGCCGAGGGCTTCGCCCGTGCACCGTCCTGCTGCGTCGTCGTGGACTCGGCGGAGCCACCGCACCCCGACAGCAACAGCGCCGCCAGCGCCAAGGCCGGCACCGCGTTTGTCCCACGTCTCATGATCCCCACCCACGTCGTATGCCTGTCACCGCACGGTGCCGCGTGCGTCCCCCACCTGCGGCAGCGGGATTCTGTCACGCGCCGCGCAGCGCGTGAGCTCCGCCCCCGCGCATCGGGGGCGGAGCTCACGACTGTGGGGTCCGGGTCAGAAGGGCATACGGCCCCGGGTGCGGCGTCCGGCGGAGCCGCTGTGGCTCACGGCGCGTGAGCTGCTGCTGAAGGGCTTGCGCAGCAGTCGGCCGAGAGCGCCGGGGGCCTTGCCCGCCACCTGCCCTCCTGTGCCCAGGGTGCGCTGGGTGCCGCGCTCCGGGTGGCGGGACAGACGCGGAATCAGAAAGGCGAGCACGAGTAGCACTGCGCAGACGGCGACGATACCAACGATGATCATGCGACGGTCCTCCTCTGGCGTGGGCGCGATGTACTGATCGGCTACCCGTCCGTCGCCCTCGCATACGTCGCTGAGCCCGGCCGGCTCCGGTGGTGCCCGCCGGTACGGAGACGGCGGAAAGGGAAGGCCGCCGGTCCGATGACCGGCGGCCTCCCCTTTTTCCTGTCAGCTTTCTCCTGTCAGCGGCCGGGACGTATCCGTTCCGCCGACGCGTTCGCGGCTACGACGTGGGCAGCGCCTTGTCGGCGGTGGTGACACGGACGTAGTCGACGACGAGCTGCTGCGGGAACGAGGTGCTTCCATCCGGGTCGCCCGGCCAGTAGCCGCCGACGGCGAGGTTCAGGATGATGAAGAAGGGCTTGTTGAACACCCACTGACGGCCGCCGAGGTCGGCGGGCGTCCGGGTCTGGTAGACGTTGCCGTCCACCGACCAGGTGATCGAGTCGGGCGACCAGTCGATCGCGAAGGTGTGGAAGGCGTCGGCGAACGCCTGTCCGCCCGGCAGGGTGTAGCCCGCGCCGATGCCGCCCTCGCCGGAGTAGCCGGGGCCGTGCAGGGTGCCGTGGACGGTGCCGGGCTCGAAGCCGACGTTCTCCATGATGTCGATCTCACCGCTGTTGGGCCAGCCGACGCTGCCGAGATCGTCCCCGAGCATCCAGAACGCGGGCCAGATGCCCTGGCCGCGCGGGATCTTCATCCTGCTCTCGACATGTCCGTACGTCGAGGTGAACTTTCCGGAGGTGTTCAGCCGGGACGAGGTGTACTCGCAGGCGCCGTACCAGCACTGGTACCCGGCCGGGTTCTCCTTTCGCGCGGTGATGACCAGGTTGCCCTGGCCGTCGAGTGCGGCGTTGTTGTTTCCGGCGGTGTAGTACTGCCGCTCGTGGTTGTTGACGTTGTCACCGGTCTCGATCTGCCACTTGCTGCCGTCGACAGCGGATCCGGCCCCGCCGTCGAACTCGTCGGCGAACGTCACCGCGGCGGGTGCCGCGGCGGTACGGGAGGATGACGCGGCCGTGTGGGGGGCGGGCGCGGCGGATGCTCCGACGGGCAGTGCGGTCAGTGCTCCGGCGCAGCAGAGCAACGAGAGGGCGTACAGCGCCGTGCGGCGCCGCTTGGAGGTGTGCTTCGCTTGGTTCACAGTCATCACATCACTTGAGTGGGGGCATGTGCATGACATTTCGTTGCTGAGAGGTGAACACAATTCATGATCACCTGTGGCTGATGGTTCAGTTCTCGATTTAAGAGACTGTCGAGACGGTCGTCAAGAAGCCGAACAACAGCGGAACGTGAACGCGCCAGTCGACGCCGTTCCCCTCAGCGGGCCACTCGCAGCCGGATCTCTGTCAGGCCGTCAGCTTCCCCGGCAGCCAGGCCAGTTGGGCGGCCTGCTGGAAGGGACCGCCCCCCTCGTGGTCGTTGAAGTCGTACACCTCGATCGACTTGTCCTTGCCGGCGTAGGCGTTGAAGGCCCCGAACACCGTCGACGGCGGGCAGGTCTGGTCCTCCAGCGCCACCGAGAACAGCGCCGGAGCCCTCCCGCGTGACGCGAAGTGCACCCCGTCGAAGTAGCTGAGCGTCCGCCGCACGTTCCGCGTCCTGTCGCGATACGTCTTCAGGTAGTTGCCCACTTCCCGGTACGGATTGCGGTCGGTGAGCGTCGTCGCCCGGGGGAAGTCGCAGAGGAACGGCACATCCGGCGCGATGGCCGTCAGGTCCGGCACCAGACCGCCGACCGCCAGGGTGATCCCGCCGCCCTGACTGATCCCGAGGACCGCCGTCCGTGAGGCGTCGACGAGGGGATGCGCGCGGGCGGCCTCTATGGCGCGCACCGCGTCGGCGAACAGGCGCCGGTAGTAGAACGCGTACGGGTCCTCGATGCCCCGGGTGAGGAAGCCGGGGTACGCGGAGGCGCTGCCCACCGGGTCGGGGGTACCGCCGCCGCCCCAGCCGCTGCCCTGCCCCCGGGTGTCCATCACGAAGTGCGCGAAGCCGGCCGCGCCCCAGAGCAGATGGGTGTGGGGCAGTCCGCGCCCGCCGCCGTAGCCGAGGTACTCCACCACCACGGGCAGCGGCTCAGACGTCCCGGCGGGCAGGATCAGCCAGCCCTTGACCGGGTGACCGCCGAACCCCGCGAAGGTCACGTCGAACACGTCCAGCGCCGTCAGCGCCGTGGGTACGGGCTCGAAGCGGGCGGCGAGCTCATGGCCGCGCGTCTCGGCGAGGGTCTCGGCCCAGAACTGGTCGAAGTCCTCAGGCTCCGTGGACCGGCTCCGGTAGCCCCGGAGCTCGTCGAGGGGCAGGTCGAACAGGGACATGCGGGACCACCTTGGTCGTACGAGACGGACAACAGGACGATACGACCAGGGCCGGCGCCGGTGCGCACGGGAGCGGGGCGGGCTCCGCCGCTCCCGTACCCGTGTGCTGAACTGTCCGGCGTGACTGCCCCGGCGGGGGCGATCGAGAACAGGAGCACCCTTGACCAGCTATCGCCAGCCCGGCGTCGTCCTCACCGACCACCGCTTCACGGTCCCGCTGGATCACAGCGACCCGTCGGGGGAGCGGATCGAGCTGTACGGCCGCGAGGTCGTCGCGAGCGGGAAGGCCGACGCTGGCCTGCCCTGGCTGGTGTATCTGGAGGGCGGCCCCGGCTGCGCCGCGCGCCGTTTCGTCGGACAGCAGGCCTGGCTCGGCCGTGCCCTCAAGGAATTCCGGGTGCTTCTCCTCGACCAGCGCGGCACCGGTCTCTCCACCCCCGCCGACCGGCAGACCCTGCCGCTGCGCGGCGGTCCCCAGGAGCAGGCCGCCTATCTCGCCCACTTCCGGGCCGACTCCATCGTGCGTGACTGCGAGACCATCCGCCCGGGGCTGACCGGCGGCGCCCCCTGGACCCTGCTCGGCCAGAGCTTCGGCGGTTTCTGTGCCACCCACTATCTCTCCACCGCCCCCGAGGGCCTGGCCACCGTCGTGATCACCGGCGGGCTGCCCTCCCTGGACGCCACCGCCGACGAGGTGTACCGCGCCGCGTACCCGCGGATCGCGCGCAAGGTCGAGGGGCACTACGCCCGCTACCCGCAGGACATCGGCCGCGCCCGCCGGATCGCGGAGCACCTCGCCGAGTACCGCGTTGTGCTCCCCACCGGATACACCCTCACACCCGAGGCCTTCCAGTCCCTCGGCATCCTGCTCGGCGGCGGGGACGGCAGCCACCAGCTGCACTACCTGCTGGAGAACGCCTTCGTCCTCACGCCGGGGGGCCAGGCCCTCTCCGACACCTTCCAGGAGGGCGTGGCGTCGGCTCTCTCGTACGCGGGACGCCCGCTGTACGCCGTGCTCCACGAGGCGATCTACGCCCAGGACGACCGGGCCACCGCCTGGGCCGCCGAGCGGGTCCGCGCCGAATTCGCGCGGTTCGACGCGGCCAAGACCCTGGCCGGGGAGGGCCCGTTGTACTTCACCGGCGAGACCATCCACCCCTGGCACTTCGACGCCGACCCCGCGCTGCGCCCGCTGCGCGAGACCGCCGAACTGCTCGCCGCCCGCACCGACTGGGCGCCGCTGTACGACACCGCGCGGCTCGCGGCCAACGAGGTGCCGGTCGCCGCGGCCGTCTACCACGACGACATGTATGTCGACACGGACCACTCCCTGAGCACGGCACGGGCGATCCGCGGGCTGCGTACCTGGGTGACGGACGAGTACGAGCACGACGGGGTACGGGCGAGCGGCCCGCGTGTCCTGGACCGGCTGCTGGCGCTCGCGAGGGGCGAGGACTGAGCTCCTGACGGGTGGCCTTCGAGGTCTTCGGCCGCTGGTCCGCGGCCTCCGGGCCTCGGCGAGCGGATGCCCGGCGCTGGGGGGAGAATAGGTATCAGGGGACTGGTGCCACGCTGCGCGCGAGGCCGGTCCCGCCCCACGCCGTCCTCGCGATCCTGGCGTACGGAAGGAACCCTGGGTGAGCGGGCGGACTCCGATGCTGGAAGTGGTGCACATGCTGCTACCGGACAGACATCTGGTCGCCGATCTGCTGGGTCGCTACCGGGCCTGGGAACGGCTGGTGCTCGCCGAGCCGCTGGACGAGACCACCCGCAGACGGTTCGAGGACGTGGCGTACACCCTCTGTGTGCTGATGGGGCAGCGCACCGCACGTGAGGCGATCTGGCAGGCGGAGGCGTATCTGCGCCGGATCCAGCCTGTTCCGGTCATCCCGGAGGGAAAGGAGAGCGTCACGCCGGGAGTTCACGAATGATCAAGGCTTGGTAGGCACACAACCGCGGCTCCGGGCGGGCGCGTTGCTCGCGCCGTTCGAGCCGCGGACCCGTATGCGCGGGCCTGGGTACGTGGCCGGGCGCGGCCGAAGACATCAGGAGCGGGCTGTTCCCCCGAAGGCAAGCGACCGCTTAGTATGCGAAAGAGTGCGGTACTGCCCATCGTGTGTGGAGGCCCCGAAATGCAGGCATGGCGAGTGCACCGGAACGGCGAGCCGAGCGAGGTGATGCGGCTCGAAGAGGTGGAGCGCCCTGTGCCCGGCGACGGACAGGTCCAGCTGCTGGTCCGTGCCGCGAACATCAACTTCCCCGATGCCCTGCTCTGCCGCGGTCACTACCAGGTGCGGCCGCCGCTGCCCTTCACACCCGGTGTGGAGATCTGCGGGGAGACGGAGGACGGGCGCCGCGTCATCGCCACGCCCGCGCTGCCGCACGGCGGTCTGTCGCAGTACGTCGTCGCCGACGCCGCCGCGCTCCTGCCCGCGCCCGAGGCGCTGGACGACGCCGAGGCGGCCGCTCTGCACATCGGCTACCAGACGGGCTGGTTCGGTCTGCACCGGCGGGCGCGTCTGCAGGCGGGCGAGACTTTGCTCGTCCACGCGGCGGCCGGTGGGGTCGGCAGCGCAGCCGTTCAGCTCGGCAAGGCGGCCGGAGCCACCGTCATCGGCGTCGTCGGCGGACCGGAGAAGGCCCGCGTCGCCAGGGAGCTGGGCTGTGACGTCGTGATCGACCGCCGTACGGACGACATCGTCGCCGCCGTGAAGGAGGCCACCGGCGGCCGGGGCGCGGATGTCGTCTACGACCCGGTGGGCGGCGACGCCTACACCGCGTCCGCGAAATGCGTGGCCTTCGAGGGCCGCATCGTGGTCGTGGGCTTCGCGAGCGGCGCCATCCCCAGCCCCGCCCTCAACCACGCGCTGGTGAAGAACTACTCCGTCATGGGCCTGCATTGGGGTCTCTACAACACCAAGGACCCGGCCGCCGTCCTGCGTTGTCACGAAGAGCTGACCGGTCTCGCCGAACGAGGCGCCATCAAGCCGCTCGTCAGCGAGCGAGTGCCGATGAAGGGCGCGGCGGACGCTGTCCAGCGCGTCGCGGACGGTGTCACCACCGGACGTGTCGTCGTCCTCCCGGAGGGCGATGACCGATGACCGACGCCACCGAACTGCGCTCCCTCACCAGGAAGTTGCTGGCCGAGCACCCGCCGGCCGACACAGCGCGCACCGATTTCCTCAAGGCCCGCTTCGACGCCGGACTCGCCTGGGTGCACTACCCCGCCGGGCTCGGCGGACTCGACGCGCCGCGCTCCCTCCAGGCCGTCGTGGACGCCGAGTTGGCGGCCGCCGGGGCACCCGACAACGACCCGCGCCGGATCGGCATCGGCCTCGGCATGGCCGCGCCGACCATCCTGCGCTTCGGCACCCAGGAACAGAAGGAGCGCTTTCTGCGGCCCCTGTGGGTCGGCGAGGAGGTGTGGTGCCAGCTCTTCAGCGAGCCGGGAGCGGGCTCCGACCTGGCGGCGCTCGGAACCCGCGCCGTACGCGACCCGGACACGGACCCCGTCTCCGGCGACTGGATCATCGACGGGCAGAAGGTGTGGACCTCCAGCGCCCATGTCGCCCGTTGGGCCATCCTCATCGCCCGCACCGATCCCGACCTGCCCAAGCACCGGGGCATCAGCTACTTCCTCTGCGACATGACCGATCCCGGTGTCGAGGTGCGGCCGCTGCGCCAGATCACCGGCGAGGCCGAGTTCAACGAGGTCTTCCTCACCGGCGTACGGATCCCCGACGCGCACCGCCTCGGCGAGATCGGCGAGGGCTGGAAGGTCGCACAGACCACGCTGATGAACGAGCGGGTCTCCATCGGCGGCGCCCGGCTCCCGCGCGAGGGCGGCATGATCGGCACACTCGCCAGGACCTGGCGTGAACGGCCCGAGCTGCGCACGCACGATCTCCGTCAGCGCCTTGTCACGCTGTGGGTGGAGGCCGAGGTCGCCCGCCTGACCGGGGAACGGCTGCGCCAGCAGCTCGTCGCGGGACAGCCAGGACCCGAGGGCAGCGGAATGAAGCTCTCCTTCGCCCGGCTCAACCAGGAGATCAGCGGTCTGGAGGTCGAACTCCTCGGTGAAGAAGGCTTGTTGTACTCCGACTGGACCATGCGCCGGCCCGAGCTGGTCGACTTCACCGGGCGCGACGCCGGTTACCGCTATCTGCGGTCGAAGGGGAATTCCATCGAAGGCGGTACGAGCGAGGTACTGCTGAACATCGTCGCCGAACGTGTCCTCGGCCTGCCCTCCGAGCCGCGCAACGACAAGGACGTCGCCTGGAAGGACCTGGCCCGATGACCGAAACCTCCCCCGATCTGCTCTACTCGGACACCGAGGACGCTCTGCGCGCGGCCGTACGGTCCCTGCTCACCGCCCGCGGTGATGTCCCGGCGGCGCTCGTCCGCGCCGAGGCCGGCGATCCGTACGACCACGAGCTGTGGACCTCTCTCACCGCCGGGATCGGCGCGTCGGGTCTGCTCGTCCCGGAGAAGCTCGGCGGCCAGGGCGCGAGCCACCGCGAGGCCGCCGTCGTACTGGAAGAGCTGGGCCGGAGCGTCACACCCGCGCCGTATCTCACCAGTTCGGTGATGGCGACCGAGACGCTCCTCGCCTGCGACGGGGAGAGCACGGAGAGCACGGACGTCGCGGGTCTGCTCACCGCGCTCGCCCACGGCCATCGCGTCGCCGTACTCGCGCTGCCGCTGGCCACCGCCCCGGACGCACCGCTCCCCGTCGGCGCGAGCACCGTGACCGGTGTGGCCGACGCCGTGCGCGCCGATGTCCTGCTCGTGCTGAATGACGACGGGCTGTACGCCGTCGAGACGGCCTCGCCCGGCGTCACCGTCGAGCCGCTGACGCCGCTCGATCTGACCCGCCCCCTCGCCACGGTCACCGTCGACCCCGGCGCCGGGATCCGGATCGCCGACGCTTCCGCGGCGGAGGCCGCCGTACGCCGAGGACTGCTGGCCGGGGCCGGGCTGCTCGCCTCCGAACAGCTCGGCATCGCCGAATGGTGCCTGGAGGAGACGGTCAGGCACACGCGCGAGCGGCATCAGTTCAACCGCCCCATCGGGTCGTTCCAGGCGCTCAAACACCGGATGGCACAGCTCTGGCTGGAGGTCGTCTCGGCCCGCGCCGCCGCCCGGAACGCCGCCGACGCGCTGGCCACCGGCAGCCCGGACGCCCCGCTCGCGGTGGCCGTCGCGCAGGCGTACTGCGGGCGGGTCGCCGTCCACGCCGCCGAGGAGTGCGTCCAGCTGCACGGCGGGATCGGGATGACCTGGGAGCACTCCGCGCATCTGTATCTCAAGCGCGCCAAGTCCGATGAGATCGCGCTCGGTTCACCTGGCCGGCACAAGGAGACGCTGGCCGCTCTGGCCGACCTGCCGGGCCCCGGGTAGCGGCCCCTGGCCAGGGCGAGCCCGTGGCCGTCGTCGGGCACCACCGCCGCGAGCGCGGTACGGGGCCGCCCGGCGTCGGCCACGGGATCGCCCTGCCGGAGCGCCGGAGCGGCCGTACGGTCCGCCGGACGCGGGCCGCCGGGACTGTCTGAACCACAGCCGTCGCGCCGGCGAACTCTGCGCCGGCCGCTGTCGGTCGGGCCACGGGAGGACCGATACTCGCCTGGACCGCGCCCCACCGCGTCCACCTGGAGGCATCATGGCCCTCACCACCCGCCGCAGAGCCGTCAGCACACTCGCCGCCGCGATCACGGGAGTGGTCGCGGCTCCCGCGTACGCACAGGCCGCGTCACGGACACCGGCCAGTCCCGGGCCCCGGCCGCTGCGCCAGGCCCACGCCCACAACGACTATCTGCACCCGCGCCCCCTCCTCGACGCCCTGTCACACGGCTTCACCAGCGTCGAGGCCGACATATTCCTGGTCGACGGCGAGCTGCTGGTCGCTCACGAGGCCACGGATCTCGACCCGGCCCGTACCCTCCGCGCCCTCTACCTGGACCCGCTGGCGGCTCTCGTCCGGGCCAACCACGGCTCCGTACACCAGGGTTACCACCGTCCGGTGCAGCTGCTCATCGACATCAAGACGGACGGCGCCGCCGCCTACGCCGAACTCCACCGCCAACTGACCTCCTACCGCTCGATGCTGAGCCGCTTCACGTACGGCTCGGTGCGCCTCGGCGCGGTCACCCCGGTCATCTCCGGCGACCGCGCGGCCCGCGTCCCGATGGAGGCGCAGCGGACCCGGTACGCCTTCTACGACGGGCGGCTCGAGGACCTCGGCACCGCGGCGGGCGCCGCGTTCATCCCGCTCATCAGCAGCAACTGGACCACGACCTTCAGCTGGCTGGGTGTGGGCGCGTTCCCCGCCGCCGAACGTGCCGAGCTGCGCCGCATCACCGCCACGGCACACAGCCGTGGTCAGCGCGTGCGCTTCTGGGGGACACCCGACCAGGCGGGGCCCGCGCGGGACGCCGTCTGGGCCGAGCTGCTCGCCGCCGGCGTCGACCATGTCAATTCGGATGACCTTGCGGGGCTCGAACGTTTCCTGCGTGCCCGTCGCCCGTAAACGCGATCACCAGGGACAACCACCCGAATGGCGGACATGCCAGTCGGCCGTACGGGACTCCTCCTCCGCCACACTGGCCGCCGAATGCCGCGATTCCGGTGCGGCGGAGGAGGTTGTCGATGGCTATTTCGATCTCACTGATGCTGCTTCTGGTGATCCTCACGGTGATCTTCATGCGCAACGGCGGACTGAAGCTCTCCCACGCGATGGTCTGTGTCCTGCTCGGGTTCTTCCTGGCGGGCTCGAGCATGGCGCCGACGATCGCGAACGGGATCTCCGCCACGGCTGGGGTGGTGGCCGGCCTCAACCCGTGAACGACGTTCCGGGATGGAGCATAGAGAGCGCCTATAATATGAGGTACGTATGGAAAACTGATTTAATTCGCACAACGCGCCTGATGCGACAGACCGGGCCCTCGTGCTGACATGGAGCCATTCATGACCACACCGCGGGACCTGTTGATCGTTGCCATGGACAGGGCGTCCAGCAGCCCCGTGGAGCGTGGCGATCTGTCGCTCGCGCTCGCGGGAGCCGAGGTGATCGACCTCCTCGGCGCCCAGGCCGTCGAACTGGACGACGGTCACCTCGTGCCGAGCGCCCGGCGAGCGGTGGCCGACCCCCTGTTGGTCGAGGCCGCGTCGTCGCTGGCCCGCCAAGCGCCGTACGAGTCGCTCGGCGACTGGCTGTGGCGCAGAGGCCGCGGTCTGTCCGCCACCTATCTGGCCGCCCTTGAGGCGGAAGGACAGCTGGCCCGCCAGCGCCGCCGCCGCTGGATGCTCTTCCGTACCAAACGGGTGGTGCTGGTCGATTCGCCCGCCCGCAGCCAGGCGGCGGACCGCTGGACAGCGGATGAACCCGTCCTCGCCGCCCTCGCCGCGGCCATCGGGATCCGCGACGAATCGACCGGAGACTTCCCGAGCGTGTCCGACGACGAGGTGGCGACCGTGCTCGCCGCCGTCAGCGACGCGTTGGGGGAACTGGCGGACGAACGGCAACGGCGAGGCCGGAGGCTCAACGAAGCGGCCGTGAACAACGTCCGCCGAGGCTACTGACGATCGCGGCCCCCGCAGTCCGTGCACCGTGTCCGCACGGGCATCAGGAGGCGTTGTGGAAGACCAGGCCCAGGGTGCGCCGGCTGCCTGAGCGTACGGCGCTGACTCCGTGCCGTACCGGCGAAGCCGACCAGCCTCGCTTGGAGAGCACGGGCCGGTCGCGGGTGGTGAAGATCAGGCCGTGGCCCTGCGTCAGCAGGGTGGCGGTGCCGCGCGACTGGGCGCGGGGGCGCTGCTCGACGAGCAGGAACTCACCGCCGGTGTAGTCGGTGCCCGCCGCGTCGAGGCTGATGACGACCTGGAGCGGGAAGACCGCGTCGCCGAAGAGGTCGCGGTGCAGGGCGTTCCAGTCTCCGGGCCCGTAACGCAGCAGGATCTGGGACGACTTGGCCTGGCCCGCCTCGCGGCACATCGCGAGCCACTCCTCGAAGCTGTCCGGCCAGGGCGCGGGCCGGCCGAGTTTGCCGGCCCAGTCGCGGGCGATCGGCAGCAGACGTGGGTAGAACGCCTCCCGCAACTCCCGCACCAACTCCGGCAGCGGGTCGCTGAAGTAGCGGTACTGGCCGGAGCCGAAGCGGTAGCGGGCCATGTCGATCGTGGAGCGGAAGTGCTCCGTCTCCTCGTACAGCGCGGCCAGCAACCGGCATTCCTCCAGGGTGAGGATCCGGTGGGTCGGCGCACAGCCGTATTCATTGACCTCGTCGGCCAGGGCGCTCCAGTCGCCCGCGTCGACGCGCGCGCCTGCTCGGGCCGGAAGACGGGTGGTCACGGTCATGGTTCTGGTTCCTCCGGTGTCGTGGGCGGAGCGCGGGTCAGGCGGCCTGCCTGACGCCTTCGTGGAGCAGCAGCTGCTGCTTGCACGGGAGGCCGCCCACGTAGCCGGTCAGGGAACCGTCCGCGCCGATCACGCGGTGACAGGGCCGGACGATCAGCAGCGGATTCGCGCCGATCGCCGCGCCCAGGGCGCGCAGTGCGGCACGCGGGGCGCCGATCCGCTCGGCCAGCCGGCCGTAGGTGGTCGTGGTGCCGTACGGGACGGACTCCAGGGCCTGCCAGACCCGCCGCTGGAATTCCGTGCCGGCGGAGACGTACTCGATGTCGAAGTGGGTGACCTCGCCGTCGAAGTACGAACGCAGCTGGGAGAGGATCTCGGTGAACGCCTCCGGGCTGCGCCGCCAGCCGTTCTGAATGGCCGCTCCGCCCTTCTGGCCGGGTACGGACAGGGACGCGAGCGCGGTGCCACCCTTGGCGGTCGCCGACTCCTCACCCACCAGGAGCAGTTCACCCAGGGGGCTGTCGATCGTGGTGTACAACGTCATCGTTCTTCCCTTTCCTTCGGGCTTGCTTGGATATGTTCGAGTCTGCCCTCCGTACAAGGTTTCGTCTGGCGGGATTCGGACGCCACGCTCCTTGCCTGCTCGGCACGGCGGCGCGAGGCCGTGCCGGCCCCGTCGTTCTGCGGACGCGGAGAAGACAGTGAGCAGGCTGGACTCGGCGAAGAGCAGCTCGCTGGTGTCCAGGATGACGACGGCGTGCGCTGCGGCGGCTGTCTCCAGAGCTTCCCGCACATCCGAGTGGTCGTCGTTGTGGGGCGTGCGGGGGCTGGGCACGCAGGGAAGCGTAGGCCAATGAAGCCGCCGGGCCCCCGATAGGTGAGTCGGATCTCATTCGGTGGTGGCGGTGTACGCAGTGGAGGTGGCGGGCGGGATACGGACCGCGATCAGGGCGATGTCATCGGTACTGGCCTGCCCGAGGCCGGTCATGAGTTCGTCGCAGAACGTCTCCAGCGGTGCGCGGGCCAGCGCGGCGGCGTGCTGGCGCAGCCGGGCCATGCCGTCGTCGAAGGTTTCACTGCGGCGTTCGATGAGTCCGTCGGTGTACAGCAGCACGGTGGAGCCGGGTGGCAGGGGCTCGATCGCGTCGGGGCGGACCGTGTCGGCGTCGGCTCCGAGCAGCAGGCTGCGGCCCTCGTTCAGGAATCGGGCATCGCCCTGACGGGTGACCAGGAGCGGGGCGGGGTGGCCGGCCACGCCGTAGTGGAACAGCCAGGGGCCGTCGGGTTCGGGTTTGGTGACCAGGGCGTACAGGCACGTCAGGGTCTGGGTGGGGTAGAGAATCTCGTTCGCGGCGTCCAGCCGGGCCAGGATCTTGCCCGGGGGTTCCTTGCGGTCGCACGCGATGCCGCGGAGCATGTTGCGCATCTGGCTCATGGATACGGCGGCCTTGAGGTCGTGGCCGGTGACGTCGCCGATGATGAGCGTGAGCGCGCCGTCGGGAAGCAGGAAGGCGTCGTACCAGTCACCGCCCACCTCCGCGCTCACCCGCGCGGGGTCGTAGCGCGCGGCGATGTCGAGGGGCCCGTGGTCGGGCAGGTCGGGCAACAGGGAGCGCTGGAGCCGTTCCGCGGTGGTGGCGATCTGGGCGTGCAGGCGCGCGTTGTCCACGGCCATGGCGATGCGATGGGCCAGATCCTCGATCAGCGGCAGCCGGTCCTGCTCTGCCAGCCCGTCCTGGTCGGTACGTACCAAGGTCAGCACCCCCAGCACCTGGCGGCGCGCACGCAGCGGTACCAGAACCGCTCGATGGGCCCCCAGCTGCTGGAAGGTCTGCAGTTCGATGCGGTGCAGGGCATCGGTGCCCTCTTCGGACGGCGGAAAGTCCGTCAGCAGCAGGGGCCCGGCGCCCCGCAACGCCCGGGCCAGCGGGGCATCGGAGGAGTCGTCCGCCGGTGGGAGCAGTGCTTCGAGAAACCCGGGAGGCACCGCGTCGGGATCGCGGTGCTCCACCACGGCCCGGCGCAACCGCCCTTCACCCCCGTCCTCGTCCTCGACCAGGTCGATGACGCACCAGTCCGCCACGGCGGGTACCAGCACCCGACACAACCGGCGTAGTCCCGGATCCAACTCCAGCGTGCTGGACAGCGCCTCGGAGGCGTTGGCCACCAGGGTCAGCCGGTCCAGGGCGTCCTGCACGGCCTGGTCCACCTCGAAGGAATCGCTTCCGTGGGGCTGCATGGCCACCGTGCTCTCTCTGCCTCGGACGCGGGGTCGGCTACGAAAAGGCGCCGCCCACATGATCGGCGAGAACGCCCGCCACTGCGGCCACGCCGACCGGAGCTCACGAACCAGCCGCGCCGAGTCCGATGGCCAGGTGGCGGGGGCCGCGCAGTACCGGGCTGGGGCGGTACGGAGGCGGGTCTTCGATCAGGCGGGGACTGTCGAGCCGCCGGATGAGCTCGTTCAGCGCGATCTGTGCCTCCACCCGGGCGAGCGGGGCGCCGAAGCAGTTGTGGATGCCGCTGCCGAAGCCGAAATGCTGATTGTCCTCACGGGTCGGGTCGAAGCGGTCGGGATCGTGGAACCGCTGGGGATCACGGTTGCCGGAGGCAAGCATGAGGACGAGGGGCGCGCCCTTGGGGACGACGGTGCCCGATACCTCGATATCGGTCAGCGGCGTGCGCTGCGGCAGCATCTGGACGGGCGGCTCGTAACGGAGCATTTCCTCCACCGCCCTCGGCATCAGCGCCGGTTCCTCGCGCAGTCGTTCCAGCTGGTCGGGCCGGCGCAGCAGGGTGAGCATGCTGTTGCTGATGAGATTGACGGTCGTCTCATGACCGGCGATGAGCAGCAGGACGGACGTGGCCATCAGTTCCTGCTGGGTGAGGTGTCCCTCGGGGCCCTCGTCGTTGACGTACGCGGAGAGCATGTCGTCGGACGGGTGGCCACGGCGTCTGTCGGCGAGCTCTCCCAGGTACAGGCCCATCGCCTGCCGGGCTTCCATGGCCGCGCGCACGCGCTCGGCGGTGTCCGTGGCGGAGCCGGGGTCGATTCTGGCGATGATGGTGTTCGACCAGACGCGGAACAGCGGTTCGTCCTCGCGGGGTACGCCCAGAAGCCGGCAGATCACGGTGACGGGGAGCGGGTAGGCGAAGTCGTCGACGAGGTCGATCTGCTCCTTCCCCCGGAACGCGGCGATGAGCTCCTCGGCGATCCGGGTGATGTCGCCGCGCATCGCGTCGATGCGGCCAGGGGTGTGGGGCGGGCCGAAGGGCCGCATCGCGAGGCGGCGGAGCCGGTCGTGTTCGGGGTCGTCGACCCCGATGAACGCCGGCTGCAGCTTGAACGCGTCCTCGTCCGGTTCGTTGAGGTTGCGGCGGTCCGAGCTGATCCGCGGGTCGTGGAGCAGAGCCGCGATGTCGTGGTAGGTGCCGACCACATAGCTGCCGTCGTCCTGGCGCGCGACCCTGCTCCGGCGCAGCTCGGCGTAGAGCGGATAGGGGTCGGCGCGGTTGGCGTAGTCGGTGATCCGGCGGAGCAGGGTGTCGGCAGCCATGGGTGGGCGCTCCTCATCGGTAGGGAGTGTGGGCGGTTCAGTCGGCGTGCCGCAGCAGGATCAGGCGCCGGTCCGGCAGATAGCCGGTGAGTGCGACGGTCGGCCCGTGCGAGAGCCCCTTCGGGTCCAGTACGTCCGAGGAGACGGGGACGGCCGTGCCGGGACGGTCGGCGGCGCCCGGTCCCGGCGGAAACGGCGCCGCCGTCTCGATCAGGTTCTGGTAGTAACTCAGCCACTTGGTCCGGTTCACGCTCACCGCCGCGGTGACGCGTCCCCGGTAGCCGTAGACGGCGACGAGCCGGGCCTCCTTGAGCGAGCCCTGCGCGATGACCACCTGGTCCGAGAAGGTGGGCACGCCGACGGACTTGATGTTGAGGCCGAACTGGCTGGACCAGAAGACCGGCACCGCCAGATGAGGGCGTCTGCTCGGGCCCGGGCTGACCATGTTGTGGGCCGCGACCTCGGCCTGCGCGACCGCGTTGCCCCAGTGGTCCAGGGAGAGCATCTGGTACTCGAAGAGCGGATGCGGGAAGCGGGCCACGTCGCCGGCGACGAAGACGTCGTCGGTGACGATCCCGTACATGCTGAAGGCGCGGCACCCGGCGTCGCAGGTCACTCCGAGCGGGCCCGCGGCGAGTCCCGAGTCGGCAAGCCATTCGGTGTTGCGGACCGCACCCAGGGCGACCACGGCGATGTCGGCGTCGATCCTGCTGCCGTCGGACAGTGTCGCGCCGGTGAGCCGGTCGGTGCCCTCCAGGGCGGTGACCGTCACGCCGCAGCGCAGGTCGACACCGTGCGCGAGCTGCAACTTCGCGGCGAGCGCGCCGAACGCTCCGCCGAGCGCGCCGACCAGCGGCGCGGGGCCGCGCTCGGCGACCGTCACCTCAAGACCGCGTTCCCGGCAGGCGGAGGCGATCTCCGAGCCGGTGAAACCGGCACCGATCACCAGCACCCGTCGCGGCCCGGCGTCCAGCCGCTCGGCGAGGCGGCCTGCTTCGTCGCTCGTGCGCAGCGTGAACACCCCGTCCAAGGCGTTCTCGGCGGGGTTCGGCCAGGGCCTGGCACGGGTTCCGGTGGCGATCAGCAGCCGGTCGTAGGGCAGCTCCTCGCCGTCGGCGAGGAGGACCCGCTTCTTGACCGGGTCGACGCCGGTGGCCCGTACGCCGAGCTTCCAGCGCGCGTCCACCTCACGCCGCTGCGGCAGCCCGGTGTCCTTCGCCGACACCCGCCCGAGCAGCACCTGTTTGGACAGCGGTGGTCTGTCGTACGGGGGATGGGGCTCGTCCCCGACCATGGTCAGCGAGCCGGTGAAGCCTTCCTCACGCAGCGTCTCGGCGGCACGCAGCCCGGCCAGTGACGCGCCGACGATGACGATCCGGCAGCCGCGCAGCTCACCGTCGCCCGGCATCGGTACCCGCCTCCTCGCCGATGAGGATGGCCTGCACCGGACACGCCGCCGCGGCCCGCCTGACATGTTCGTCCTGGTCTGCCGGGGCGACGGGGCTGTACGACAGGGCCTCCTCGCCATGCATCGCGAACACGCGCGGGGCGAGGAACGCGCACTGGGCGTAGGCCTGACATCGATTGAGGTCGACGACGATGTTCATCCCGAGCAGCTCCTCCACCGCGACACCCGTGATGTCCGTCCTACTACCGATCAGGCGAGGGCGCGGACGGTGCTGCTCCGTCCGGGGGATGACGCACAGTCACGGGTGCTCACATCGACCGGGCGAGCCGGAATCCGAGGTCGTCGATGCGGAAGGTCGGGTGGCTCTTGCGGCGGCACGACGCCCGGCATCCCCGGGGCGGGTCGTATCCACCACCGCCACGGAACACGCGGTACGGGCCGTAGACCCTGGGATCGTAGACATCCCAGCACCACTCCCACACATTGCCGATCATGTCGTAGAGGCCCCACGCGTTCGGCGCCTTGGCCGCGACGTCGTGCACCGCGCCGCCGGAGTTCCCGCGGTACCAGGCGATTTCGTCCAGCTCCCCGTAGCGGGCGTCGGAGGTCCCGGCCCGGCACGCGTACTCCCACTCCGCCTCGGACGGAAGGCGATAGCCGTCGGCCTCCCAGTCACAGACCACGTCCTGCCCGTCGCGGTCGTCGCCCATCGCGTAGCAGGGTGCGAGCCCCGTCGCTCGCGAGAGCAGGTTGCAGAACCGAACGGCCTCCTGCCAGGAGACCTCGGTCACCGGCGTCCTGGGCCCCGCCGAGCTCGCGGGCGCCTCGCCCCGAACGGCGCGGTACAGCTCGCGGGTCACGGGACAGGGCGCCAGCCGGAAGGCCCCGACCTCGACCTTCCAGTTCGTCTTCGTACCCTCGTCCCGCAGGAGGATCTCCCCGGCGGGGATGTCCCTCATGTTCTGGACGATCGCCCGGTGGAGGGTCGATTCAGGATTCATCCCAGCTCCTGTGCGCGTAACAGCCGTACCGCTCCTGTGCACCGGACTGGCCCGTACGGGGGACAGGCCGCCGTGCCGGAATAGTCGGTGCCGGGCGCGGGTTGGCACGGCCGTCGCTGGATTTCGAGGGCACGTAGGAGACAAGACGATGGTAACTCTGCAGGAGTCCGTGGGCCGTTACGGGATCTGGAGCGCGGAGCTCCGCTCCGAGGACCCCGCGCTGCGCGGGGAGATCCCGGAAGCCGCCGCCGAGCTGGAGGAGCTCGGCTTCGGAGCCGTCTGGCTGGGCGGCAGCAGCGGCGTCGAGCACGCGGTACCCCTGATCGAGGCCACGTCGGGGCTCACCGTCGCCACCGGCATCCTCAGCATCTGGCAGTACGAGGCCGCCGACGCCGCCGCCCGGTTCCTGCGGCTGGACTCCGCGCATCCGGGGCGTTTCGTGCTCGGTATCGGCGCCAGCCACGCCAAGCTCGCCGCGCAGTACCGACGGCCCTACTCGGCGATGGTCGACTACCTCGACGCCCTGGACACGGCCGGTGTTCCGGCCGGCCGGATCGTGCTGGCCGCGCTCGGCCCGAAGATGCTCGAACTCTCCCGCGACCGCGCGGGCGGTGCCCACCCGTACCTCGTCACCCCCGAGCACACCGCCCAGGCCCGTGAACTCCTCGGCGCGGGACCGCTCCTCGCCCCCGAGCTGAAGGTCGTCCTGGACGCCGACCCGGACACCGCTCGGGCCACGGCCCGCGGCTACCTCGCCATGTACCTCACCCTGCCCAACTACACCAACAGCTTCCTGCGGCTGGGCTTCACCGAGGACGACTTCGCGGACGGCGGCAGCGACCGGCTCATCGACGCCGTCTACGCCTGGGGCGACGACGCCGAGATCCGGCGCCGTATCGACGCCTTCCACACGGCCGGCGCGGACCACGTCGCCCTGCAGATCGTCACCCCCGGCACCACCCCCGGCACCCCGGGCCCCCTGCCCCGCGCCGAATGGCGCCGGCTCGCCGAGGTACTGGCCTGACCCTCGCACCCTCGCCGCCCGTACCCTCGCCGCCCGTACCCTCGTCGTCCGTACGGAACAGATCCTGCAGCAGGGGTCAGCGGGCGGTCAGGACGAGCTCCGCGGCGCGTTCGGCGATGGCCACCACCGTGGCGTTGGGATTGACGCTCACGATGTCCGGCATGACCGAGGCGTCGGCGACGCGCAGCCCCGTCACGCCGTGCGCGCGCAGCTCGGTGTCGACGACGGCCCTGGGATCCGTCCCGATGCGGCACGTACCCACCGGATGGAAGGAGGACCCCGAGGACCGGCGCAGATACGCGGCGAGCGCGTCCCGGTCCTGTACCCCGGGGCCGGGCAGCACCTCGGCGTCACGCCAGGGCGCGAGCGCGTCGGCCTGTCCGACCTCGCGCGCCGCGCGCAGGCAGTCGATCATCTCCGACAGGTCCGCGTCGTCCGCGTAGTAGCGGGGGTCGATGACCGGCGGCCGCTCCGGATCGGCGGAGGCGAGGCGGACCGAGCCCCGGCCGGCCGGCGGCGACTGCTGGGAGAAGGCGAGGGTGTAGCCGGCGGCGGGAAGCCGCGCGGCGAAGTCCGTGTCGGCCGTCAGCGGACCGGCGGGGAAGTCCATCAGCAGCAGGAACACGGTGGGAGCGGTGTCCGCCGTACAGTCGCCGCGCAGCAGCGCGCCCGCCGGGCAGAAGCCGTTGGACGCCGTTTCCACCGGCTTCTTCGCGGTGTAGACCAGTCGGCTCTGTATGTGGTCCTGGAGGTTCTCCCCGACCCCGGGGAGGTCGGCGACCACCTCGATGCCGTGCCCGCGCAACTGCTCCGCGGGACCGATCCCCGACAGCAGGAGCTGCTGGGGGGAGCCCACGGCGCCCGCCGTGAGAACGGCCTCCCGGCCCACGCCCAACGTACGGACCTCGCCCCCGACCGAGAACTCGACGGCCGTGCACGCACCGCCCCGCGTCCGCAGGCGCCGTACCAGGGCGCCGCCCACCACGTCCAGGTTGTCCCGGTCCGCCGCGGGACGCAGGTAGGCGTCCGCCGCGCTCTGGCGGCGCCCGTCCACCACGTTCAGATCGAACCAGAACGCTCCCACCTGGTCGCGGCCGCTGATGTCGTCGCTCGCGGGGTGGCCCGCCTCGATCACCGCCGCGTGGAAGGCCCGGGCGGCGCGCGTCCGTGTGGCAGGCGGCGCGACGATCAGGGGACCGTCCGTGCCTCGGTGGGCCGGGTCGCGTCCAGGGGCCGTCTCGCTGCGCCGGAAGTAGGGCAGGAGCCGCTCGTGACCCCAGCCGTCCGCGCCGTTCGCGGCCCATCCGTCGTAGTTCGCCCGGTGACCTCGAATGTGGGCCATCGCGTTGATGCTGCTGGTCCCGCCGATCACCTTGCCGCGCGGCCACATGTGCACCGAACCGCCGGTGCCCGGCTGCGGGGTGGTGAGGTACGACCAGTCGATCGCCGATCCGATCAGCTTCAGCGGGAATGACTCCGGGGCGTACACGTCGGCGGGTGGAGTCGCGGGCCCCGCCTCCAGGAGCAGGACGCTCTCCCCGCTCTCCGACAGCCGGGCGGCCACCACCGATCCGGCGGTGCCGCCGCCCACGACGACATACTCATAGCTGCGCAGCATGGTCCTCTCCCCAGTCCTCTCGGCGCTTCTTTTCGCTGTCTTTCGCTTCGTTTCGCTTCGTTTCGTCCCTCCTGAACAGGCTCGCGCCCGTCGACGGGCATCCGATAGATGAGGGGCGCCAGCTGCGTGGAACCTCCGTGCCACGTCCGTCCCTGACGGGGCCGGACCGCCCGACGTATGCTCGGAACACACACTGCGCTCCTCGCACTGTGGATGGGTCACTCGACATGTGCCGTGAACGAGACGTCGCCGAAGCCGCACTGAGTGTGGACGTCGAACTGGACCGGCCCGGCGCGGGACAGCGGCTGCGCGAGGGCATCGAACGCGTCCCCGTCTTCCGGGTCAGGGACCTTGCCGTGCCCACCGCGGCGGCCTCCCGCAGCTCCCGCAGATACCGCTACCGGATGGGCTGGCGTACGTACGCCGACGTGGCCTGCCTGGACCAGCGCAGCGACGCGATATCGGGCACCGTCGCGGGCGACCCCGGATCCGACCGGGTCGTGGCGCACTTCGTGACGCACGGCTCGATGCGCCTGGAGAGCCCGGAGGAAGCCGTCACGCTGAGGCCGGGAAGCGTCTGCGTCCGGGACATCCGTACGGCATGGCGCTTCTCCTTCGGCGCGGGGACGGTCGCGCCCCTGCTGATCGTCCCGCGGTCCGGACTCGTCCCGCATCTGCCGGCCGGCACCACGCTGCCGACGCTCACCATGGCCGAGCAGGGCGCGCCCGAGGTCCGCCTCCTCTCCGGGCACCTGGAGCTGATGAAGTCCTTCGCCGACGGGGAGCTGCCCCAGGCGGGGCTACGGGCGGCGGGCAACGCGACACTCGAACTCCTGGCCGCCGTTCTGTCGGCCAACTGCCCGGCGGACGGCGCCCCGTTCCGGTCGTCGCTGCGCTCGGCCGGCCTGCTCGCCATCGACGAGTACCTGCTCGATCCCCAGCTGAATCCCGCGCTGATCGCGCACCTGCTCAATGTGTCGGTGCGCACGCTGCACCGCGCGTTCGCGGACACAGGGGATCCGGTCATGGTGTGTGTGCGCCAGCGGCGCCTGGACCGCGCCAGGGCCGAGCTGGCGGCGGGCGGCGGCCTCACCGTCTCCGAGATCGCCGCCCGCTGGCACTTCGCGGACGCGAGCCACTTCGTACGGTCCTTCAAAAAACGCCACGGCGTGACGCCGTCCGCCTGCGTGCCCCGCGAGCCCGCCGGCCCTGAACCACGGGACAGCCCTTAGGTTGACTCCCACGTACTCGACGTGGGTCTCCCGGCACGTGAGTGCCTCACGTGCGGTCTCCCGACGCCGTGCCCGCCGCCGACAACGAGACAGGCACGCGCATGGCCCTGGCGAACCTCGCCCGGCTCGTCGAGGCGGACGAGCGCTCCGGGGGCGGCCGGGCCGCCCCCCGCGTGAGCCGACGCCCTCACGGGCACGGATACTCGTCGCCCTTCGGCCCCCACCTCGTGCGTTCATCGCCGCGCGCCACCCTGCCGCACAGCAGCTCGGTCGCCGGCGCGCCGCCGGTGCCGCGCAACACCGCGAGCAGCTTGTCCTCCGTCACCCGCCCCCCGCCCGCCGCGCCGTGCGCGTCGGTACGGCCGGTGGCGCCGTCGAGGCCCCCGCCGCCCAGGCCCTGGTAGAGCACACCTTGCAGCAGCCCGCGGTCGAGGCGGTCGTCATGTCCGCCGGTGGTGCGCCAGGCCTGGTCGATGCCTTCGGCGAGATAGCGCAACGCGTCCCAGGCGAGCGCGAGATGGCCGTCCTCGCGCATGGCCTTCGTCCTGGCGCTGTGGTCGCCCGCGTACGCACGGTCGTACGCGGCGAGGAAGGCCGCGGCCTCCGGGCTCCGTGGAGCCAGCGCCGGGGCGTTGCCGTGCGAGACATAGAAGAGGGTGAGGCCCTTGAAGTCGTCCCAGGGACGCTCCTCTTCCGTCAGTGTGTTGGTGACGTCGTCGCCGCCGAGCACACTGATCTTCGGGCAGTCGCCGGAGATACGGGCGATCTCGGCCAGGAACAACTGGAACTGGCTGGCCCGCGCCGACCACACCACCGCCGTCCGCGGCTCCTCACTCACGGCGCCGCAGACCTCGCGGGCCAGGTCCTCCACGGTCGCCACGGGCCGTCCGCCCAGCGCACCCGGCACCGGCCCGGGCTCCGGTGCGTCGGTGGGGGTGTAGAGGAGTACGTCGACGCTCCCCGGCCTGTACGAGGCACGGAAAGACGCGGCAAGGCTGTTGCTGTAGGCGTCGGTGGCGTCGGCGACGAGAGTCACCCGGCGCGCCTTCTGCCCGTCCGCGGTCATCTCCGCGCTCGAAGCGAACGCTGCCATCAGCTCGGCGGCCCGCGCGTCGGTGGGGGCCGTCTGGTAGTAGTGCTCGCCCTGGCGAAGGAGTTCATCGGCCGTGCCCGAGGTGCCGACCATCGGGATGCCGGCCTTGTCGAGGATGCCTATCGCGTCGTACGTCTTGCGGCGGCTCTGCCCGAAACCGACGACGCCCGCGATGGACGGATCGCTCGCGGCGAGCTCCACGATCCGGTCGGCGACGGCGGGCGCGTCCTTGAAACGGTCACCCGCGTTGGCGGCGAGGACCCGTAGCGGAACGCGCTCGCCGGAGCGCAGCGCCTGGGCGTTGATGTGCTGCTGAGCCAGCGCGAGACCGCGCAGCTCCGCCAGCGTGCCGCCGCGCACCGGGTCTTCCGCGTCCTTGCCGCCGGTGAGCGGGCCGAAGTAGACGACGGTGCGGCGACCGGGGCGCGGGTCGTCGCCCGGCCGGCCCGCGAGCTCCTTGTCGACCTCCTCGTTCTGCCGCTCGATCTGCTGGAGCACGGCCCGTACGGCCTGCTCACTGGGCTCCTTGCCGAAGCCCGCCGCGCCTTCCGCGACCCCGACGCACTGCCCGTCCGTGCCGAGGAAGGTGGAGCCCTGGCAGGGGTCGTCCTTCTGGCGGTTCCCGATGTCCGGTACGAGGACGAGGGCGGCGACGGCGGCGAGTACGAGCGTTCCGATGCCGAGCACTCCGGCCACCTCGGCGCCGGGCCCCCAGCGCGGCGACGGCGTCACCAGCGTCGGCCAGCGGCCGAGCCAGTACACCGCGGCCTGGTCGTCCTCCGGTCCCTCGGCCACCGGCACGACGATGCCGGTCGGCTGACCCGGCGTCATCCCGCGCCGCTCGATGTTGATCAGCTCGGCGCCGGCGTGAGCCAGGCCGGACGCGTCGATGTCGGGGATGCGCGAGGCCAGCGAGCGCACGCCGCCCGCCACCGCGAACACCGAGGTGCAGCGTAAGTCCTCCATGGCGGAGCGGAGTTCACGCAGGAAGCGCTGCACGCGCGAGTCGGCGGGCCCCGCCTCGTCGAAGAGCAGCACGAAGCGGGCGGCGCGGCGCCGCCGCCAGGGGTTGAAGAGACGGGTTCGGCACGCCTGGTCCAGGTCGGCGAGCAGGGCGTGCATGAGCACCCGGTCCATTCGCTCCGGCTCATGGGACGGATCGCCGTGTACGAGGTCCAGCGCGGAGCGGAAGAAGTCGGTGGGCGGGCTGCCGTGCTGACGGCGCACCCACTCCGCGTACCAGCTGCGGCTGCGGGCCCGCCCGAGCATCCGGCGGTTGGCGCGCCAGCCGAACAGGGCGCGCGGCAGCCGCTGGAAGAGCGGGCCCGCGACGAAGTTCCACAGCAGTTCGAGCAGCGTGCCGCCGCTCGCCTGGTCGCGGCCGCCGAGCCACCACAGGGACTGGGCGGTACGGGACCAGTTGCGGTGCTCCGCGTAGCAGTGGTTGCGCAGCTCGGCGTGGCGGCGCTCCATGAGCCCCTCGATGGCGGGCGCGGTGACGACCGAGCGCAGCAACCGGTAGCTGTGCAGCCGAAGTTCACCGGTGCCGGGCGGCATGGTCTCGGCGAGCTGAAGGGTCAGATGCTCGAAGAGTTCGAGCGGCGGCGAGTCGTTCCCGTCCGGTATCCGCGGAATGTACGCGTGCGGCGCGAGGACCTCGCTGCGGCCGCGCATCCGTGAGCGGAGCCCCGTGACGATCTGTCGTCCCGCGGTGCCGTCGCCCGGCTCACTGAACAGGACGACCGGCACTCTGCTGCGGCTGCGCCGCGGCTGTACCACCAGTTTGTCGAAGGCGTCGATGAAGCGCTCGACGCCCGGATAAGCCGGAATGCGGCTTTGTGGATCCCCCGTGGTCATGAACAGGCCCCCCTGTGTCCCCCTGCGAAGCAAGGGATATTCCCCTTAACCGTCATACGCAAGCATGGGGTCACAGCACAGGAGAGACACAGGATTTTTCCGGGTTCAGGCGGCCGGTTGCCAGCCGAGTGCCGGGCCGAGCTCGGTGGCGATGTCCGTGAGGATCTGGACGTAGTCGTCATGGTCGAACGTGAAGGGCAGCGCGAACGCGACCTCGTCGATCTCCCGGAAAGCGGCGTGGGAGTAGAGCCGTTCGGCGATCTGCGCGGAGGTTCCGACGAGATCGGGCGCGAACATCATGCGCGCAGGCCCCTGGGGCGTGGCGGTACGCGGCGTGCGCTTCCGGGCGAACTCCTCGTACTTCGCGCGTTGCTCCGGCGAGGCGGTGTCGGTGGGGATGACGACGAGCCCCTGGGAGACGCGGGCGCGGTCCCCGTCGGGGTGGTGGGCGCGGAAAGTCCGTATGTGCGAAAGCTGGATCTCGGCGAAGTCCTCGGACTCCTCCGCCTTCACGACGCTGCTGGTCAAGAGGTTCATCCCGTGCTCACCGGCCCACTGGGCCGACCGCAGGCTCGCGCCGCCGTACCACATGCGGCGGCCCAGACCGGGAGCGTGGGGCTGGACCCGGTCGGAGAACACCTCGAAGCCCTCGGTCCCGCTGAAGTCGGTCGCTGGTTCGCCGCGCACGAAGTCCAGGAGCCGCTGCACACGGTCGTAGCTGAAATCCTCGATGGCGGCGGTGTCGGGGTAGAGCGCGTGTCCGACCTGGTCGTAGTGGATCGGCGGACCGACGCTGACCCCCGGATTGAGGCGCCCCCCGGACAGGATGTCGACCGTCGCCAGGTCTTCGGCCAGCCGCAGTGGGTTCTCCCATCCCAGGGGGATGACCGCCGTGCCCAGTTCGATGCGGCTGGTGCGCTGCGAGGCCGCTGCCAGGACCGCGACGGGGGAGGAGATGCCGTACTGGAGATGGCGGTGGCGCATCCACGCGCTGTCGAAACCCAGCTGCTCACCCAGTTCGATGATCTCAAGTGTTGATTCGTGGCCCCGGCGTGGGTCGGCCCCGTCGAACAGCCCGATGGTCAAGAAGCCCAGCTTCCGCAACGGTTCCGAGGGCAGCGGCACAGGGATCCTCCATCGTCCGCGGCATCCTCTGCCGCACATCAGCACTGTCCCGATTGTGGCAGGCGATCGTCGGGCGGACCTGGTCGGCCCGGGGCCGCAGGAGAACCGGTGTCTCAGGCGTGGAAGCCGTTACACGTGACGGATGTGAACTTCGTGGGGCCGCCCTCCACGTGGTACAGCACCACGGTCCAGTCGCCCCTGTCGTCGCCCACCGGGATCGCGTCGACGGTCCGTTCGCCGAAGTGGGCCCGGAAGTCGTCGGGATAGGTGAGTGTGATGGTTCCGCCCGAGGACCACCGGGAGTAGAGGTCGACGGGCTTGCTGGTGAAGCCGACGCCCTTGCCGGCGGACCGGGTGGGCCGACCGGTGGCGCGGTCGGTCTCGTGCGGGGGCCGTACCCCGACGGATATGTAGTACGGCGCGGGCCGCTTTCCCTGTCCGGCGTTCTTGGGGCGCAGCGCCACCGAGGCGGTGTCAAAGCCGGTGGTGTGCGAAACGGAGGACCGCAGGCCGTCCGGCGGTGAGGACTCGGCGAGGCCGGCCAGATCGCAGGAGCCGATGCCCTGGGCGGCCTGCGCGGGATCCTCCGACAGGGTCCAGCGGTCCTGCGAGACACGGTCGTTCATGATGTGGTCCGGCGGTCGCCCGGCCGGACCGCCGGCCGCCGGCCGGGACGCGGTCTGCGGCCCGGACGGGGTCACGTCGGTCCTGGGTTCGGCCGTGGAGTCCTGGCTGTCCGCTCCGGGGAGCAGCCAGACCGTCACCGCCGCGGCGACCGCCACCGCACCGAGCACGGTCCAGGCTCTGCGACGTGTGGCGCGGGCGGGAAGGCGCTGCTGATCGGGCAGGCCGTACGGGGTGGTGCCGAGCGGCCCCGGAGATACCCTGCCCCACGCCCCGGCCTCCGGTTCGGGGTCGGACAGCGTGTACCCACTGAACGGCGGGGCTGGCGTGTTCACGTGCCCGGGCGCGGACACGGGCTCGGGTTCGGTGGTGCGGGCCAGCGAGCGGTAGTGGGCGTCCGTCACCAGCGCCGAGTCCACCGCGCATCCGGCGATCACGGCGGACAACTCCGGCCGCTCCGCAGGGTCCTTGGCGACACACCGCCGGATCAGCGCGGCCAGATCGGGCCGTACCCCCGCCAGGTCGATGTCCTCGTGCACGGCCCGGTAGCTCACCACCGTCGCGTCGCCCGTGCCGTACGGGGGCCGGCCGGTCGCCGTGTACGCGAGCGTCGCCCCCAGCGCGAAGACGTCCGCCGCCGGTCCGACCTCGTTACGCAGGACGACCTCGGGCGCCGCGTACCCGGGCGTCCCCGGCGTCATCCCGTCCCGGGTGAGCATCGTCTGCTCAAGCCCCCGGGCGATTCCGAAGTCGATCAGTTGCGGCCCCTGCGGCGAGAGGATGACGTTCTGCGGTTTCACGTCCCGGTGGGTGACGCCGTGGACATGGACCGCGGCCAGTCCCTCGGCGAGCGCGGCGAGCAGCCGCAGGGCACTGTCCGGCGGGAACGGTCCGCCCGCGCCCACGGCGGCGCGCAGCGTGGGCCCGGCCACGTACTCGGTGGCCAGCCAGTACGGGGACGAGTCGAGCGACGCCTCGATCAACTGGGCGGTGTAGGCGCTGCGCACGGCCTCCACGGTCGCGGCCTCCCGCCGGAACCGGGCCAGCGCGTCGGGGTGCTCGCTGATCTCGTCCCGGATCACCTTCACGGCCACCAGCCGCCCGCCGGGTGACCGGCCGAGATACACCTGTCCCATGCCGCCCGCGCCGAGACGGGCGAGAAGCTGGTACGCGCCTATTCGCGCGGGGTCCTGAGGTCGCAGCGCATCCACCAGCACGACTGTGCCATATCCGCCCGCCCACGTGACGGGCTGCGGTTGACATGCCTGTCGAGGGTGGGAGCGTGGAGGATGAAGGCGCGATGGTGCGGCGACGGGAGCCGTTACGCGAACCTCACGAGCGCCTCCCACCGAGAGGCAGATCAAACACCATGGGACACGCACTGCACGACCGGAAAGTCGCGATCCTGGCCACCGACGGAGTGGAACGCGTAGAGGTGGAACAGCCCCGCGGCGCCCTCTACGGCGCCGGGGCCAAGAGCGAGATCCTCTCCCTCCACCCCGGTGAGATCCAGGCCCGGCAGTTCGACATCAACCCCGCCGGGACCTTCCCCGTCGACCGACTCGTCGCCGACGCCTCCGTGGACGACTACGACGCCCTGCTCCTGCCGGGCGGCACCATGAACCCCGACCAGCTCCGCACCAATCAGGACGCCGTCGGCTTCGTGAAAGCGTTCGTCGCCAGCGGGAAACCGATCGGCGTGATCTGCCACGGCCCGTGGACGCTCGTGGAAGCCGACGCCGTACGCGGACACCGCTTCACCTCCTGGCCGAGCGTGCGCACCGACCTGCGCAACGCGGGAGCCGAGGTGGTCGACGAGGAAGTGGTGATCGACGGCCAGTTCATCTCCAGCCGCTCACCCGCAGACCTCCCGGCCTTCTGCGAGGCCATTGTCGACCAGTTCGCCAAGGCCGGCCACGAGGTGGCCGGATAGCCCGGTCAACGCGCGAGCCCCGGACCTGGGCGGTGGTCCCGACCTTCACCGGCCTGATGAGCGGGTGGCTGAGCCGATGACCGGCAGGCTGCCCGCATGACGGAGCGGGCCAGGCCGCGCAGCCAGGTGTGAGCGCGGTCGCTGTCGTAACGCTGGTGCCACGTCAGATACACCGGGACCGTGGGCATGTCGAGGGGGAGCGGGAGCACGCGCAGGGCGAGGTCGCCGAGCAGGGGGCGGCTGATGAGTGCGGGGACCGCGACCACGAGGTCGCTGTGCCGGACGAGCTGCAGCGCGGTGGCGCCGGTGGGCACCGCGGCCACCACCCGACGTCGCAGGCCGTGGGCCGCCAGCGCGTCGTCGATGGGGTCGCTCAGGCGTCCGCGGCGGGAGACCGTGACGTGCTCGGCCGCCGTGTACCGCTCGATGCTGAGCGGCCCGTCGGTCAGCGGATGACCCGGGCGGACCGCGACGACCAGGCTGTCCAGGCCGACCTTCTCGTAATGGATCTCTGACGGCGACGGCTCGCTGGTGCTGGTTTCGAGGTCGACCTCGCCGCGCCGTAGCTCGTGGGTGTCCGTACTCGACTCAGGCACGAAGCGCAGCCGGACCCCGGGGGCCTGGGAACGGACCGCGGCGAGCAGCGCGGGGCCGCACGCGTGGGTGAGGGCGTCGTGCCACCTCAGGGTGAAAGTGCGCTCCAGATTCGCCAGGTCGACGTCCCGCTCCGGAGAGAGCACCGCCTGGGCCTGGTGCACCAGGCCGTGTACCTGTTCGCGGATGGCGAGGGAGTACGGCGTCGGGGTCATCGTCCGACCGGTGCGCACCAGGATCTGGTCGCCGGTCGCGCGCCGGATACGGCCCAGGGTCCGGCTCATCGCGGGCGCGGACACATGGAGCCGGGCGGCGGCGCCGGCCACACTGCCCTCCTCCAGCAACGCGTCGAGCGCGGTCAGCAGGTTCAGATCCACATGCATGGGAGTAATGCTAGGCGTAACAAGCATGCACTTGTCGTTAACTGAGGAGCGGCTTACCGTCGAGATCACTCCGCCGCAGCCCCTCTTCTCGGAGATCACCATGAAGATCGTCATACTCGGTTCCACCGGGCGCACCGGCCGCCTGCTGGTGGCCCAGGCCCTCGCCCGGGGCCACGAGGTCATCGCTCTGGCCCGCGACCCGAGCCGGCTCTCCGAGCTTGCCGCCGGCACCCTGGTCGTGGTCCGGGCGGATGTGACCCAGGCGTCCACCGTCCTGCCCCCGGTCGAGGACGCCGACGTGCTCGTGAGCGGACTGGGCATCACCAAGAAGCAGGACCCGCGCATCCTCGTCGACGGAGCCCGCCTGGTGGCCTCGGCGGTCCCTCGGGTGGTCTGGCTCAGCTCGCTGGGAATGGGAGCGACCGAGGGCGCTCTGGGGAGAGTGAACGGTGCGCTGCTCAAGCGCGTCCTGCGCCACGAGTGGGAGGCCAAGGGCGTCGCCGGCCAGGTCGTCCGCGCCGCAGGGGGAAGCGTTGTGTACGCCGGGCCGCTGACCAATCGGCCCTACCTGGGCGGCGGACGCCTCGTTCCCGCTGAGAGGTTCAAGCCGCGGCTGGTTCCGCCCGCGGCACCCCGGGCCGGTATCGCCACTCTCCTGCTCGACGAGGCGGAAGAGCCCCGCTTTTCCGCCACGCCTGCCATCGCGCTGTTCGACCAGCGTTGAAGCCAGCGTTGAAGCCAGCGGTGAAAAAGGTCTCCCGGGGCCACCACGGATACCGTGGTGGCCCCGAGCGCTCCGCGCTATCCGTCTTCGGGCAAGGGGCCGTTGTCGCTGGTGACGCCGTCGTTGAAGATGATGGTCAAGGGCGCGGTTCCCTCCCGCCTGGTCTTGCGGAGGTCTTCGGCCATACGCCGGTAGAAGGCCGAGGCCATGGCCCAGCTACCGTCGATGATGTCGCCCTTCACCCGTGCTTCGCGCAGCGCGATGAGCACGCCGATGAGGGAGCGTCCGGAGAGGATGATCCGTACCCGGCCTTCTCCGTCGTCGGTGATTTCCGGGGTGGGGTTGAAGTGCTCCTGGCCCGAAGCGAGGTCGGCGACGAAGTTCCAGGCGTCCCGGTGGCAGACGAGCACGATGGAGGCGATCGGCGCGGCGCCCAGCAGAAGGGCGCCGTGGCTGATCGCCTCACTCGGTTCCGTGCCGGAGTCGAGGGCCTCGCTGGACTGCTTGCGCCGGTCGGCCTCCTCGGGCTCTCCCTCGCCTTCGGCGCCCGCGGGGGCCGGTGCCTCGGTCTCGGCCTCCGGCTCGGGACCACCCGCGGAAGGCTCCTCGGCGGGTACTGCGGCGGCTGCCGCCGTCCGCTCTTCGACGTCGGGGGCGAGCGGAGCCCGGGAGATTGACGTATCGAAGAGCTGATGGTGAGCCAGATCGGTCACCAGGCCGCGGAGCGCGGCTATCGCCTGATGGATCTCGTGCAGGTCCTGACGCAGAGCGGTGACCTGCCTGCTCACCTCGGTCGTAGCCGCGGACCCGTTGTTCACGCGAGTGCGCGTCTCACGGATGTCGGAGCGGAGGCTTTCCACTTCGGATGCGACAACCTGACGCAGATCCTTTTCCGCGGTGTCGACGCGGTCTCCCACCGCGCCGATCTGGTCACTCAGCTCCCGCCGGGTGTCCAGCAAGGCTGTCATCAGGTCGTTGTTACGTGCCACGGTCGTCCTCATTGCACTCAAAGTATCCAAGTAACTTCGTCTTGTAGTTTCCCCTGGTCGCGGAGTGCTGAAGGCGATTTGTAGCGATCAGGCCGAGGTCCGGCCGAAACTGATGCGTTGTTGATGTTGCTCCGGGTGCCGGACGCGGCCTACGGGACAGCCCTCAGCCCAGCAGGCCGCCGAGGACGCCGCTGATCAGGTCGCCGAGCGGATGTCCCGGGTCCGACGGTCCGGCGCTCGGCTGACCGGCGTCCTGCCCCGGCTCGCCCGGGGCAGGATTGTCGACGGCCCCGGACGAGCCGTCCGCCGGCTTCCCCGCTCCCGGCTTGCCTGCTTCGGGTTGGCCCGCGGGTTCGTCCGTTCCGGGTTCGTCCGCTTCCGGCTCGGCCAGCTCCTGATGGTCCGTCACCGGCACCGCCGCGCCCGGTCGCGGCGCGGCCGGGCGTGTCGGATCCGGTGTCCGCACCACGGATTCGCGAACGGCGGGAGCCGGCGACGTCGGTACGGGTAGCGCCTTTGGCTCCTGCGCGAACGCGAGTATCACCAGCCCGGGCGCCAACGAACTCCCGCCGACCAGCAGGCCTCCTATGTACGCATGACGCTCCCCCTGTGTCTGTGTGTCGTGCGCATTCCAATCCGTTGTTCGGATCAGCACACAAGAAGGATTGGTCGGAAGTGCGCCACATTCGAACGTCCCTTGGGAGCGCCTCGGTGCGGCTCGCTGCCCAACTCGGCTTCCGACAGCTTCACTTCGGCCGCCCCTGCCGTCACACTCTGCTCAGCAGGTAACCTCGGCCCGGGTCGCCCACCCCCCTGTATTGGCTGACCTTTCATCACTCTGACACCTGCCGACTCTCGGCGTGTCAACGAAGACCGGCGAAGCTGATCCGGGCATGTCAATCGGACCGTGTGCCCCACGCCGCGGTCGATCAGGAGGACGCAGTGAAGAAAAGCTCGCGCATCCGCAAGGTTTCACTCACCCTCGGCAGTGCCATCGCGCTGGTCATCGCCTTTCCGGGCAGCGCTCTCGCCGATCCCCCCAGGGCCTTGCCCGCCAACGCGGATGGGATGGAGCAGACGTTCCAGCCGGCCTTCGACTACGACACGGACGGTTGCTACCCCACTCCCGCCATCGGCCCCGACGGGACCATAGCCCCCGGCCTCAACACGACCGGGGCCGTCAACGGCTCGTGCCGCGACTCCTGGGATCTCGACAGCACCAACGGATACGCGCGGTACAAGTGCAACAACGGCTGGTGCGCGATCATTTACGGCCTCTATTTCGAGAAGGACCAGGCCGTCGCGGGCAGCGGCCTCGGCGGGCACCGTCATGACTGGGAGCACGTCGTGGTGTGGGTGCAGAACAACCAGGCCCAGTACGTCTCCACCTCCGCCCACGGCAATTTCAACATCCACAGCCGTGACCAGATCCAGTGGGACGGGACGCACCCCAAGATCGTCTACCACAAGGACGGCGCGGGCACGCACTGCTTCCGCGCCGCGAACACCAACGACGAGCCGCCGGAGAACCACTACCGCGGGTGGCAGTTCCCCACGCTGGTCGGCTGGAACGGTTACCCCGCGGGTCTCCGCGACAAGCTGAGCCAGGCCAATTTCGGCAGTGCCGTCTTCGGCCTCAAGGACGGCAATTTCAACTCTCACCTGGAGAAGGCCAAGCCGGCCAACATTCCGTTCGACCCCAACGCCTGACGCACGGGGCCGGAGGGTGGACGCGGCGCGTCAGCCGCCGCTCCATCCCCCCGGCCCGCCCATCCCCCGTGGCGGACGTTTCGACACGCCGGGGATCGACGAGAACGGAGCGCCCGCAGCCGTCCCACCCAAGGCAACGCTCGTTGCATAAGCGACGAGTGTCGATTATCTTGCCCGGTATGCGACTGGAGATCTGGGCGGATGTTGTCTGCGCGTGGGCCTACATCGGCAAGCGGCGGCTGGAGACGGTTCTGCTCTCCTGGCACGGGGAGCCCGTAGAGGTGATCTGGCGGCCGTTCCGGATCGACCCCATGGCTCCGGCTCAGGCGCTCGCCCTCGCCGACGCGCTCCAGGATCCGCTGGTGGACGCCGCGTTGCAGCAGTGCGCTCCCGGTCTGTCGCCCGCGGAGAACCGCGTGCGGGTGTCGGAGATCGCGGCGGCCGAAGGACTGGGGCCGCACTGGGGCGCGGCCTGGCGGGCCAACAGTCACGACGCGCACCGGCTCATCGCCCTCGCTCACGAATCCGGCGGCGCGCCGCTGCAGAACGCCGTGGCGGAAGAGGTGATGAAGGCGCACTTCCTCGACGCGCTCGACATCAGCGCTCACGGCACCCTCGCCCTGGTCGCGGAGCGGGCCGGGTTCCCCGAGGGAGCCGGGCTGCTCGCCGGGACGGCCGGTGAGGACCACGTCCGCGAACTGGTCCTGCGCGGCAAGGCCATCGGGGTCACCACATCCCCCACGTTCGTCGTGGCCGGCGAAGCCCTCGCGGGGGCACATGCCCCGGACGTCATCGCGGACTTCCTGCGCCGTAACGAAGGGCTCACCGAGCCCCGGATCCCGGCGGAAGTGGTACGGCTCCGGGAGGCCGAAGCGCTCCTGGACCTCGGCGACCCGCTGGGGTGCCTCACCCTCCTCGGCCCTCTTCTGGACGAGCACGGCGAGGACAAGAACGTACGGCTGCTCGCCGCCCGCGCCTACTTCCACTCCGCCCAACTGGGCCGCGCCCGTGCGGTGCTGGAGCCCCTGTGCGCGGAAGCGCCCGACGACTCGTACGCCCAACTGCTTCTCGGGCGCGTGCTGGAGCGGCAGGGCCGGGGCGCGGAGGCCGCTCCCCATCTGCGCCTCGCGGCCGCCATGACACCGACGTACGGACGCTGAACCCGGCGCCGGTCGGCAACGGTCGGCGAGCGGGGTGGAGGGGAGCGGCGCCCGGTCGGGTCAGCCGAGCCGTTCGATGATGGTGACGTTCGCCTGGCCGCCGCCCTCGCACATGGTCTGAAGCCCGTAGCGGCCTCCGGTGCGCTCCAGATGGTGGAGCATCGTCGTCATGAGCCGGGCGCCGGTCGCTCCCAGTGGATGCCCCAGAGCGATGGCGCCTCCGCACGGATTGACCTTGTCCGGATCGATGTCGGTCTCCCGCTGCCAGGCGAGGACGACGGGAGCGAACGCCTCGTTGATCTCCACGGCGTCGATGTCCCCCGCCGCCAGCCCCGCTAGGTCCAGCGCTCTGCGCGTCGCCGGAATGGGCGCGCTGAGCATCATGATGGGATCGTCACCCAGCACGGTCATCTGATGGATACGGGCGCGGGGTGTCAGGCCGTGCTCGATGACGGCACGCTCGGAGGCGATGAGCAGCGCCGCCGCCCCGTCGGCGATCTGCGACGAGGTGGCGGCTGTCAGACGGCCGGCCGGATCGAGTGTCCTGAGCTTCGCCATCGACTCCAGGCTGGTGTCGCGGCGGGCACACTCGTCGGTCGTGAGGGACGCCTCCCCGTCGTCGTACGTGGCGATCTCGCCCGCGAAGTGCCCCCCGTCGATGGCCTTCAGCGCCTTCTGATGGCTGGTGAGCGCGAATGCCTCCATCTCCTCGCGTCCGATCCGCCACTTCCCGGCCATCAGCTCGGCCGCGTGGAACTGACTGACCGTCTGGTCGCCGTACCTCTTGCGCCAGCCGCGTGAGCCCGAGTACGGGTCCGGCATGCCGAACTGATCGCCGACCAGGGCCGCCGCGGTCAGCGGTATCTGCGACATGTTCTGCACGCCGCCCGCCACGACGAGGTCGGACAGGCCGCTCATCACGGCCTGGGCGGCGAAATGGACGGCTTGCTGCGACGAGCCGCACTGGCGGTCCACGGTCACGCCCGGCACGGACTCGGGCAGGCCGGCCGCCAGCCAGCTCGTACGGGCGATGTCACCGGACTGGGAACCGATCTGGTCCAGGCAGCCGAAGACGACATCATCGACCGCCGCCGGGTCGATGCCCGTGCGGTCCATCAGGGCGGTGAGTACATGGGCGCCGAGGTCCGCGGAGTGCACTTCTGCCAGTGATCCATTCCTGCGTCCCACGGGCGTGCGGACCGCGCCGACGATGTATGCCTCAGACAATGCGCGCATCTCTACCTTGATCCTCTCGAAGGGAGTCATGACCTGGAGGGAACAGACAGGACGTCCGGCGGACCGGCCTCGCCGGCCCCGACTGTACGACGGCTGTCGCATAAATGACAGGTGTTGCTTTCACGGCACCAGTCGTGGAAACTGTGGCCTCATGCCGAACAACTCAAGCACCAGGGGCACTTCGCGCGACCCCCGAGCCCGGCGCACCCGAGCGCTGCTGCGGGCAGCCGTTCTGGAACTCTCGATGGAGAAAAGCCTGGACGGCATCACCATGGGGGACATCGCGGAGCGGGCAGAGGTCAACCGCGCGACTGTGTATCTGCACTACAAGGACCGGGAAGACCTGCTGCTGGAGGCTTCGGAGAGCACGATGGCCGGCATCCTTGACGCGGCGAGCGCCTGCCGGCTCACGGCGGACACCTCGTTCGCCTTCGAGGAACCCGCTCCCGCGCATCTGGTCAATCTCTTCACGCACGTCGATCAGCACCACTCCCTCTACAGTCATCTGCTCGGGGAGGACGGCAGCCCGCGGTTCGCCGCTCACCTCGAACGGCTTCTCGCCCAGGGCTGGTACGAGCAACTCGTGGCCGACACCGACCCGGAGAAGACGGACGAGATCGCGCTCTCGTTGCGTGCGCACTTCCTCAGCGGGGCGCTGCTCTCGGTCATCGCCCGCTGGACCCAGGGGGAGTTCGCCGACACCGATGCCGCCGCGCACAACTCTGCGGCCTCCGATATCGAGCACGTCGCGCAGGTGACGTGGTCCCTCATCCGCAGCCAGATCTGCGTGCGCGAGCAGCTCTGACCCCCGCACGGAATACGGCAGTTCGCCCACTCGGCACACCCACCCGTTTCTAGTAGATTGCGTAACGCAGAGATGCTGAACGACGTACAGGTCTACTCACAGGCAACGGATACTGATTCCCAGGTCTCGGTCCTGGTGGTTCTGGAGAACGAGTTGGTGCGCTGCGGCGTATTCAACATGCTGAGGAATGTCCCATCGGTCGCCCAGGTGTGGTCGTGCGGCGGCGCGGCCGTCGCGAGCGAACTGATGGCCACGTACCGGCCCGGCATCGTCGTCTGCCACGGAAGCGGCCAGTTGGCCGCAGCGCTGGTGCAGGACGCGGTGGCGTGCGACGCCCGGATCCTCCTGCTCCTGGAGGATCTCCGTCTCGAGGCCATCGACGAGATGGTGATGCTGGCCTCGCAGGGATTTCTCATGCAGGCGGATCTGACCGCGGCCAGCCTCTACGAGGCGGTCACCAAGCTGCAGAGCGGGGAAATGCCGCTGCCGCCCGGACTGGCCCGCAACCTTATGGTCCGGGTCCGTGGAACGACCTCATCGAGTACCTCCAGGAAAGTGTCGCTCACGCCCCGCGAACAACAGGTTCTCGCCCTTCTGGCGCAGGGCCTCAGCAATAAGCAGATCGCCCGCCGGCTGACCATTTCCGAACATGGCGTCAAAAGACATGTGACCAATCTGCTGGCCAAACTCAATTCACCCAACCGCACCCTCGCCGTGGCGCTCGCACTCCAGGAGGGACTGGTCTGACCCCGGGGGCGCGGTGACCGTCGTAGGCGCCGGGACCGTCAGATCGGGCCAAGGCGCACCGCGCCGTCCAGCCGGATGACTTCGCCGTTGAGCATGGGATTCTCCAGGATGTGTGCGACGAGCGCCGCGAATTCCTCGGTACGGCCCAGCCGTACGGGGTGGGGTGTCTGCGCCGCCAGGGAGTCCCGTGCCTCGTGCGACAGTCCCGCGACCATGGGGGTGTCGAACAGGCCCGGGGCGATGGTCATCACGCGGATCGCGTGCCGGGCGAGGTCGCGCGCGAGGGGCAGGGTCATGCCCGCGACCGCCGCCTTCGAGGCGGTGTAGGCGGCCTGGCCCTCCTGCCCCTCGTAGGCGGCGATCGACGACGTACAGACCATCACCCCGCGGTCGCCGTCCACCGGGGTGTTCCCCGCCATGGCCGCCGCCGCGAGCCGGACCACATTGAAGGTCCCCAGCAGGTTGACCCGTACGACGTGCTCGAACTCCTCCAGGGGCAGGGGCCCCCTGCGCCCGAGCGTCCGGCCGGGCACCGCGATGCCCGCACAGTTGACGACGGCGCCCAGACGGCCCAGCGAGCACGCCAGCCCGACCGCCTCGGACACGTCGTCGGCGCTGGTGACATCACCCGGGACGAAGTACGCCTCGCCGCCGAGATCCGCCGCCGCCTTGTCCGCCCGTTCCGACGGCCGGCCCATGAAGACCACGCGGGCCCCGGAGGCGGTGAGCCGCCGGGCGGAGGCCAGCCCCAGCCCGGACGTTCCGCCGGTGACCAGTGCGACACTGCCGTGGATGTCCATGCTCCCCTCCCCTCAGCGTCCGAGCCAGACAGCGGGGCGGCGTTCGGCGAACGCCCGTATGCCCTCGGCCGCGTCCGGGGTCGAAGCGACGGCGCTGAGCGTCGCCGACTCGTCCTGGAGGTGGTCGGCGAGGGTGCGCGCGAAGCCGGACCGCAGGAGCCGGTTGGTCTGACCGTGCGCCGTGGTGGGACCGGCGGCGAGCCGCGCGCAGACCGACCGGGCCCGCGCCGTCAGGTGGCCGGCCGGCACGGTCTCGCTGGACAGCCCCCACTGCTCGGCCTGTTCGGCGTCCAGGACATGGCCCAGCAAGGTCATGCGCTGGGCGCGGCGCAGCCCCACCAGCCTGGGCAGCAGATGACTCGTGGAGGCGTCGGGTGTGAGTCCGAGGGCGCCGTACGCCGAGCGGTACGTGGTCCCTTGCTCCGTGAGCAGGACGTCCGCCAGACAGGCCAGCCCCAGTCCCGCACCCGCCACATGCCCCCGCGCCGCCACCACGAGAGGGGCGGCCAGGGCCGCCAGCCGGCTGATCGCCGCGTGCAGGTAGCTGGTCACCTCCGTCAGGTGGTGGGAGATGTCGTCCTGCGCCTGGAAGGCATGGAGGTCCCCGCCCACGCAGAAGTGGTCGCCCGCGCCGCTGAGCAGCACGCACCGGCTGTCCGCGGTGCGTTCCAGCAGACAGGCCCGCAGCAGTTCCTGGGCCAGCCCGAGGTCGATGGCGTTGCGGCGGGCGGGGCGGTTCAGCGTCAGGTGGGTGACGCCTGCTTCCCAGGTGACGCTGATCCTGGTGAAGGCGGTGGTACCGGGTCCGGTCATCCGCCGCCCCCTTCCGTCCTGTCCGCGTCGGAGTAGTCATGGAAGCCACGGCCCGACTTCCGTCCGTGGTGCCCTGAGGCGACGAGCTCGCCGAGGAGCGCGGGAACGGCGAACACCGGGTTTCCCGTGGCACGGTGGAGCCCGGAGGCCACGTCGTGGAAGACGTCCAGACCGCTCAGGTCCACCGACGCGAGCGGCCCCATGGGGTGGCCGAAGCCGAGCCGGCAGGCGAGATCGATGTCCGCCGCACGGCAGGTGCCGTCCTCCACCATCCTGATCGCCTCCAGGATGAGGACCGTGAGCAGGCGGGTGGTGACGAATCCTGGCGAGTCCCGGTCCACCACGATGCTCTGCTTACCGATCTCCCGCGCGAAGGAACGCGCGGCGGCCATGGTGCTGTCCGCAGTGGCCGGACCCCGCACGATCTCGCACAGCTCCATCACGGGGACCGGCGAGAAGAAGTGCGTGCCGACCACCCGCTCGGGACGGGACGTGGCGCCCGCGACCAGGCCGATGGGTATGCCCGAGGTGTTGGTCGCCAGCAGCGCGGAGCCGGCGCAGATCCTGTCCAGTTCGGTGAACATCCGCCGCTTGGCGGTGAGGTCCTCGGCGATCGATTCGATCACCACGGCTGCCTCGCCGCAGTCACCCAGATCGGTGGTGAGGGAGATACGGAGCCGGACCTGATCGGGATCGGCCGCGGCGCCCGGTTCCGGCCGGGCGGCCGCGCGCCGCGCGATCCGCCGCAGGGAGGTGTCGATGGACACCGAAGCACGGGCGAGGGTCTCCTCCGTCCGGCTGTAGAGGATCACGTCGCGGCCCGCGGCCGCCGCGGTCTGCGCCAGGCCGGCCCCCATCGTGCCCGCCCCGATCACGGCCACAGGACCGGCGGGGGCCGCCGGGAGTACGGGGGACTCGACGCTCATGAAACGGGACCGAAGTCGTCGTCACCGGTCCAGCGGATCACCGCGCCGCCGTGGCTCATGCCCGCACCGAACGAGACGATGACGACAATGCTGCCCGGGGTGATCCGGCCGCTGTCCACCGCCTCGCGCAGGACGAGCGGCACCCCGGCGCCCGAGGTGTTGCCGTACTTCTGCACGTTCGTCATGGTCCGGTCGGCGGGCAGGCCCAGCTTCTCCATCAGGAGATGGATCAGGTGGTAGTTGGCCTGGTGAAAGACGATCAGGTCGATGTCGTCCACGGAGAGCCCGTCGCCCTTGACGAGTTCCTCGACGAAGGGCGGAATCCGGTCGAGGGCGAAGTCACGCACGCCGCGGCCGTGCATATGGGCGAAGTTGTCGCCGAAGGCCGACTGCTTGGGACTGCCGTCGTCCCAGGTGCGCTTCTCGCGCTTGACGTACGCGGTGGTGTACGCCGTCGGGTCGCTGCGCAGCAGGGCCGTACCGACTCCCTTGCCGGCCGCAGTCGGCTCCAGCAGGTAACAGGCCGCGCCGTCACCGAAGATGACCCCGACGGTACGGTCCTCCGGGTCGAACGTCTTCGTGCTGACATCGGCCAGCACCACCGCGACGCGGCGGTAGGAGCCGGAGGCCACGTACTTCGCGCCGACATCCAGGGCGAAGGTACCGCCCGGGCATCCGCCGCTGTTGACGTCGAATCCGGGGGTCTCCCGGATTCCCGCCTTGCCCATGATGGCCACGGCCGTCGCGGGGATGAGGTGGTCGGGGGTGTACGTGCCGCAGACGACGAGGTCGATTGACTCGGGGCTCACCCCGGCCCTGCGGCAGGCGTCGAGCAGCGCGGCGGCACCGAGGTCGGACGACCACTCGTCGGGGGCGGACCAGCGACGGGTCTTCACCCCGATGTACTCGCTGATCCAGGCGTCGGTGGTGTCGAGCCGCTTCTCCAGTTCCGCGTTGGTGACGACCCGTTCGGGAAGGTGGCCACCGATGGCTCTGATCCCTGCGCCGTGCCGCTCGTGGTGTGCGATGTCTGCCATCTGACGGGTGCTCCTCATGCCGGCCACCTGGGGTGGACGGCGAGTCGGGACAGGTCGGAAGCGGGGCTGTGGGCGAGGCCGGGGGGAGCGGGCCCTCCCCGGGGGGAGCCCGGTCCCGGGGAAGGCCCGCATCGGCGGGTCCGGCCGGCCGCGCCGGCCTTCGGTGCCGCGGGTGGCGGTACCGGCAGGATGGGACCAGGTACTGACAAGGCCACTCGCACGGTTCGCGAGCGAATGGAAGGTCTGCCGGCGGCGCACCGCAGTGCGCTGGATTCGGTCCTGTTGGGACACGCGCCGGCTGCCACCCGGTGTGCCACGAGTCTGGCTTCTGCCACCGGGGCCGGGAAGAGTCGATCCGGGTGCTCCATCGCCACCGACGGACGGATCGTCCCCCACCTGCACGACCGGGCAGGGCACTTGGATACGTCGAACAACCACCACGAAAATACCGCGCCGACTGAACAGTTGTGGATGGCCCGGAATGCGGGACGCGACCTAGAGTGCCGTGCACTGGAAGGACTGTGCGCCCGGCCCACGCCGGATTTCCCGCAATTCGCCGGGCCCACCGAAGAGCCTGCCCCGGCCTCGTTGTCCGGGCGGCGACCGCGCACGTACCGAAGCCCGGGTCCGGCCGGAGCCGAGCGGCTGACCGGGCCATCTATCTGCTGCAGCCGTGGCCTCGGTCCCTGTGCACGAGGCCGCGGCCAGCCGGGAAGTGAGCAGACATGCCAGAGGTAATCGAGAATGCCGTGCCGTCCCCGGGCCTTTCGCAGGGCGGTCTCCGTATTCCTGTCGGAATAGCCGGAACCGGCATGTACGTGCCTTCCCAGGTCGTCCGGAACAGTGACCTGGTGAAGACGCTGGACACGACCGACGAATGGATCCGAACGCGTACCGGAATCCAGGAACGGCGATGGCTGGAACCGGGATTGACCACATCCGACATGTGCACGGCCGCGGGCCGTCAGGCGCTGGAGAACAGTGGGGTGGCCGCCGAGGACATCGACGCGGTCATCGTCGCCACCTTCACCTACGACCAGCCCCTGCCGTCCACGGCCCTGATCGTCAAGGAGGCGCTGGGGGCGAGCCGTGCCTTCCCGCTGGATCTCAGTCAGGCCGCCTGCGCCGGCGGCGCCTACGGGATGCTGGTGGCCGCTCATCTTCTCCAGAACGACAGCCTGCGCCACGTCCTGGTGATCGGCGCCGAGTGCCTGTCCCGGGTGACCGACCCGGCGGACCGTGCCACGCGGGTGTTCTTCGGTGACGCGGCCGGCGCGGTCGTCATGAGCCGTACGTCACCGGGACACGGAATCCTCTCCTGGGATCTCGACGCCTCCCTCTCGCACGCGGTGGAGATCCGGGCCGGCGGTGCCTCCCTGCCCACCACGCCCGAGACCGCCGCCGAGGGCGGGCAGTACCTCCGGATGGACGGCCGCGCGGTATGGGTCGAGGCGACGAAGCGGCTGCCGGAGAGCATCCGCGTCACGCTCGGCCGGGCGGGACTTCGGGCGGACGACATCGCCCACTACGTACTCCACCAGGCCAACCTGAACATCGTGCGGGAGGTGATGGACGTGCTGGGCGTCGAGCGGTCCAGGGCCGGGGTCACGGTCGACCGGTACGGCAACACCGGGGCGGCCACGGTGTTCACGGTCCTCCACGAGGCCATGGAGCGGGGCGAGGTCACCGATGGGGATCTGATGATCATCTCGGGGATCGGTGCCGGGTTCGTCTGGGGCACCCTCTGCCTGCGGGCCGGGTGACAGCTCATGTACGCCGTTGTGGCCGAGCGGTCCGCGCCGCACGATCCGCTCGCCGGTCTGCGTACCGGCGAGTGGCCCGAGCCGTCCGAGCGGGCGGGGTGGACCACCGTCTCGGTCCGTGCCGCCGCGCTCAATCACCACGACCTGTGGACCCTGCGCGGTGTCGCGGTACAGCCGGGCCAGCTTCCCGTGATCCTCGGCAGCGACGCGGCGGGGGTGGACGAGGAGGGGAACGCGGTCATCGTCTATCCCGTGATCGGGGATCCGCTGGCGGGCGGCGGGGACGAGACGATGGATCCCGCGGTCCAGTTCCTCTCCGTGCACCACCCGGGAACGCTGGCGGAACGCGTGTCGGTGCCCGTGCGCTGTCTGGTTCCGAAGCCCGCCGAGCTCAGCTTCACGGAGGCCGCCTGCCTGCCGGGGGCCTGGCTCACCGCCTACCGGATGCTGTTCGAGAAGTCCGGGGCGGAGCCCGGGTCGACGATCCTGGTGCAGGGCGGCGGCGGAGGCGTCGGGACGGCGCTGGTCAGCCTCGGCCGGGCGGCGGGATACCGCGTCTGGGCGGTCAGCCGTTCCGGGGCCAAGCGTGACCGGCTGGCGGGGCTGGGCGCGGAGCTGGTCCTCGCCCCGGGCGAGCGGCTTCCGCACAAGGTCGACGCGGTCCTGGACACCGTCGGCGAGGCCACCTGGGCCCACTCGCTGAAGGCCCTGCGCACCGGCGGGCGGCTGGTCATCTCCGGCGCCACCACGGGCGGGTTCCCGCCGGCCGACCTGGGGCGTATCTTCGCCAACCAGCTCTCCGTGGTGGGCTCGACCATGGGGACCGCGGCCCAGCTCGCCCGGCTGGCGGCCTTCTGTGTCCGTACCGGTGTACGTCCCGTCGTGGACCGGGTGCTGCCCCTGGGGGAGGCGCGGGCCGGCCTCGCCGCCATGGGGGCGGGCGACCTCTTCGGGAAAGTCGTCTTCACGGTCTGACCCGGTCCCGTCGCACGCGTGTGGGCCCGGCCCCGCTTCGTACGGAGCCGGGCCCACACGGTTTTCGTCACACGCGGCCGGGCGCTGTCGTCTCGTGCTCCGGCTCAGCCGGAGCCGTGACCGCGGAAGCCGGGGGCTGGGCTTTGCGCGGCAGGAACAGCACGGGCAGCACAGTGATCACGGCGAAGACGAGGACCCACCAGAAGGACGTACTGAACGACTCGCTCAGCGGAGTGCCGACGGGCCTGCCGTCCGTGAGGGCCTGTTGCAGGACGACCGCCGCGACAGCGGTGCCCACCGATCCGCCGAGGCGCTGGAAGATGTTCATCGCGCTGGATGCCCGGGGCATCGCCGCGGGTGCCAGCGACCGGTAGGCGGCCGCCAGGCTGGGCAGCGTGACCACGCCGACGCCGATGCCGCGTACCACCATCGCGATCCCCAGCACGAGTTGGCTGGAGCCGCTGTCCAGCATGACGAACGGGACGGTCCCCAGCACGGTCAGCACCACCCCTGCCAGCGCGATCGGACCGGCGCTCAGCCGGTCCGTGGCCTTGCCGACGAGCACCATCGCGATGACATAGCCGGCCCCCTGCGGCGCCAGCATCAGCCCGGCGTGCAGGACGCTGTCACCGCGGCTCATCTGGAAGTACAGCGGCAGCAGGAACATCCCGCCGAAGAGGGCCGCGTTGAGGGTGAACTGCGTGAGGACGGCGGCGGAGAAGCCGCGGTCCGAGAAGAGCCGCAGGTCGATCAGCGGGGTGCGGCGGGTACGCAGCGCGTGTACGGCGAAGGCCACGATCAGGACCGCGCCGGACAGGGTCCACGGCAGGCTGCCGGCGCTGGCGAAGCCGTCACCGGCGCTCTCGGCCATTCCGTACAGCAGCAGCGCGAGGCCGGGGGAGAGGAGCAGCAGTCCGAGCACGTCGAGACGTGTCTCCTTGGACGGCCGGTCGGCGGGGAGCTTCACCCAGGCCAGCACGATCGCGGCCAGTCCGATCGGAATGTTGATGAAGAAGATCCACCGCCAGCTCAGCTCGTCGACGAACAGGCCGCCGATCACCGGGCCGATCACCGGGGCGAGCATCGCGGGTACGGAGACGACGGCCATGACCCGGCCCATCCGGCTGGGGCCGGCCGCCCGGGCCAGCATGGCCTGGGCCATCGGCATCACCATGCCGCCGCCGAGCCCCTGGACCACCCGGAAGGCGATCAGGCTCTCCACGGACCACGCGATGCCCGACAGCACGGAGCCGATCAGGAAGAGCGCCTGGGCGGCGAGCCACATGCGCTTGGCGCCGAAGCGCTCCATGGCCCATCCGGAGAGCGGCACCACCAGGGACAACGCCAGCAGATAGCCGGTGATCGTCCACTGGATCGAGTCGAGTGTGGAGTTGAACTCGTGCGAGAGCGTGTCGATCGCGACGTTGACGATGGTGCCGTCCAGCAGCGTGGTCACGGCTCCGAGGACGAGCACACCGCACAGCCACCACAGCTGTGCGTCGATACGGCTGTCCTGCGCCGCGCCCGGGGGCGAAGGCATCTGTTGGGTCATGGCGGGATCCCCTCCGAGCGGTGGTGCGGACTTACAAAGTTAGACGGTGTCGTCTAGATTTGAATAGTAGAGTAGGTCATCCAAGAGGCAAGCCGGTGCCAGTCCGGGAGGCAGAGCGGTGGCAGTGACGCGGAAGACCGGGGCTTCGGGCCCTGTCGCGGTGGCGGGCCCGCCACCGCGCAGGACACACGGGGGCAGGGACCGCAGGGCGCAGATCCTGGAGGCGGCCGCCCTTGTCTTCCTGCGGGACGGCTTCGCGCGGGGCAGTGTCGACGCAATCGCCGTGCAGGCGCGGGTCGCGAAGCAGACGCTCTACAACCACTTCGGCGACCGCGACGCGCTGGTCAGGAGCGTCGTGGTGAACGCGATGGATCCGCTCGCCGCGCAGTTCCACGCGGTGCTGAGCGAAACCATCGCGACCCACGACTGCGCCGATCTCGAAGCGCAGTTCCTCGACTTCGGACGCCGCTGGGTGCGTCTGATGCTGTGTGACGACACGGCCGCACTGCGCTGGCGCATCCTTGTCGACGCGCCCTTGGAAGAGTGCCTGAGGGTGGCGCTGCGCGGTGTCGACCAGGAGGCGAGCGTCCGTGACATCGCCGAGCAGCTGGCGCTCCTCGGGCGGGCCGGCCGCCTGTCCGTACCCGATCCGGAGGTCGCGGCGCGTCAGTTGCGCGCCCTGCTGATCGGCGAGGCGCAACTGGTCTCCGCGCTGGGACAGGTGACCCTCGACGACGCCGGGATCGACCGGATCGTCGACCGGGGCATCGGCATGTTCATGCGAGCTTACGGACGATGACCTCGGCCGGGTCGACAGGTGTCTGGACGAGCACGTCCACGTACACCGGTACCGGACGGGGCCGCAGACGCCGCATCATCGGCACCTCCACCCATCGGTACGCGGCCCACGCGGCCAGCGAGCAGACGGCCAGACACCCGAGGACGACCGGCCCGACCAGCCAGGTGGGCGGGGCGGCGTCCTTGCCGTCGAGCACCCCGGCGGCGGCAAGAGCCGGCCGCAGCCCCGTCGAGAGCACCGCCAGGATCAGCAGCTGGAACACGTACAGGCAGTACGAGATCTCTCCGAGGAAGAGCGCCGCCCGCGAGCGCAGCGGAGACCACCGGCCGCGGATGTCGGCCGTCGCCAGCGCCCCGATCAGGACCAGGAACGGCAGGAAGGTGCCCGCTTCGTGCTGGAGGCGTGGCGGGAGCTGGAGATTGACCACGAACCCCGCCAGGCAGATGACCAGGGCCCAGCGGACACCCGGTCCGCGCCACTTCCCCTCGCGTACCAGCAGCGCGGCGGCGACCCCGGCGACGAACTCCAGCAGCCGGAACCCCGGGAAGACATAGGTGAACCAGTACGGGAAGGGCCCGCCGACCGGACCTGTCGGGATCATCTCCTCGGCGGGGTAGGGCAGTTGGACGGCGGCGCCCGCCGTGTAGGGCAGAACGAACGAGAGGACCACGGCCCCGCCGATCACGAGATGCAGCGTCCTGGCCCCGGCCCGGCGCAGCAGCAGGAAGACGACCGGCATCATGAGATAGAAGAAAGCCTCACAACTCAGCGACCAGGTGACCGGGTTGAGGCCGAAGTAGTGGCTCTGGTCGAAGGACCAGGACTGGAGCAGGGTGAGATGGAGGCCGACGTTCGACAGGCTGGGCGTGTCGCCCATCGCGGAGAACATCAGGAACGCCAGCACGGTCGAGAGGAGGTAGACCGGATAGATCTTGGCGAACCGCCGCTGCCAGAAGCGGCGCACGGTGTCGCTCTGCGGCCGGTAGGTCCAGGCGAGTACGAAGCCGCTCAGAATGAAGAAGCCGCTGACGCCGATCGTGCCGGTGCCGAAGAGCGTGCGCAGGACCACGTCGGCCGGCCCCGGATCGTCGGCACCCACTCCGGTCCCGAGTCTCAGCGCGGCTATGTGTTCCCCGAATACGAGTAACGCCAGCCACCAGCGCAGACCGGTGAGGGAATGGAGCCTGGCGGCGCCCGTGTGGACGGGGGCGGGGTGTGCGGAACTCATGAAGACCTCCAGAACGGTAGATGCCGCCGGCCGCTCGGGAAGAGCGGCCGGCGGCCTGGTGGGAACGTGGGTCAGACGGACCTGGGGGCGTCCGGTACCGGGACGGGCAGCTGCGGTGCGGCGACACCGGAGTCGGTGAACGCCTTCTGGAACGCTCCGATCGCCTGGGTGACGAACTCGGTCCGGTGGGACACCACCCAGTCGCGGGAGTCCTCGAAGCCGCGCAGCGATCCGTCGAACTGCGGCGCCACATACCGCGCGAGGAGTTCGAGGCTGCGTCGGGCGTTCTCCCTGGACGCCCAGTCCGCGCCGGTGACCAGCAGCTTGCCGAACCCTCCGCTGCTCGCGTGCAGGTTCTCGATGGACTCGGTGACCTCTTCGGGCGAGCCGACGATCGCCGCGCCCGACTTCACCAGCGCTTCGATCTCACGGCCGGGTTCGATGCCGAGCGCGTCGACCGGGAGCCCGACGATGTCGCCGAAGTAGCCGCGCATCCAGGCCGCCGCACCGGCCCGCAGGTCCTCCATGGCCCGCTGACGCGATTCGGCCACATAGACGTTGACGACCAGACGCCAGTCGTCGCGGCTGACAGTGGTGCCGTTGGCCTCGGCCGCCTCCTGCGCGTACGCCCACTGGCGGCGCAGGTCCGGCGCGGTCCCGCCGGGCCGGGGCGAAGCGAAGGACAGCGGGCTCAGCCCATGACGGCCGGCCAGTTGCATGCTGTGCGGGGACGCCGCGCTGGAGATGGCGACCTCGATCCCCTCGCGGTGGTACGGCCGGTGCTGCAACCGCGCGTCGCGGACGGTGAACCAGTCCGTCTCCCGGGTCACCGGCGCCCGGCCCGCGAGCAGTCCGAGGACGACTTCGAGCGACTCCCCGGTCATCCTGCGCTGTTCGCCGGGTGCGATGCCGAGCATGTGCGCGTCGCCGGGGGAGGAGCCCGCGCCCACGCCGAGCATCACCCGGCCGCGCGTCATGTGGTCGAGCTGGACGATGCGCGAGGCCACCATGAACGGATGGTGGTAGGGGAGGCTGGTCACGCCGGTGCCGAGCTTGATGTGCCGGGTGCGTTCCGCCGCCGCCGCGAGAAAGATCTCGGGTGAGCCGATGGTGCCCCAGCCGCCCGAGTGGTGTTCCCCGACCCAGGCTTCGGCGAAGCCGAGCTGGTCGAGCCACTCGACCAGCTCCAGGTCCCGCCACATCTGGAGGGTCGGGTTCTCGCCGGGCGGGTGGAGGGGCGACAGGAAAGCTCCGAAGCCGATGTGCGGCCTGGTCATACGCGTATCTCCTCGTGGTTTCCTGCCCCGGGGTGCTCACCGGGGGGCGCGGCGGGGATACGGTCCCCGACCAGCCGTTGCCAGATACGTGCGCCGCGCTCCGCGAGCTGCGGATGGCCCTCGAACACCGTCGCCAAGGCGGCGCGGCACGCGGCCGGGGTCTCCACCTTGCTGCTGCGTTCCGTACCGTGGGCCGTCTCGATGAGCAGGTCGTTGACGAGGGTGACCTTGCCTTCGGACGTCACGCGCGAGCACATCAGGGTGCGCGGGATCGGTGAGTCGTTCTCCGGCTTCAGGTAGAGATCCAGGATCTCGCCGAAGTGCCGGGCGCCGCGCGGGTCGAGGGTGAACCGGTGGATGGGGGCCCACCGGCCGCTCGTGCCCCTGCGCTGCGCGGTGAACTCCGCACCCTCCTGGTGCACACGGAAGTCCCATCCCCGTTCGCGCCGTACGGCGCCGTCGAGGCCGACCGGTCCGACCGCCGTGAGCTGCGAGTAGGCGACGTCGACGAGCCAGCGTGCGTGGTCGAGGCGGACCAGGAGCACCATGTGGTCGCCGGTGTCCGTGTACGTGCGGTCCTGCGGCAGCCACGGCCGCGAGGCCAGGGTGGTGACGTCGTACCCGAGGGTGGCGAGGAGGGCGGCGAAGAGGTTGTTGACCTCCATGCACGCCCCGCCCTGACGACGGGTGACCACCTTCTCGAAGACGCCGGCGGCGTCGATGGCGGGCTTGATCCCGTCCGGCCCGTCCAGCAGCTCGAAAGGGACGCTCCGTACATGCGCCCAGCACAGGGCCCGCAGCACCTTCATCGTGGGCTCCAGCGGGCCCTCGTATCCGATGCGCGCCAGGTACGCGGTCAGATCCAGGTCTGCCACGCGCCACTCACCTGCCAGCACCGGGCAGGTGAGCGGCGCGGGCGAGCGTCTCGCGGATCTCCGGCTGACCGAGGGCCAGCGGAGCGAAGTCCGGCAGGTGGCCACCGCCTCCGGAGCTCTGGTCACCGCTTCCGGAACTCTGGCCGCCGGTGCCAGAACTCTGGCCGCCGCTCTGGGGATTCCGCGCGGCCAGTGCGCTCAGGTGCGCTTCCTGCATGTCCTGGAACGCCGACACGAACGGTCTGCGCTTCTGTTCGAACCGCTTCAGCGGAGCGCTGTCGGAGCGGGCCAGCGCCTCGTCACAGGCCTCGGCGAGACAAGCGGCGTCCTGGAGCGAGAGATTCAGCCCCTGTCCGCCGTAGACATGGACGCCGTGCGCGCTGTCGCCGACGAGCAGGACGTTCCCGGCGACCCAGCGTTCCGGGCGGACGATGTGGTGGGGGAACTCCCTGATCTGATCCCAGCCATGGGTGTGGGCACGGATCCAGTCGGCCGCCTCGGGGACACCCTCCGCGTAACGGTCCACCAGCGCCGACAGCTCTCCCCCGGTGGCGCGTTCGGCCTGTTCGGGCCCGGTGATCCAGACGAAGAGAAGCTGACCGTCCGCGATGGGCGTGCCGAGCATGTAGCCGTCGGCGGTGAAGAAGGCACGCATCACCCCGCCCCAGAACGCCGGCATGGGCACCCGGAGTTCGAGATATCCGCGGGGGAACGCCTTCACTTCCGAGGAGATGCCGGCCATTTCACGGACCGCGGAGCGCTTGCCGTCGCAGCCGACGACCAGGGAGGGGTGGAGCGTACGCGTCCCCTCACCGGTCTCCAGCCGTACGCCTCGCAGGCCGGGGTCTTCTCCGTCGCGCTCGGGCAGGCCGTGCACCGTGGCCTCGTAGACGATGTCGACGCCGGGGGTGCGGCGCACGGCGTCGGTGAGGACGTCCCGCAACTGCGTGATGGACACGGGCAGCGCGTAGGCGACCGGGGCCGCGGGCAGGTCGGCGTAGGCATACGCGGCGACGGTCGAACCGCCCGCGGACACCTCGCCATGCGTCACGGGCGTCGTGTTCTTGGCCAGATCGGGCAGCAGCCCGAGGCCGTCGAGCACTCCGAGGGTGGCCGGCTGGAGGATGGGGCAGATTCCGTTACCGGGCGACGGCTCGGGAGCGGGCTCGCGCTCGATGAGCAGCACGCGCCGCCCGCGCTGCCCGAGCAGCAGCCCGAGCAGGAGGCCGGCCGGTCCCGCACCGACGATGGCGACCTCCGGACCGGCCTCGCCGGCTTCCGGGAGAGGACTCGTCGCGGAGTCCGTGAACGGTTCAGGCATGGGTGCTCTCCACCTCGCGTGGCCGGCCGAAGGCCGGTACGGAAACGTTGTCGGCGAGCCGGGCGTACCCGCTCGTGTAGAAGACGAGCGGCTTGCGTCCGGCCCGCCCCTGATGGACGGCCGTCACCCGGCCCAGGACGAGCGTGTGGTCCCCGCCGGGGTATGTGGCTTCCACACCGCACTCGAACGCGGCCAGCGCCTCGGCGGCCAACGCGTCCTCACTGGCTCCGGTACACGAGCCGAGCCGGTCGAACGCCTCCGCACCACGGGGCCGGTCCTGGCGCGAGAAGAGCACCGACAGATGCTGCTGCTCCTCGGAGAGCACGCTCACGGAGAACGTGCCCCCGTCCCGCAGCCGCTGGTGCAGCCGGCCGGCGGTGCGCACACTCACCAGGAGCAGCAGGGGGTCGAGCGAGACCGACGTCATCGAATTGGCGGTCATCGCCTCGGTGGACGCTGCCGTGCCGCAGGCGACGACGGTGACACCGGTGCAGAACCGGCCCATGGCCTGACGAAAATCTGCCCGTTCCGACCGGATTCGCTCGTGGTCAATGGCCGAACTCATAGGGCGCCCACCTTCCTCTCAGTCGTGGACGCCATCCTTCATTACCTGCGAAAGAGCACAAGTCCCATCGGTACAGGTCGAATACACAGGCATATTCAGCGCCTCCATAACACCTGCCCGACCGGATGAGTACGGGGTACCCGTTCAGGGCGGCCAATTGGCCTCACCGGCCGGCCACTCACGTCCAGTCAGCCCTTTGTGCCGCACGGAGGAGGGGGGTTTGCCTCCTTGACCGGGCCCCGCCGGATTACCTAAATTCCTCGGCATCCGCTGCGCCACAGGAACAGGAAGCGGTCCTACCCGAATGCGTGGCGCCATCGGCCGAAAGTCAGCCCCGGGTGTCCGCGGAAGAATTTATCGTCCATGAAGGGCGGCCATTCACATGCCCAGATCCCTTTCCAGCGGAAGGGAACTACGTTTCAGTCGGCTCTCCCGCAGAGGCGACGAGCGGTATCTGTTCATTCCGCTGGACCACTCCGTTTCCGACGGACCGGTCGTCGACGCCGATGGATTCGACCGTCTCATGGGCGCGCTCGTCGCGGGCGGCGCCGACGCGGTCATCGTCCACAAGGGCCGGGCCCGCGCCATCGATCCGCGCCACCTGCGGGAGTGCGCACTGATCATCCATCTCAGCGCGGGCACGGCCCGGGCGGCCGACCACCACGCCAAGGTGCTCGTCGGCAGCGCGGAGGACGCGGTGCGGCTCGGCGCCGACGCTGTCAGCGTGCACGTCAACGTGGGCTCCGAGACCGAGAATCAGCAGCTCGCCGACCTCGGCCTGATCGCGACCGAGTGCCAGCGGTGGAGCCTGCCGTTGCTCGTGATGATCTACGCCCGCGGACCGCGGGTCGTGAACTCCCACGATCCCGACCTGCTCGCCCATGTGGTGAACATCGCCGCCGACCTGGGCGCCGACCTGATCAAGACGTCCGCCGCCGTACCGATGAGCAGGATGGCCGATGTCGTGGCGAGCTGCCCGGTCCCGGTCCTGGTGGCCGGCGGCCCGCAGGACGGCAAGGACCTCCTGCTGTACGCCCAGACCGCACTGGACGCCGGGTGCAGCGGACTGGCCGTCGGCCGACGGGTGTTCAGCAGTCCTGACCCCGAGCGTCTCGTGCGGGAACTCGCCGACACCGTTCACCCGCGGCGTGACCAGGTCGGGCTGCCGCTCTCCGTGTCCGAGCTGTACGACACGGCCACCTCCTCCTGATCCGGCCCGCGCCCCGCGTCGCTTCCACTCCTCCTGAGGGACTCCTATGAAATTCGCCTGGATCGACATCCGTTCCGTCGCCCCCGCACAGGTCGCCGCCGTCGTCGACGCGGCCATACACGCCCGGCTCGACGGTATCGTCGACTCCCGCACCGAGATCCTGGCCACCCTGCCGCCCACGATGAGGAAGGTGCTCCTGCCGGCCGGGCCCGACGCCTGGAAACACCAGGAGCCGGACAGCACACCGGCCGAGGACGGCCCCACCGCCTCGCCCGTGGACCTCGTCGCCGTCCCGGTCACCGACGACGCCGATCTCAACGGCCTGCGCCTCAAGCACCTGTCGGGCGAGAAGGGCGCGACCGCCTATGTCGAGGTCATCGACCAGTACACGCTCGACCTCGCCTGCGGCGCCGCCAGTGTCCTCCCGTACACCGTGGTGAACTTCCGCGACCCGACCAAGATCCCGCTGGAGATCGTCATCGCGGCCGCCGACCGCTCCGAGGGCCAACTGGTCTGCGAGGTCACCTCGCTGGAGGAGGCCGAGATCGTCGTCGGCGTACTGGAGAAGGGCTCCGAGGGCCTGATGATGGCGCCGACGGGCGCCGATGACGTCTTCCGGCTCGCCGAGCTGCTGGCGATCAGGACCGAGCCGCTCGACCTCACCGCGCTGACGGTCGAGTCCATCGAGCACTCCGGCATGGGTGACCGCGTGTGCGTCGACACCTGCACCCACTTCGAGAAGGACGAGGGCATCCTCGTCGGCTCGTACGCACACGGTTTCGTGCTCTGCGTCAGCGAGACCCACCCGCTGCCCTACATGCCGACGCGCCCCTTCCGTGTCAACGCCGGCGCCCTCCACTCCTACACGTACGGAGTGGACAACCGCACCAACTACCTCAGCGAGCTGCACGCCGGGTCGACGGTCCTGGGCGTGGGCGCCGACGGCCGTACCCGCCGAATCGCCGTCGGCCGGGTCAAGCTGGAGTCCCGGCCGCTGCTGACCATCAGGGCGACGTCCCCGGACGGCATCGAGGTCAGCCTGACCGTCCAGGACGACTGGCACGTACGGGTCCTCGGCCCCGGCGCCACCGTCCTCAACGTCACCGAACTCAAGGCCGGTGACCAGCTGCTCGGTTACACGCCGACCGACAAACGGCACGTGGGCTGGCCCGTCGCCGAGTTCTGCATCGAGAAGTAGCCGACCGCTCGGGTGCGCCCCGCTCCGGGCGCGCACCCGCGGCACCGAGTCCGGAAAGTGGGATCTCCATGGAGAACGCGCCGCTCAAAAGCTGGATCGCGGACAGGCTGGCGGGGCAGGCCGAGGAAACGCTCTGGGCCCACGCGCGGTCCGGGGTGACCTGGGGCCGACTGCGCTCGAAGGTGACGGAACTGGAACGGCTCTTCGAGATCCAGGGCGTCAAGTCCGGCTCGACCGTGGCCGTCCAGATGGTGCCCAGCTTCACCTATCTGTGGACGGTCCTCGCGCTGTGGTCGCGCGGGGCGCAGATCATGCTCATGGATCCACGGCTCACCAGGATCGAGGTGGACCGGCTGCTCACCCTGTGCGAACCGCAGTATCTGATGAGCTCGGGGTCCTCCGGAGCGGTCCGCGTCGTCTTCCAGGACGAGTGCGAGATCCAGGTCGAGGTCCGTCGCGGCGGCCACCCGGCTGTCACCCCGCACGCGCTGCTCCAGTTCAGCTCCGGCTCCACCGGCCACCCGAAGATCATCGGCCGCACCGCCGGCTCGCTGCTCGCGGAGGTCGGCCGCTTCGGCGGGCTGCCGGAGATGCCCCGGGCCGGAGAACGGGTACTGCTGGGAAACTCCCTGACGCACTCGTTCGGACTGATCGGCGGTGTGCTCCACGCACTCGCCGTGGGCGCCGGCCTTCTGTTCACGGTCAACGGCCGGCCCCGGACGCTGCTCTCCACTCTCGCCGACGCCGAGGCGCAGGTCCTGTTCGGCGTCCCGTTCCACTTCGAGCTTCTCACCCGGATCTCCGACGAGGTGCCTCTCCCGCACCTGCGGCTGGCCGTCTCCGGCGGTGAAGCCATCCGCCCCGAGGTGTACCGGCGGTTCAAGGAGCGGTACGGGGTACGGATCGGCCAGGCGTACGGCATGACAGAGACCGGGATCATCGCCACCGACCTGACGGGCGCGCACGAACCGCCCGCGGTGGGCTTCCCGGTCCCCGGCACCGAGATCCGGGTCCGCTCGGGCGAGCTTTACGTCCGTACGGACGAGTCCCCCTACCTGTACGCGAACGACGTCGGCAGCCGGTACACGGACGGCTGGCTGCGCACCCACGATCTGTGTGACGTCGACGACAGGACCGGTGTCCTGTCCGTCCATGGACGCACCGACTCCCTGGTGGTGATCGGCGGGCTCAAGGTGGACCTCGGGGAGGTCGAACTGGCTCTGGCCGAACACCCGGACGTCACCGAGGCCGTGGTCCTCTTCACCAGCACCATCGAGGCGTTCGTCGGCACGAACGGCAGGACCACCGCCAGAGAACTCCACACCTGGTGCTCCGAGAGACTGAGCCAGTACAAGATCCCGCGCCGCTTCCAGCTCGCGCCCGCCGTTCCCCGTACGAGCAACGGAAAGCTCGTACGCAACCGCGAGCTGCTGCTGACCCGGATGAGCGCGCAGGCATCGTCGCCGTCGTCGCCGCTCGGACTGAGCGAGGCCGGAAAGTGATCGTCACTCCCATGCTGCGCGGCGCTCTGTGCGCCAACGCCCATCCGGACGGCTGCGCGGAGCGCGTACGCCGGGACATCGCGTACGTACAGCGGCGGCCGGAGCTCACCTGCGCGGACCGTCCGCGTTCGGTCCTCGTGGTCGGGGGTTCGGCCGGCCTGGGGCTCGCCACCCGGATCGCCGTCTCCTTCGGCGCCCGCGCCGCCACCCTGAACGTGTGCCAGGAGAGCCCCGGCACAGCCACCCGCACCGGGACCGCCGGCTGGTACAACACGGCCGCCCTGGAGAAGGAGTCCCGCCGCGCCGGGCTGTATGCCCGTACCGTCGTCGGCGACGCGTTCAGCGACGAGGCCAAGGACCGAACGGCCCGGACCATCCGCGAGGACCTCGGCACGGTGGACCTGGTCGTCTACAGCGTGGCGGCGCCGCGGCGCACCGATCCGGAGACCGGCCAGGTGCGGCGCTCCGCTCTCAAGACGCTCGGCAAGCCGTTCACCGCCAAGACGTTCGACAGCTCCACCGGCACGGTCGGCCTGGCGACGGTGGAGCCGGCGTCCGACGAGGAGGTCCGCGACACGGTCGCCGTCATGGGCGGCGACGACTGGCGCCGCTGGATGGACACACTGGGCCGCGCGGGCGTCCTCGCGCCCGACGTCACCACGCTCGCGTTCAGCTACATCGGCAACGCCGCGCTCGCACCGACGTACCGCGCCGGAACCCTGGGGCGGGCCAAGGAGCACCTCGAAGCGACCGGACGCATACTCGACGCCGGACTCCGCCCCGGTGGACGCGCCCTCACCGCCGTGATGCGGGCCATGGTCACCCAGGCCAGCCAGGTCATCCCCGCCCAGACGCTCTACACCGTGGTACTCGGCCAAGTGATGAGCGAGCTCGGCCTTCAAGAAGGTCCGATCGAGCAGGCACACCGGCTGCTCACCGAACGGCTGTACCCGCGCACGGCTCACGGGATGACGGCCGGCACCCACCGTCCCACGACGGACGGGCTGGGACGGCTGCGGCTGGACGACCTGGAACTGCGGCCGGACGTTCAGGCGGAGGTCGACCGCCGGCTCGGGCTCGCGGACAGCGCCACCATCGGACAGCTCGGCGCCCCCGCCTCGTACCGCGCGGAATCGCTGGCCCTCAACGGCTTCGGACTGCCCGGTGTCGACTACGCGGCGGACACGGATCCCGTCCGTGAACTCTTCAACCACGTGCGGGTGAACGGCGCGCCCGCGGTCGCGCGGCGCCACGTCCCCCGGAGCTGAACCAACTCGCCCACCGACAAGGAGAACCGCTGTGGAGTCACAGATCCGCTCGTTCGTCATCGGCATCATCGGCGAGATCGACCCGACCGTGGACGACACGGTCTCCGACGACCTGCCGCTCGGTCCCGGCGGTCTCGAACTGGAATCTCTCGCCCTCGTTGAACTCCTTGTGCAGGTGGAGCACGAGTACGGGGCCGAGATCCGGGACGAGGATCCGGCCGCCCAGCCGACCGCCACGCTCGGAGAGTTCGTCGCGGCGGTCGCCCGGAGCAGGGACGGCGTGTCCACGGAGACGACCGCGTGATCACGACCGACGAGATCCGCAGGCTGCTCACACACCATCAGATCGTGCCCGCCTCGCTGGAAGAGCTGGGCGAGGACACACCGATCACACTCGACTCGCTGGCACTGGTGTGGTTTCAGCACGTACTGGACGAGGAGCACGGTATCGGCGTCGACCCGTACGGCGCGGACCTCGACCACTTCACCTCGGTACGCGGCATCCACACGTTCCTTTCGGCAGCCGGGCCCGCGGGGAACGCCGCAGAGCCACACGCCGGGACCGCGAACGGTGGCCCCGATGCCCACTGACATCAGGATGCCCACTGACATCAGGGTGACGGGGTATCAGACCTTCACCGCGTTCGGCGCCGGCGCCGGTGTGCTGCGGGACCATGTGTTCACCGGACGCTCCGCGTTCGCGCCGGTCGAGCGCTTCGACACCGGCCCGTTCCGCAACGCGTACGGCGCCACCCACGGCGGCCGGGACACTCCGCCCCGGCAGCTCGAGACCATCCTCGACTGCGCGCGCGGGGCGCTGGCCGCGGCCAAACTGGCCCCGGCGGCCGTGGACGGGCGGCGGGCCGCGGTACTCATCGGCACCCAGGGCGACTTCACCGGCATCCACCACTTCTGGCAGGACACCGCGGCCGACCGGGATCCTGACCCTGCCGACACGCACCGCAGCTTCGCGGGAGGCATACCCGCGGCGGTCGCCGCGGCACTCGGATTCACCGGAGCCAGGCTGGCCTTCATCAACGCGTGCGTCGCCTCGGCCAACGCGGTCATCCACGCGTGCCGTCTGATCGCGGCCGGCCAGGCCGATGTCGCCGTCGTCGGTGGTGTGTATCTGGTCGACGAGGAGCAGTTCGCCAAATTCGACTCCGGGCGCACCTTCGCCAAGGACGGACGGCTGCGTCCGTTCGCCCGGGGACGCAGCGGGATGCTGCTGGGTGACGGCGCCGCGGCCCTCGTCCTGGAGTCGGAGGAGCACGCGCTGCGCCGTGGGGCCAGGAGCCTGGCCCGTATCCCCGGCTTCGGCATGGCCGCCGACGCCCACCATGTCGTACAGCCGCATCCGAAGGGACTCGGGATGAGCCGGGCGATCGGACGCGCCCTGGACAGGGCGGCTGTCGCGCCCGAGGAGATCCCGTACGTCAACGCGCACGGCACCGGTACCCGGCTGAACGACCCGGCCGAGACCGCGGGCCTGCACGCCGCGTTCGGCGCGCACGCCCCCCGGCTCATGGTCAGCTCCACCAAGAGCATGACCGGACACATGCTGGAGGCCACCGGCGCGGTGGAACTCGTCATCAGCCTCATGGCGCTGGAATCCCAGACCGTGCCGCCCACCGCCGGATTCGACGAGCTCGACCCCGAGTGCGATCTCGACTACGTGCCGAACGAGCCGCGGCCGGCGGAGCTGCGCCGAGTGCTCTCGCTGAACGCCGGTTTCGGCGGACTGAACACCGCGATCATCCTGGAGCAGTTGTGAGAGCACCCGCAGTCCCGCACCCCGCCGACCCCGGAGAAGCCCGCGCCGGCGGGCCGTCGCCGCGCGTGGTCGCGGCGGCGAGCCTCGCACCGGGCGCGGAGGGGACCGAGCTGCCGGCGGTGCCCGGGTTCATCGCCTCCAGCTTCAACCCGCTGGTGCGGGAGACCGTACGGCGCTGCCTCGGCGAGCCGGGAGACCCCGCGCGTCCGAATCCGCTCATCGCGCCGTACGCCGACAGGACGGCGCTCGTCCTCGCCACCGTGGCGGGCGACGCCACGACCTCGGACCTGGCGAGCCGGAAGCTGGTGAGCGGACGGGTACACAATCCGCTCCTCTTCTTCCAATCGGTCACCACGTCGATCCTGGGACATCTCACCATCGAGTACGGACTCACCGGACCGGTCTCCTGTCTGGCCGCGGACAGCGACGTCGGCGAGGAGGCGCTGCGGGCGGCCGAGCTGCTGCTGGAGGACGAGGACCTCGATCAGGTGCTCGTCATCGCGGTGGAGCTGGCCGCCAACCCCCGTACTACGGCCGCCTTCGGCCATCTCGCCGCCTCGGGCGGCACAGGACGGCCGCCGGAGGGCGATCACGCGGTGGCGCTCCTCCTGCGGGGCGCCGGGGGCGCGGGCATCGCGCTGCCGGGGCCCGGGGACAGGCAGGGGTGGCCCGACCCCGGATCGTTCCGGGCTCTGGCCGCGCTCGCCGAGCGGGTATCAGCACAAGCCGCGCGAGGAGAAGAGGCATGAAGCAGTCACTGGCTGAGCTCATGGCCGGTTTGCCGACGGAGCTGGCGGCGGAACAGCTCATCCACCGGCTGGGCATAGAAGTCACGGAGTGGACCCGGGAGCGCGTGGTCGCGACCATGCCCGTGGCCGGGAACCGTCAGCCGTACGGACTCCTGCACGGCGGCGCGAACGCCGCGCTCGCCGAGACGCTCGGTTCCCTCGCCGCGGGCGCGTATGTGGCGCCGGACGGGATGCTCGTCGGGCTCGAACTGAGCTGCACGCATCATCGGGCCGCCCGCCAGGGGCTGGTGACGGGTGTCTGCGAACCGCTGCACCAGGGAACCCAGGTCGGCACCTACCAGGTGACGATCAGGGACGACCGGGACCAGCTCGTCTGCACCGCGCGGCTGACGTGCCTGCTGCGCAAGCGGCCGGGGCGCTGACCCGTGGCCGGGCTTTCTCGAGGGCAGCAGCGTGAGGACCACAGCATGAGGACCACAGCGTGGTGACCGGCCGGCATCAGGTGACCGGTCCCGATGTCGTACGGTTCCGCTCCCTGCTGGCCGGGGCGGACAGATCGCTCCTGGGCGGACCGGGGCGCGCCGGGGGTGCCGGCGGAGCGCCGTCACCGCTCGGGCTGCTGGCCGCCCTCGCGCTGCGTGTGAGTGACCGTCTGCTGTCAGCTACGGGGCTTCGCGACGGCGTGGTGCCGATCCACGGTGCGCAGCGGCTCCGGGTGCTGCGGCCCGTGCTCGCCGGGGACGTGCTTCTCTCCACCGCCTCCGTCGCGTCGGTGAAGCCGCTCGGCGCGGGGATCGCCACGGAGGTGGTCGTGGGGTTCACGGCCGAGACCGGCGATGTGCTCGCGGAATCCACCGCGCTGCTGGTGCACGGCCCTCCGCCGACGGGCCCGACTCCTGCCGCCGGGCCTGCCCGGCCGGGCGGCACGCCTGCCGCACGTGCCGAGAGCGCCGCCGGGGAGGAGGCCCCACGGACCTCGTCGTTCGCCGTGACCCGTGCGCTCCTGCGGGAGTACGCCGAGGTGTCCGGGGACCACAACCCCATCCATCAGTCGGAATCCGCCGCCCGTGCGGCAGGCTTCCCCGACGTGATCGCCCACGGCCTGCTCACCTTCGCCCTGGCCGGTCACCACCTCGCCGGCTTCGCGGGGGAGGACCGGGTGAGCGAACTCCGGCTGCGCTTCGCCAGGCCCCTGGTCGTCCGGCCCGGCGGTGCGGTGGTCTCGATGACCGACAGCCCGGTGCCGGGCCACGACCCCGACGGCCTTGTCCTGAGAGCCATGGACGGCGACGGCACGACGTTCGCCACGGGACGGGCTGTGCTGCGGCGGCACGGCCCGGACAGCGCCTAGACGATCAATTCCAAGGGGCCAGTGATCGTACGTTCCTGGTCCCGGACCGTCACGAGGCGCTCAAGCGGGCCATCGCCTGGTAGAGCTGCTGATTGGTGAGCGGCGGGTCCTCAAGCGTGCTCTCACCGCGGTAGCGGAGGGACTCCAGGATCAGCATCAGCTGTCGGCGCCACGCTTGGGGAGCGATATCGGCAGTGGCTTCGATGATCCGGCTGTTCGCCCACGTCACCGCGATGAGGTCGCCGATCGTCAGGTCCTGGCGAGCGACCTTCGCGTCCTGGGCTCGCTTCAAGATGCTCTCCATCGCCTCGCAGACCCGATCATGCATCACCTCGGTTTCCTCGCTGGAGGGAAACCGCATCGAGACGAAGTCGTTGAAGCCGCGGTCGCCCGCTTGCATCCCGCAGAGCGCCTCAAGGTAGGAGCTCAATCCGACCCAGGGGTCTTCCGCTGTGAGCGCGACCTCCGCAGCGGCCATGAAGGATTCAAACTTCTCTTCGAAGGCTGCCAGGAGCAGGTCGACCCGCTTGGGGAAGTGCCGATACAGGGTTCCGATCGCGACGCCCGCGTTCTTGGCGATGTGCTCCAAGGGGGCATTGATGCCCTGCTCCGCGAACGCCGACCGCGCGGCCTCGATGATGCGTTCACGGTTGCGCGCCGCGTCGCGGCGGAGGCGTGGAGCGGCCGAGTCCTGAAGCGCTTTTCTCACCGGGCCAGGGTACAAGGTGAGGCATCCCTCACCACGGCACCGTCACGGCGCTGGTCACGGACGGATGGGCGCCGCGCCGCCTCCGCCGGAGCCCGACGCGCTCTCATACAACGGTGCGGCCACCGTTCACATCCAGCGTCGCGCCCGTCACGAACCGCGCCTCGTCGCTGACGAGGAACACGATGGCCGCGGCGATGTCTTCCGGGTCGGCGACGAAACCCAGCGGGGCCTGCGCAGCGAGCTGCCGCAGCCCGTCTCCGAGGGCCTCGGATCCCGGAGTACGGGTCGGGCCGGGGCTCACGGAGTTCACCCGTACCCCGGCCGGGCCGAACTCGGCCGCCCAGCTCTTGGTCAGCAGGTCCAGCGCCGCCTTGCTCGCCCCGTAGACGGCCAGGCCCGGGAGCGCGAGTTCGGCGGCCAGCGTGGACACGTTGACGATCGCTCCACCACCCCGTGCCGCCATCGCCGGCGCAATGCTCGCAACCAGGTAGAACGGGGCCTTCAGGTTGGTGGCAAGCACCGCGTCGAATGTCGATTCATCGGTGCCCGCGGTCGGTCCACCGGCCCCGATCGCGGCGTTGTTCACCAGGATGTCGAGGGATCCGCCGACGGACTCGGTGGCCTTGGCCGCGAGTTCCGCCGCGGACCGTGCGTCCCGCAGGTCGGCGCCGACGAACTGCGCTGCTCCTCCCTCGGCCCGAATCTGCTCCACTACCTGCAGCCCGCGTTCAGCGTGGCGGCCGGAGACCACGACCCGGACGCCGCCGCGGGCGAGCTTGAGTGCGGTGGCGCGACCGATTCCACTCGTCGAGCCGGTGATGAGGGCGGTCTTGGTCTCCACGGGGTATCTCCTAGTGCGAATGAGTTCGGACGGGCTTGATGGATGGTGACCGGGGTGCCTGTCGCGGGCTTGCCGGCGGTCCGACGTCACAGGTTCCGAAGGAAAACGACACGATCTGCGAACGCGCTCCGTGCCACGCGGGAGTCGGGTGCGAACTGATCGAAGCCGTGGAATGCGCCGGGGCGTACGGAGAGGTGCACGGCCACGCTGTGTTCCATGAGCCGCTTGGCGTAGGCGACGGTCTCCGCGCAGAAGAGGTCCAGTTGGCCGACCTCGAGGTAGGCCGTCGGCAGATCGTGCAGCGAGCCCGCGCGGGCGACCGAAGCGGAGGGAGGCACGTTGTCGGCGCCGTAGGTGTCGCCGAGGTAGGCCTGCCAGCCGGTGGCGTTGTCAGCGACCGACCAGGTAAGGAATGGCTCGGCAGCAGGGTCGGCGAGCGCCGTGCGGTCATCGAGCATCGGGTACACGAGGATCTGTGCGGCCACGGGCCCGATCCCACGGTCACGGCACACCAGCGCCGTCGCGGCCGCGAGGCCACCCCCGGCGGAGTCACCCATGAGCGCGACACGAGCCCCGGGCACGCGCTCAGCGGCATGCTCGATTGCCCACTCAACGGCGGCGACACAGTCCTCAACGGCTGCCGGGTACGGCGCTTCGGGCGCCAGGCGGTAGTCGACTGCGATCATCGCGACCCCGGCCTGCGACACATAGCGGCGGCAGACGTGGTCGTATCCCTCGACGCTGCCGGCGATGAGACCACCGCCGTGAACATGGACGACCAGGGCATTCGGCACGTTCGATGGCTTGTACAGGCGTAGCGGGAGGGTGTGCCCGTCCGAAGACGGCACGGTGAAGTCGACCACTTCGACGCGGTCATCGTGTGCCGCAGCGGCGGCCAACCCTCCATAAAGGGCGTCGATGTTCGCCCGCCGGGTTTTCCAGTCGCGCACCGCGGGCGGTGTCGGTGGGGCGGCCGCTGCCATCGCGCCGACTGCCTCGAAAAGTTCGTTGTCGATGCTGAGCACGGTGATCCTCCAAGTCGTCGTGAGAGGTGTCCCGGGTCCGCCCGCCCCGCTGTTGCTGGAGCGACCGCCAACTGGGGGCGGAGCGAAGTCGAGGCATGCCTCATGTTGTGCTGAAACATAACATGAGGCATGCCTCCGATTCGACCCCCGGTCCCGTGCGCTCCGCGCGGCCGGCTGTTCGTACTCGTCGGCCGGGGAATCGCGCTCACAGCCGGGTTCGCAGGGCGGTGGTGCCGTTGCCGGTGAGGTCGGGCAGGGCGTGGCGGCGGCCGGCGAGGACGGAGATGAGGTGCTCGGCGGCGCCGGCGACGTCGAGGTTCTGGTCGCCGGGGCGGTGCCAGTCGGTGTCGGTGGTGCGGAGGGTGAGGCCGCGGGCTCGGGCGCGGGCCGGGATGAAGGGGTTGGGGAGGGTCGTCTCGATCTTCAGGACGGCGTTGGCGACTTCGGGAGTGATGCGGGCCGGCCGGTCCAGGGCGAGGGCGATGTCGAGGTGGTGGACGGTGTGGTCGCCGAGCATGAGCGGGGTGGGCAGGAGCCGTCCGATGCCGCGGGGCCGGGCGCGGGCCCGGTCGAAGGCGTCGAGGAGCTCATGCGGAGTGTGACGGTGGCCGTGGCGGCGGGAGAGGTCCTCGTTGGCGCTGTCGAAGGATCCGCGGTGGCTGCCCATGGCGACGAGCAGTCGTGGCAGCGGAAGTCGCAGTCCGAGGACGAGGTGGGCGAGGACGTCCTGATTGGTCCAGCCGGCGCACAGGCTGGGGCGGTGCCACTCGTCGTCGGTGAGGGTGCGGGCGAACGAGGAGAAGTCGTCGTCCTGGCGGGCGAGGAGCGCGGTGTGGTCAGTCACGGCCGGCCTCGCTGAGCGCCGTCAGCCGCAGGTGCCGGGTCAAAAACGCGACCTGGTCGCGGATGATGCCGTCGACGAGCGGCGGGTGGTAGACCTCGAAGTGGTCGGCGGGGTAGTGCAGGGCGGTGCCCCGGGGCGCCCGCTGCGCCGTCTTCGCGGCAATCCGGGGGTCCATGAGGGTCTCGTGGTCGGAGACGCAGACCAGGAGTGGGGCCCGGATCGACGCGGCGCGGCGGGAGGCGTTGAGCTTGACGAGTTCGAAGCCGACCGAGGCCGTCACGCGGTTGTCGAACGACGCACCGGGCGGAATCATGCCGTACCAGCCGTCCTTGGCCCCGGGTACGGTCACGATCGCGGTCTTTCCGGGGTCGTCGACGAGGGGAACGTAACGGCGCGGCAGGCGGAGTGCGGCGCGGATCAGGTCGCTGGTGATCGGGCCGGCGAGCTTCGCGATGGCGCCGAGGCCGGAGCTGAATGCCGCGTTCATGGTGTTCATGACGGGGCACTGCACGACCGCGGCGGCGAGCTCGGGATGTTCGGCTGCCGCGAGCAGGACGTGGGTGGCTCCCATCGAGGTCCCCCACAGGGCGATCCGCGTCGGATCGACGCGCGGGTCCTCGGCGAGGAAGGCCAGCGCCGCGTCGATGTCGGCCAGCTGCCGGGGGATCGAGACCAACTGCCGGGGCATTCCCTCGGAGGCGCCGATGTGCCGGAAGTCGAAGGACAGGACGACCATGCCGGCGTCGGCGAAGGCCTGCTCGTACTGGTCGAGCCGCATGTCGTGGGTGGCGCCGAAGCCGTGGACGAGGACTACGGCCGGGTGGGGGCCGTCGCCGGCCGGAGGGGTGATCCACGCGGCGCACCGCTCCCCCTGGGAGAGGAACGAGGTGTGGTGGGTTTCGGGCATGGGAGGGTGTCCTCACTCGGATACGTACGCTGTACGTGTAGTAGATTCGAATACGTACGGCGTACGTGTCAAGTGGAGAGTGACGATGAAAGCCCGGTTCACACTGGCGGAGATCCAGCAGCAGGCGCTGGCCATCGTCGATCGCGACGGCCTGGCCGGGCTGTCGATGCGCTCGCTCGCGGGAGCACTGCGGACGGGCCCGATGACGCTCTACAACTACGTCGATGGCCGCGAGGCCCTTGAGGAACTCGTGGTCGACGCCGTCGCCGCTTGCGTGGACACACCGGAACCCACCGACGACTGGGCCGCCGACACGCGGGCCGCCGCCACCGCCCTGTGGCGCGCGGTCCGTGCGCACCCGGCCGCCGTGCCGCTCCTCCTCACACGCCGTACGTCCAGCCCGGCAGGTCTGGCCCCGGCGGAGGTCCTGGCCGCCGCCCTCACCCGCTCAGGCCTCGACGGCGCCGATCTGCTCGCCGCCTTCCGGGCCGTCATGGCCTTCGTGATGGGCCTCGCCCAAGCCGAACTCGCCGGCCCTCTCGCGCCGGAGGGTGCCGCGGCCGCCGAGGCCCATCGCATCGGGGCCCTCGCCGAGGGCACCCTCCCCGCCCTCTCCCGACTCGCCGCGGTCAGCGCCGACTACGCCGACGAGGAGTTCGACCGGGGGCTCGCCCTCGTCCTCTCGGGCATCCAGCAGGCCGCGGAGCGCGCGCACGCCTGACCCGGCGCCGTAATCGGTTCCCCCGGCGCCGACCGGCGCCGGGGGAGCGGGGTGTCATGGCCTTCGGTCGGCGACGGCCGGTGAGCGAGTGGACGAGCGGGTGGACGAGCGCGTGGTGGTCACGGAGCCGAGCAGCGCCGCCGTGGCCAGGATGTCGTCGCCCTGCCGGGCGGCGACCCGTACGGCGAACTGCTCGCCTCTCGGCTGCTCACCGGCGGGCGTGGCCGTGATGATCACGGGAGTGCCCGGCTCACCGAACTCCTCGAAGGCCACAGCGCCGGAAGCAAGGGCCCATGTCCGGTCGGCGGACTCCGCGCCCCCACTTCGTGAAGCCATCAGCGACGCGGCCCGGTGGAAGGCTTCGAGCAGGGTCATGCCCGGGATGTGACCACAGCCGCTGCCGAAGCCGGCTGAACATCCGGTGCCCGGTCTCAGCTCCCAGGAATTCTCCCCGGCGGCGGCCAGCGTCACGTCCCGGTCGTGGAGACCGATGACGGCGGGAGTCGACACGCGGTGGACGACGTCGCAGCGGCCGGGGCTGAGTGCCTGCCAGCCCATGCCCACTTGGCCGACGCGCTGTCCCCCGACGTACACGCCGGCGTCCAGCGACATGCCGAACAGATCGGGGTGGTCGGTATCGACGGTGCAGGTGATGTCGATCCGGACGGTCCGGGAGCTGCCGGCCTCCGTTCCGGCTCTCCGTCCGGCCGGCTCCGACGTGTAGTCGACGCTGGTCAGCACGGAAGGACGATGATGCGGAACCCCGTAGTGCAGGTGCGAGAGGTAACAGCTCGCCCGCCGGACGGTCTCGACCAGCAACAGCGGGTCCGCGGGCGCGCCCGGGTCCGCGGACCCGCCAGGGCCCGCCCCGGACGTGGCCCGGTAGTACGGCCAGTGCGCTTCCACGGAGTACCGGTCGGTCTCCGTGCGCGTCGCTTCGGTGAGCAGGACGTTCGCGACGGCGCTCGGGTCCGCCGACGCGCGGATCACGCACGCGCGCCGCGTGAGGTCCGCCGGTAATTCTTCGGTCGCGGTGTTTTCGGGTGCAGCGGCAAACTGTCTCGTGGTGGTCACGGTCAGATCCCCCCAGGGACGTCCTTGTTTTCGAGGCAGCGCACGGGCAACGGGCGTGGTGGGTGGCGAACTGTGCTCGCGATGGCTCGAAAACATACAGACTGGTCGGAATGTTGGACGCTATGATCCGAGCTGCTCAAGAGGAGTGGCCGCGGCGCGGTCAGTCGGAACCGGCAGCCTTCATAGCTTCCCCCTGTACGTGCGCAACGTGTTGCCCGGATTGCCTCCCGGAAAGCTCTACGCTGGCATGTCCCAGACAGGTCGTCAACGGCACTCCAAGGTCGCGGCGGGGGGCGGTCGCGGACAGGCGAGCCGCCCCACGCGGACCGTAAAGAGGGCAGGTGGACGGTTTCCCTTGTGGGAGTCCAGGGGCCGGGACCACCGACGCTCCGGTTACTTCACCCAGAATTTACTTGGGGCCCCGGTGAACCGCTCCCGACACCGGCTTACCAGCGGCTTACCGACCGGCTTACCAGGGGAGGGGGCCCTCGGCGTCGAAGTAGCCTCCGGTGGGGCCGTCGGGCTCCACCTGCGCCATACGGACGATGATCTCGGCGCCCTGCTCGACGGTCTGGATGCCGGTGTTCCCGTTCAGGTCGGTCTTGGTGTAGCCGGGCTCGACCGCGTTGATCCGCATGTCCGGGAAGGCCTTCGCGTACTGCACAGTGATCATGTTGACCGCGGTCTTCGAGGCTGGGTAGGCTACGCCCGGGTAGGCGTACGTTGGGGTGCCCGCGTCGGTGACCCGGGTCAGCGAGCCCAGCCCGCTGCTGAGATTGACCACGACCGGGGCGGCGGAGCGCCGCAGCAGCGGCAGAAACGCGTGAGTGACGCGCACCATGCCGAAGACATTTGTCTCGAACGTCTGCCGCATCATGCCGGCGGTCACGTCCGCGGGGCCGATCACATTGTTGTCAGTGTCCCTTTCCTCGATTCCCGCGTTGTTGATCAGTACGTCCAGCCCTCCGCCGGCCTCGATGGCCTCGGCGGCAGCCGCCACGGACGCGTCGTCGGTGACGTCGAGCTGGACGGTCCGCGCGCCCAGCCGCTCGGCGGCCCGGCGGCCGCGTTCGGCGTCCCGGCTGCCCAGGTAGACGGTGTGGCCCGCCGCGACGAGTCGGCGGGCGGTCTCGAAGCCGAGACCCTTGTTCGCTCCGGTGATCAGGGTTGTCGTCATGCCTCCAGGTTCCGGCCGCGCGGTGTGGTCAGCCAGCGCTCGGATCTTCCTGGGACTGCCAGTACCAGGGAGATCAGCGGTCGGCGGTACACACTGGTGACCATGGCGAAAGCGGAGTTCGGGCAGGCGGTGCGCCGCTGGCGCGACCGGGTCTCACCGGAGGCCGCCGGGTTGCCCGCCGGCGGGCAGCGGCGCGCGGCCGGACTGCGCCGTGAGGAACTGGCCCTGCTGGCCCAGATCTCCGTCGACTACGTCACCCGCCTCGAACAGGGCAGGGCGACCAATCCGTCGGCGCAGGTCGTCGAGGCCCTGGCCCGGGCACTGCGGCTGTCGGGAGACGAGCGCGTACACCTGTTCCGGATGGCCGGCCTCGTACCGCCGGGACCGGACACGGTGCCCTCGTACATCACCCCGAGCGTCCAGCGCCTGCTGGACAGACTGGCCGGCACCCCGGTCGCTGTCTACGACGCTGCCTGGACCCTGCTCACGGCCAACCCGCCGTACGCGGCGCTGATGGGCGATCCGTCCAGGTGGCGCGGCAACGAGCGGAACGGGGTGTGGCGGAACTTCCTGGGCCCGGGCAGCCGGGTCCGGCACACACCGCGCGAACAGCGCGCGTTCGAGGCCGGACTCGTCGCCGACCTCCGGGCGACCGCCGGCCGGTACCCGGCCGACCAGCACCTGCGGCGCCTGGTCGCGGAACTGCGCCTGAACAGTGGCCGGTTCGCCGAACTGTGGGACGCGGGCGCCGTCGGCCACCACGCGGCCGCGCGCAAGACCGTCGAGCACCCGCACGTGGGCCCCCTGACGCTGGACTGCGATGTGCTCACCGTGGCGGGCAGCGATCTGCGCATCATGATCTACACGGCCGAGCCCGGCACTCAGGACGCCGAACGCCTTGCGCTGCTCGCCGTGCTCGGTACCCAGTCACTCGTCTGATATCCGCGCCACTCGGCGCCGAGCCGGTTACCCGGGCCTGACCGAGGTGTACAGCAACTGCCCTTTGCCGAGTGGTTGTTCCGCGACCGCGCCCCGCCACAGCAGCAGGCCGTGCTGCCGCTCCCAGCGGGCCGCAACGCAGGCCCGCGTCAGCCACTCCACCGACAGCGGCAGCGGGTACAGGGCAGCCCACGGGGACCAGAAGAGGGCGGCGATCAGCGACGGCACGAGGAGCATGAGGAGGAACGGCCAGCTGAAGAGGCGTTGGCGCACCGGGGCGTTGCCACTGGGCAGGACCGCTTCGGGATCGTTCAGCGGCACCGCCGCCTTGAAGGTCCGCACCTCGCCGACCCCCGGGACCGGGGACGCCGCGAAGAGCGCCCCGAGTGCGCCGAGGCCGAACAGGAAGAGGACGACCAGCCGCCCATGGCTGTCGTCCTCCGCCGGAATCCCGCGCACGCTGAACGCCACCAACGCGCCAACGGCGGAGGCACACACCGCCGTTGTGACCCCCATCAGTTGATGGTGGACGTATCTGACCATCGAAGCCCCCCTCCACGGCCCCGAAGCGGAGGGCCACCCCACCCCGACACACCCGCCCCGCCCCGCAACCGCCGCCCACCGTAGTTCGATCCCACCCGGCCCAACCACCGGCCGACCTGAACGGCCGATGAACGCCAAGAGATCCACCCGGGCTCGGCGGCCCGCTCGCCCGCACCGACGGCGCGGTGTTCCTACGCGACCCAGTGGGGCCGGTGCCCTAGCCACTGCGCCTGGACGAACCTTGGCAATGCCCACCCCCGAATGCCTTGAAAGGAGCCATGATTGACGTCGCATCAGTTCTGCTGAGGGGGGCAACCGCAGTGGCGCTCAATATGAATCTTCTGCGTGGCTTGCACGTGTTGACGTTCCGGATCCTTCGGGTGCGTGTGCTGTTGGGTGTGGTCCTCGTACTGGCTCTGCTCCAGGTGCTCTCAGTGGGGCAGGCGCTTCTCACCGCGACGGGGGTCGTGGTGGTGCTGGTCGCCCTCAGGCTGGTGATCCGGAAGAAGCTCGCTCCCAGGTTCAGTGCCGTGTGCCAAGTCCGCGTGGGTGAGAGGACCTTGCTCGCATTCGCCCGCTCCCAACGGGTGATCAGGGTCGGCGATCCGCTCTCCGGCGACGTGGTCAGCATGCTGATGGGACACCGGGGGTGGGTGAACGCCCTGTGCGAGGTGGAGATCGGCGGCAGGATCCTGCTGGCCTCCGGCGGGAGGGACCGGACGGTACGGCTGTGGGATCCGGGTACGGGCAGGCAGGTCTCCGTCCTCAAGGGGGCGAGCGCCGCATTGAGCGGGGTGTGCCACGTGCGTGTGGGGGACGGGACACTGCTGGCCGCCGGTGGGGAGGACGGGCTGATCCATGTGTGGGAGCCGGGCTCCGGTGAACACGTTCGTGTCCTCTCGCCCGGAGCCGGCGAGGTCCTGGAGGTGTGCGCGGTGCGGTCCGAGGGCCGGGACCTGCTCGCCTCGGCACACGTGGATCGGAGCGTACGACTGTGGGAGCCGAGCACGGGGGAGCAGGTGCGGCAACTGAGCGGCCATGAAGGCTGGCCGAACGCCCTGTGCCAGATAGAGACCGCGAACGGGATCCTGCTCGCCTCGGCCGGCACCGACGAGAAGATTCGGCTGTGGAATCCGGCCACCGGGGAGCAACTTCACGTCATGGAGGACGACTTCGGCTGGCTGCACGCCCTCTGCCAGATCACGGTGGGCGAGCGGCACCTGCTGGCCTCCGGCGGTGACGGGCCGGGCGTGAAGCTCTGGGATCCGAACACCGGAGAGCAGACGGGCACCGTGGGCGGTGCCCCGTTCCTCCTGGGGCCCTACGGCTGCGGGTGGGTGCGAAGCCTGTGCCAGATCCAGGTCGACGGTGAACCGAGGATCGCCACAGGTGGGTACGACAAGCGGGTGGAGACCTGGCGCCTCGGGGAGCAGAACTAGGCCCTGTCCGGTCGATCTTCGCGGGCCCGCGACGCCCGGCACGGCACCTCGCCGCGTTGTCGGAGTCGTCCAAGTACGTCCAGTACGAGGACGATCCTCCGCCTTGCGATCCACCGCACCAGACGCCGCGGGCTGATCCACGAAGACCGACCGGACAGGACCTAGCCCGTGTCGCGCTCGGCCGGGCCCAGGAGTGAATGGGTCCGGTCGGCGTTCGGTCTGGGCCCAGATCTGGGCCTTACCTGGGTCTGACCTGGGCCTTGACCTGGGTCCACGGACCCTCCCGTGATCGCTTCCTGCGCTCCTACGCTGCCCACGGCAGACGGGGGTCGCTCGAGCGCGAAGCGCAGGGGGCACACGTATGACGTCAAGACGCGTAGCGGACCGAGGGCAGACCGCGGTCGAATACATCGGCCTCATAGCCGTGGTGACTCTGCTGATCGGCGCCATCGGGGCCGTGTCCATCTCGACCGGGTTGCACGACAGCTTCGAAAGAGCCTTGTGCCGCCTGGTGCAGGGCGCCGGAGACGGTGGTTCCTGCGACTCCGGCAACCTCGCTGATGGTGGTCAGGGCTCCCCCGGATCGCAGCCGCCCGGATCGAAGACCGGGCCGGACGAACCGGTCACCGATCCGGAATCCGCTCCGTCCTCCGGACCGACGGACGATCCGAGCGCGAAGGATCCGTTCCAGCCCGCCAAGTGCCTGCTTGCCGTGGATGACACGAAGGACACCGTGGTCGTCCAGATCCTGTTCATCAAGATCAGCTCCTCGGAGCAGGTCAAGCTCTCGCAGTGGTCCGACGGATCGGTCACCCTGGAGCGAATGAGTACGACCGGTGGCGGCGTCACCGCGTCGATCGACGCGAGCATTCCGGGTCTGAAGAAGTGGGGCGGCGGCGCGTCGCTCAGCGGCAGCTACATGCGCGGCAGCGGCAGCGGCGGGCAGTGGATGTTCAACGCGCACAAGACGGACGACCCGAACGCCGACCTCGCGGCGAACCTCGAAGAGGCGAAGCAGTTCTCCGAATACCTCAAGGAGGCTGAGAAGTGCCGTAACAAGCCGGGCCCTCGCGCGGCCGAACTGGGCATGCTCTGCAGTTACCACGCCGACAAGGACAAGCCGGACGTGGAGCCGGAGCGCGCTCCGGACGTCGACATCACCAAGACCACCACCGAGGCGTCGGGGAGCGTCAGCTTCGGCGGCACCTACGCGAAGAACGACAAAGAGGTCGCGGCGCTGCGGAAGACCATCGCCGACGAAGTGACCAGGAACAACCCGGGCGTCAAGGGAGAGGCCCTGGACAAGCTCATCAAGAACGCCCAGTCCAAAAGCATCATCAAGGACGTGCCGGAGACCAAGAGCGTCGGCAACATCTCCGCCGAGGGCGTGTCGGGCGCGCTCAGCAAGGATGTGGTCGTCATGCGCCACAAGACCGGCCCGAACGCCGGCAAGATCACCTTCGTTTACACCTTCTCGCTCAACGGTTCGGTCGGCCCCGGCGGCCAGGCGAGCGGATCGCGGATGCAGCAGGTAGCCGTCACCTACGACGCGGAGGCGTACGACCGCGAGGAGAAGGACGGCCTGTCGCACCATCCGCAGAAATTGAAGATCACCACGAGCCAGGAGAGCGGTGGAAACGAAGGGGTCTCCCTCGGCGGCGGCGCCAACGCGGGCCCGGTGACCATCGACGTCGGCGGTGGCGGCGGCAAGACCGAGTCGGAACTGCACACCGAGGCGGCCGAGGTGGACCTCTCCGACGAGAAGGACAGCACCACGGCCGAGGACTGGCTGCGCGGACGCGGCAGCAACCCGGCCGACGAGGCCATGCCGTCCCCCTCCTCCATAGCCGAGCCGCTGCCGGCGGACGCCTCCGCGCTCCAGCGCCTGCTGCACGACAAGGGTCAGTTGCAGCGACTGGACTACAAGGTCAACACCGACTGGTGGAACGCCTCGCTCGGTATCGGATTCGGCTTGTCGGCAGGACAGTTCAGTCTCGGATTCAAACTCTTCGGTATCGACATCACCCATGAGCACCGCCGGCAGACCCTGACCGGCAACCCGACCTACGCGAGCGCTCCGCTCGCCGACGGCACCCGGCCCTGGAAGGACTTCACCAACTGCTCCCGGACCAAGCCCGTCGCAAGCTGAGGCGCGGGCGGCGTCCCCGAAAGGCGCCTGGAACCTATTGACTGTTTGCTATAGCAGCGGTCACTCTTGCGACCATGAGCAACAACCCCCTCGGCCCCATGGAGACCACGTCGCTGGCCGACCAGGCCTACCGGCGGCTTCGCGACGCGGTGCGCGAGGGTACCCTGCGGCCCGGTGAGAAGATCACCGAACGTGATCTCGCCGCCCGCCTCGGCGTCAGCCCCACCCCGGTGCGCGAGGCGCTGCGCCAGCTCGTACACGAGAAGGTCGTAGAACGGGTCGGGCCCCGGGCCCTGCGGATCGCGGACCATTCCGCCTCCGCTCTCTCGGAGGTCGTGGAGGCCGAAGTGCGGCTCTCCGCCCTGATGGCCCGTCTGGCCGCCCGCAACGCCACCGATGCCCAGCTCGCCGAGCTGACCGAGCTCCTTGACCGGGCTGACCGCCTGGTCGCACAGACGGAGCGGACGGTGGCCGAGCACGGGCCGGATGCCGAGGTGGCCGAGCGGCTCACCGCCGTCTTCCGACTGCTGCGCCAGTTCCACCACCAGGTGGAGGCCTCTGTCGGGAACCCCGTCCTGGAGGGCCTGCTGCACCAGGCCCGCGCCTTCAGTGACGAGGAGCGCCTGGACCTGACCATCAAGCTGGCCCCGGAGCGGGCCGAGTCGTTCCGCCGCCGCTACCGCGAACACCGAGGTCTGCTCGACGCCTTGCTTGAACGGGACGAAGAGCGGGCCGAGCAGCTCGCCATGCATCACCACCGCGAAGCGCTGATTCAGCTCTCCAGCAGCTGATTTCCCAGCCGCCCGCTCGTCGGCCCCGCAGGACGCGGTCGATGAGCCGGCATTTTGTTGCTATAGCATATGGCAAGGAGCCGCCATGATGCACGACACGCGTCCGCCCTCCCCCGGCGGAGCACCGACCACTCTTCCCCCAGCGGCCACCACCTCCACGCGGATGAGCGGCAGCACGGTCCTGTGGGTGACCCTGGCGGTCTTCGCCCAGGAATCGGTGTGGAACTTCTACGACGCCCAAGTTCCCTCCCAGCTGCGCCACTACCTCACCTCGGCCGGACTGGTGGGACTGATCATGGGCATGGACAACGTGCTCGGCGTCATCGTCCAGCCGTGGATGGGCTTCCTCTCCGACCGCCGGGCGGGCGGCCGTCTTGGGCGCTGGCCGATCATCCTGGCCGGTGCCTGCCTCGCCGCGGTGCCCTTCGCACTGATCCCATGGACAGGCAGCCTGCCGGCCCTCATGGCCTGCGTCGTCTGCTTCGCACTCATCGCCAACGCCTTCAAAGGCATCACCGAGACCCTGGTCTCCGACTACATCGCGCCGGAGAACCGCAGCAAGGCCCAGGGATTCGTCAAAGCCGGCGTCAGCCTCACGATCGTGATCTCCTCACTGGTCAGCCTGCTGGTGGTCGACCGCAGCCTCACCCTGGCCTTCGCCATCCCCCCGGCGCTCATGCTGATCATGCTCGGTGTGTCCTGGACCTTCCTGGGCCGCCGCCACACCCGGACGGTTCTGCCCACGCACACTGACGCCTCAGATGGTGCCGACACGAGTACGGCGGTGGAGTTCTCCTCGCCATGGGCAGTGGTCAAAGACCTCGTCCGGGATCCCTCCGGTTCCCGGATGCTGCTGATGGTCGGCATCTTCTGCTTCGCCGGCATGTGGTCCGCGCTGCGCTCCCTGCTCACCCCGTACGGCACCGAAGTGCTGGGCCTGTCCCGCGGAACCGCGGGCGGCCTGGCGCTGCCCGGTGCGGTCGCCTTCCTGATCGCGGTCGTGCCCATCGCCTACGTGTCGGGACGCCTGGGCCAGGTGCGCGCGATCCGGTACGGCGTGGGTCTGTTCGTCGTGGGGCTGGTGGCCGGATCCATCAACCCGAGCCCCACGACGACGATCGTCTCCATGGTCCTGAGCTCGACCGGGTACGCCGTCTTCGCCGTCAACGCCTTGGTCGCGCTGTGGAATCTGGCCCCCAATGACCGCGTGCTGGGCACCTACACCGGTCTCTACACCGTCGCCTCGGCCACCGGGATGGCGTTGGGGCCCGCGCTCCTTGGGATCACCGTCGACCTCACGGGGTGGCGCTTCATGTTCCTGAACGCCGCCGTCTTCGGCGCCATTGCCTTCACCGTCTTCACCCGCCTCGCCCGCAAAGCCGCCGGGGAGAACACCACCCCCCGGGCAACCTGACGCCCCCGCACAGAGCGCACAGAAAGACCTCTCATGGACTTCCGTATCCTCGCCCCCACTGGCGCCCTGGGCGCCGGGTTCGACGCCGACGCCTTCCGGCGCGGCGTCGCCGCCCGACCGCACGTCATCGCCTGCGATGCCGGATCCACCGACTCCGGCCCCGCAGCCCTCGGCTCCGGAACCCCCAAGCTCTCCGCCCAGGCCGTCACCCGCGATCTGCGCCTGCTACTCAAGGCCCGTGACGAACTCGGTGTACCTCTCATCATCGGCTCGTGCGGCACCAGCGGCCGCGACGTGGGTGTCGACTGGGTGGCAGGTCTCGCCCGCATCATCGCGGCTGAGGAGAACCTGCACTTCAAGCTCGGCCTGCTCTACGCCGACCAGAGCGCCGAACGCCTCCAGACCCTGTACGACGAGGGCCGCATCCAAGCCCTGCCCAACGCCCCGGAAATCGAGCGGGAGTTGTTCGCGCGCAGCCACACCGTCGCGATGATGGGTGTCGAGCCCATCCAGCAGGCCCTGGCCACCGGCTGTGAGGTCATCCTGGCCGGGCGGGCCAGCGACACCGCGCTGTTCGCCGCACTGCCGCACATGCAGGGCGCCGACCCGGGCCTGACCTGGCACATGGCCAAAACCATCGAGTGCGGAGCGGCCTGCGCCATCCCGCCCTCCGCCAACGGCCTGCTGGTCCACCTGCGCGAGGATCACTTCGACGTCACCACCCTCACCGAAGGCACTCGGCTGACCCCCCGCTCCGTGGCCGCCCACACCCTGTACGAGAACGCCGACCCGTTCCGCATTCTGGAGCCGTCCGGCACCCTGGACACCACCCACGCGACCTACGAAGCCATCGACGAGCAGACCGTCCGGGTCTCCGGCGCCGGCTACTTGCCGGCCGACGGCTACACCAACAAGCTCGAAGGCTCCGAACTCGTCGGCTACCAGACCGTCATCATCGGCGGCGTACGCGACAAGGTCGTCATCCAGCGCCTGCCCGAACTGTTGCCCTTCGCCGAGAAGTACTTCGAAGCGAAGATCCTCGACGTCTTCGACGGCCAGGTCGACCCCGCCACCATTGACATCAACTACCGGCTCTACGGGGCGGGAGCAGTCCTCGGCGACCGCGAACCCGACACGCTCGCACCCGAAGAGCTGGGCGTACTTATCACGGTCACCGCGCCCGACCAGGCGACCGCACACGCCATTTCCACCTTTGTGGCTCACGCCTCCAGCCATCTGCCCATCCCCGAGTACGACGGCCTGGTCTCCACCCTGGCCTATCCCTACTCGCCGCCCGAGATGGACCGCGGCCCGCTGTACCGCTTCACCCTCAACCACGTCGCGACCGGTATCACGCCCACCGAACTGTTCCGCACCACCACCGAAGAGGTCTGACCATGGCCACCCTGCTCGACTACTGCTCCCTGGTCCGCTCCAAGAACGCCGGACCCTTCACCCTCACCTTCGACTTCATGTGCCGTGACGAACACACCTACCAAGCGCTCGTCGATACCGGCTTCCTCACCCCGGGCTTGTTCGCCGAGATCTTCAAGCGCGACGAAGACCAGATCCTCGTCGTCAACCACCCCGGCGCGCTGGCGGTCAAGGTCTCCCTGCCGCGCCCGACCGGCCAGGGCGACCTTCGCGACAGCGACTGCTACGCCGGGCAGCAGTACGCCCCGCTGATGGCGATGAATCTGCCCGACCTGTGCTGAGGCGCCGACCGTCGCCACCACAGAGCAGCGCGGGTTCGCCCGCTGGGCGGGAGGGGGTCGAGGGGGAATTTCGCCCGACGGGCTGGGGTTTGCTCGACGACGCGCTCTTGGCGACCCTCGTCTCTTCCCTGTCCCCGACTGAACCGCCCGCGTGGCCCTGCCCTCCAGCCTCCCCGGAGGGCTCCTGGCATTGCCGACGAGGTTGTTCAGGACCTGCTGGAGACGGGGCTGATCACCGCTTACGTAGGCGGGTCCGGGGGCGTTCAGGATGATGACGCGGTCAGGTGCCACGACGCGGGCGTCCTGGACGACGGCAGTCGCCATGCGTCGCAGGTCGACACGCTGGGACGCCAGGGGCCGTCCGGCGTCGAGGCGGGCGAGCAGGGAGAGTTCTTCGACCAGCAGACGCATTCTGCCGACTTCGCCGACGCGTTCCAGGGCGCTGTTGAGGTCGGGTGAGCGGGTTAATGGCTCCGCGTGAGGTCAACGAGCTGGTGCATTAACGCTGGCGGCAGCGCCGGATTGGCCGCGGCGGCGAATGCGCTGTTGGGCAGGGTGAGCCGCCGCAGCAGCTCGGTGGCGGGGAGTCTGGGATCCCGTACCGCCCAGACGCCGATGTCCGGATCGTCGGCGAGCCGCAGCGGCAGCTCCGGGCCGGCTTCCGGGTCGTCCAACGCGGCGTGCCGCAGCCGGGGATTGGGGTCGTCCGTGAACCGGGCGAGACCGGGACGGGCGAAGTTCCGGTGGTGGCGCAGGGCCGACCAGTTCCGGTCCTGTGCCGTGGCGTACTCCTCTACGAGTAGCTCGTGCGGCGCGTCCTGGCACGCGCAGAGGTTACGCCGGACCCCCGGGTCCTCGTCCGCAGCCAACCGCGCCACCACGTCGGCCGGCAGATGCGGCTGCATGGCCAGTGCCCGCCGCAGCCCGGCGTGTGCCGACGCGGCGATCCGCTGTGCCGTCCCGGGATCCGCTGCCCGCTCCTGGATCCAGCTCGGCCGGGGACACCGGTCCGGCATCAGGTACGGGATCGAGGCGCGCTGCTCTTCGGACAGGTCCTCCCGCATCGACAGGGCGAGCCGGACCTCGTCCTCAGGGTCCTCGGCGAGGCGCAGCACCAGTGCGAGCGGGACCGCCGGATCACCGGCGGCGTCGCGCCGGACGTTCGCGTCTGCGTGCACCACCCGCGCCTCGGCCGTCAGTGCCTCCGGCTCCTCCTCCGTACGGAACAAGCTCGGCGATCTTCTCGCGCACCCGCGGGGAGGGATCGTCGAGCAGCCGCTCCCGTACTGGCTCCGGGAGCCGTTCCCACAGCTCCCGGGTCAGCACCCCGGCCCGAACATCAGGGTCCTCGTCCTCAACAAGCCGGTGCTGAACGGCGGCGGGTATTCCCGGAGCTCTGGTGATCATCCGCCGGACCTTCGGGTTCGTATCCCCGGCCAGTGCCATCAGCGCCTCCGGGGGGCTCGGTCGCCCGAACTCGGAGAGCAGGACCGCGTACACGAACCGGACCCGGGGCTCCACGTCGTACGCGAGCCGCGCCAGCACGTTGACATCCGCAGTCGGGTTTTCCGCGACGTCCAACCGGTGCTGAGTCCACGACGACGCCACCGCGATGGCAGTCGCCTCCTCATCGAGCTGGCGCCAGGTGAGCCACAGCCGGTGCGCCGGCAGCTCCTCGAACTGCAGCAGCCGCTCAAGCACCGTCCCGGGCAAGGCCGGATTGCACGTCAGCCCACGCAGCCACTCCCGCACCACGGTCTCATCCGCACCAGCCTGCTCAGGTGCCTCATTCACCCCACGCACCTGGCCATCCCCACCTGCCGGCGCTGCACCATGACCACTTGTATGCCGTGCGGTCTCAGCGTCACAGCGTAAGCGCCGTCCCTCCAGCTCGGGCCGGACCCTCAAATCCTGCTCTGAGAACGGCTCCGGCGGGGTTGGCCCGGGGCGGATCCGACGACACTGATGACAGGGGAAGCGGCAGGGCGGGGAAGACAGCAGGACGGGGGGATCACCGATGGGGACCATATTCCGGCGGCGGGCCACGGCGGCCATGCCGACACTGGACCGGTACGACATCGCCCATCTCGCGGGCGGTGCAAGGCGCGTGGCGGAGACGGCGCTCGTGGGACTGCGGGGGCGGGGCGTCATCACGGTCCTCGGCCCGCGGGTGCGTGCAGCGGAGAGCACGGACGGGCCGGCGGGGGAAGCGGCGGACCACCCCGTCGAACAGGCCCTCGTCGCGCTCTGCCCCTCGAGCAGGAGCGTGGCCTCGGTACTCACCGACGTGGCACGCTGCGCCGAGACGGCCGAGATCGAACGCCGGCTCGTCGCATACGGTCTGCGCACCCGCTACCGGCACCGCCTCACCCACGCGGGCCGGCAGAGCCTGGAGACCGCCACCCGGGAGGGAACCCTTCCCGCGTACGTCTTCGAGGGCCCCGCGGCCGTCCCGGACCGGCGGCTGAGCCGCGTGATCAGTGAAGCCGAACTTCTCTCCGGGCTGGGCAAGTCCCTGATCCGGCTGGGCAAGGCGCTCGACTCCGACCATGACTCAGGCCACGACGCCGACACGCACAGCGGCTCCGGCCACTCCTGCGGTGGTGGCGGTGGCGGCAGCGACTGAACCCCCGTACGGATCCCGCGGTACGGGACGGGTTCGTACGGGGAACCGGTCGTGCGGAAAAGTGTCTGCGAGGGGGACAGCGCGTCCCGGGCTCAGCAGCCCGCGCAGCCGGGAGAGTTCGGCGCGCAGCGTGACCGGCGTGACCGACCCGTCCTCGTACAGCTCCGCCAGCAGCTCGTCACCCACCACGCCCGCCGGGCGGTTCCCGAGCAGCGTCAGGATCTCGCTGTGCCGGCGACTGAGTCTGACCTTGGGCCGGGGCGTTCCGTCGGCCGTACGGTGGCGCGTCACCGTACGGCCCCGCTCCCTCACCCCTCGTCCAGCACATCCGCCAGGGCCGCCGCCGGATCGTGGTCGGCCGGGCCTGCCGGGGCCCAGCGGCCGCGCTCCTTGCGGTACGGCCACCAGCGGCCGTCGCGTCCGTACCGCAGCTGCGCCGGCGTGTCGGCCACGGTCCAGCGGCCGGCGCCGGCGGGCCGCAGTGGTGGCCGGTCCCCGGCCTGCCAGGCCGCGTCGAGAGCCGCCCTCGCCCGGACGAGGGCCTCGGGCTCCGGCGTCCACTCCTCTTCCAGTACGGCGAGGGCCGCGGGGCCTCCGTACCGCCAGGCGCGCACCGCGAGGTCCAGTTCGGCGGGCCGGCGTCCGGTGCCCGAGGCGAGCCGCGCCGTGAGCTGGCTGTCGGTGGTCGAGGCGGCGAGCCGTACGCCGTCCTGATGAGGCGTCAATTCCACCTCAGGCGGCTGCTGTTCATGACCCGGTGCCAGCGCTTCCGACAGCAGCCGCAGGGCCCGCGCCGCCGCGTCGGCGGCCAGCAGCTCCAGGGCGTCCGCGTCGACACCGGGGGGCGGCGCGGCCTCCGTGTCGAGGGCCGGAGGCTGTCCCGGCTCCGGCGGCGGTGACGCCGGAGCGGGCAGCGGCGGCAGGATGTCGCGCGCCGCGAACGCCTCGACGGCCGGCACGCCCGCCGCCGTCCCGCCGGTCCCGGCCTCCGCGCCCGGCGGCTCCTGACGCGTACGGGCGGCGCGGGCCACGCTGCGTACCTGCAACTCGCCGAGAAGCCGTCGCTCGCTCCTGCCGCGCATCAGCAGCAGGATGAACGGATCCTGGTCGAGCAGCCTGGCCACCTGGTAGCAGAGCGCCGCCGAATGCGGGCAGTGGTCCCAGGCCTCGCAGCCGCACTCCGGTTCCAGATCGCCGATGCCGGGGAGCAGTTCGACCCCGGCGCCCGCCGCGTCCTCCACCAGATGCGGCGGCATCTCCCGGTCGAGCAGCGCCGCGATATGACCCGCCCGGTCGACCGCCATGCCGAGGAAGCGGTCCCACTCCTCCTCGCTCAGCTGCTGGAGCAGGACATCGCTGCGGTGCGCGGTGCCGTCCCGGTCCTGTACGACCGCGGTGATCCGTCCCGGCCGTACGGACACGGCGCCGACGGCGCCCTCGCGGGCCTGCCTGCGTCCCCTCCTCAGCTGCTCGCCGTCGAGCGCGGTGTCCTCCAGCGCCTGCAGCCAGGCGCGGCCCCACCAGGTTCTGGCGAAACCCCGGCCCCCGGCGGGCGCCAGCGCGGCGAAGGTGCGTTCGGTGTCGTCCGTACCGCCGTTGGCATCCGTACCGCTCATCGCGCGCTCCCTCGCAGCTCCACCAGATCCGCCAGTTCGGCGTCGGTCAGTTCGGTCAGTCCCGCCTCGCCGGAGCCGAGCACCGCGTCGGCCAGCTCCTGTTTGCGGGCGAGCATGTCGGCGATCCGGTCCTCGATCGTGCCCTCGGTGATCATCCGGTGCACCTGCACGGGCCGGTTCTGTCCGATGCGGTACGCGCGGTCCGTCGCCTGCGCCTCGACGGCCGGGTTCCACCAGCGGTCGAAGTGCACGACGTGTTCGGCGCGGGTGAGGTTGAGCCCGGTGCCCGCCGCTTTCAACGACAGCAGGAAGACCGGGACTTCACCGTGCTGGAAGCGGTCCACCATGGACTCGCGCTCGGCGATCGGCGTGCCGCCGTGCAGGAACTGGGCCGGCACGCCACGCGCCGCCAGATGCTGTTCGAGCAGCCGCGCCATCTGTACGTACTGGGTGAAGACCAGCACACTCGCGCCCTCCGCCAGGATGGTGTCGAGCAACTCGTCCAGCAGCTCCAGCTTCCCGGACCGGTCCGCGATGCGCGGCCGCTCCTCCTTCAGATACTGCGCCGGGTGATTGCAGATCTGCTTGAGCCCGGTCAGCAGCTTGACGACCAGCCCCCGGCGCTCCATTCCGGCCGCCTCCGAGATCGCCGCGAGGGTCTCCCGTACCACCGCTTCGTACAGCCCGGCCTGTTCCCTGGTGAGGGAGACGGCCCGGTCGGTCTCGGTCTTGGGCGGCAGTTCGGGCGCGATCCCGGGGTCGGACTTGCGGCGGCGGAGCAGGAACGGGCGGACCAGCGCGGCGAGGCGCTCGGCCGCCGCCGGGTCGTCGCCGTTCTCGACGGACCGTGCGTAGTGGGTACGGAAGGCGCCGAGGCGGCCGAGCAGTCCGGGAGTTGTCCAGTCGAGGATCGCCCACAGCTCGGAGAGGTTGTTCTCCACGGGGGTGCCGGAGAGCGCGACCCTCGCCTTCGCGCCGATGGTGCGCAGCTGCTTGGCCGTGGTGGAGTACGGATTCTTGATGTGCTGCGCCTCGTCGGCGACGACCATGCCCCAGGACGTGCCGGCGAGCTTCGGCGCGTCCAGCCGCATGGTGCCGTAGGTGGTGAGGACGAACTCGCCTTCCCGCAGGTCCTCCAGGGCGCGCGAGGCGCCGTGGAAGCGGCGTACCAGCGTACCGGGCGCGAACCGCTCGATCTCGCGCTGCCAGTTGCCCATCAGGGAGGTCGGGCAGACGACCAGGGTCGGTCCCGCGGCCGACGCGTCGGTCTGCCGGTGCAGATGGAGCGCGATGAGGGTGATGGTCTTGCCGAGGCCCATGTCGTCGGCGAGACAGCCGCCGAGGCCGAGCGAGGTCATGCGGTGCAGCCAGTTGAGACCGCGGAGCTGGTAGTCGCGCAGCGTCGCGGTGAGCGCGGCTGGCTGCCCGATCTCCTGCTCCGCGGACCCGGTGCCCGCCGTGCCCTCGGGGTCGGCGAGGCGGTCGCGCAGCTGGGCGAGCCAGCCCGTCGCCCGCACCTCGACCCGGCGTCCCTCGATCTCCGTGGAGCCGGTCAGTACGGCTCCGAGCGCGTCGACCGGGGTCAGCTTGCGGTCCTGGCTCTCGCGGGCGCGCCGGGCCTCCGCCGGATCGATGAGTACCCACTGGTCGCGCAGCCGTACCACCGGGCGGCCGGCCTCGGCGAGCTGGTCCAGCTCGGCGCGGGTGAGCCGCTGATCGCCCAGCGCGAACCGCCAGTTGAAGGCGAGGAGCGCGTCGGCCGACAGGAAGGAGGGCAGATCCGTCGCCTTCCGGCGGGAGCTGTCGCCGCCCTCGCCGTCGCCCTCGTCACCGGGTTCTGACTCCGTGTCCGACTCCGTGTCCGAGGGTCCGATGACCGCGCGTGCCGTGAGCGTGCGCGCCAGTTCCTTGGGCCAGTGCACCCGCACGCCGGTCGCGGCGAGCGCGCCCGACGCCTCGCCCAGCAGCTCGGTGACGTCCTCGTCCGCGAGGTCGATGACATCCGGCACGGCGGCCGAGAGCAGCGGGGTGAGCGGCGGCCACGCCCGGGCGGCGCGGCGCAGGGCGAGCAGGGCGTCCATCCGGGCGCGCGGGCCGAACGGCGCTCCGGCGGACCGCGCGCCCGACCACACATCGGCGGCATCGGCGACGACCGTGGGATCGCTGACACTGTGCATCTGGAGTACGGCGCGGAAGACGGGTCCGGGCCCGGCCGTGCCGCCGCGACTGCCCTCACTGTCCGGCGGACCGGCGGCCGGCGGATCGCCGTCCGGGAGGCCGGGCAGCTCGATGCGCAAGGAGAGCCGTACGCCCGCGTCGTGCCCGGCGGCCACATCGGCGGCCCAGCCCCGCAGTTCGGGAAACCGCCCCGGTGACGCGGCGGCGAAGGCGGGACCGGCGGCGGCGATCGGCGCGGCGGGCGTACGCGGCAGCGCGTCGGCCACCGCGTCGAGGAAGTCCCGCAACAGCCGCTCGGGCTCGGGCAGGAGCAGCGCTCCCGGCCGCGCCGTGCGGAGCGGGACGGCGTGCGCGGTGGGCGGCATGGAGGCGGCGAGCGTACGGACCCGCTCCAGATCCTCGGCGGTCAGCGGTCCGGCCCGCCAGGCGTCGTGATCCGTACCGGTGAGACCCGGCAACAGCAGCCCCCGGGCGGCGAGTTGCAGAGCGAGCAGCGTGGCCGCGCCCCAGAAGGCGGCCGACGGTGAGGCGTCCGCCGAGGCACGTGCCCTGGTCAGGACCGCGAGCGCGTCCGGCACAGGCATCAACAGCGCCCTGACCGTGAGAGGGTGGGCCTCGGTGTCGACGACGGCCAGCTCCTCCACGGAGCCCGGAGCGGACGGTGGCTCCGCGCCATCGGGGTGCCAGTAGGCGATCCGGCCGGTGCGGGCCGGATCCGCGGGGAGAAAGACCGTGGAACAGCGGGCGAGTTCGGAGATCCGGGAGAGCGTTGCCGCGGGAAGCCTGTGCACAGCGAAGACGCATTCCTCAAGTTTGACTACTGCTGGGTCGGAGCCGCCGAGGGTACCCCACCGCGAAGCCACGCGGGCGCGGCGCCACCGTGATCTGGCTCATTCCGGGACGGCCGGGTGTAGCCAGCACCACCGTCGCCCCCCCGGGAAGCCCCCAGCGTTTCCGGGTGGTGGCCTCATGGTCGCCCGCGGTCACCTCCCCGTACGTTTCAACAGGTCAAGCGCGGTTCAGCGCGACCCTTCCCCAGCCAGCACCTCGGCCTACAGACCGGAGACCGACATGCCCCAGGCCGCCACCGCCCCCGTCGCGGAGCCCATACCCGACCCCGCTGCCTGCCGCGCCGCGGGCAGCGACTTCGCGCCTCTCCTGCGGACGGTCAGGGAACAGGGTCTCCTGGAGCGCCGGGTCGCCTGGTACGCCCGGGGCATCACCGTCAATCTGGTCTTCCTGGCCGCCATCGTCGCCGGGACGGTGCTTGTCGGACCCTCCTGGTGGGCGCTGCTCCTCGCGCCGCCGCTGGCCGTCGTGTCGGCGCGGATGGCGTTCGTCGCCCATGACGCGGGACATGCCCAGATCGCCGCCGACCGGGGCAGGGGCCGCCTGGTGCAGCTCCTCCACGCCAATCTGCTGCTCGGTATGAGCCAGGACTGGTGGAACGACAAGCACAACCGGCACCACGCCAATCCCAACCACATCGACAAGGACCCGGACGTCGCCGCAGACATCCTCGTCTTCACCCAGCACCAGACCGCGGGCCGCTCCGGACTGCGCCACTGGCTCACCTGCCACCAGGCCTGGATGTTCTTCCCGCTGACCACCCTGGAGGGCATCGCCCTCAAGGTGTACGGCTTCCGGGCCGTCTTCTCCCGGCAGGACAACCGGATGACCGTCCGCCGGCGCGTGCTGGAGGGCTCGCTGCTCGTGGCCCATGTGGGCGGCTATCTGACCCTGCTGCTGACCACCCTGACCCTGGGCCAGGCCGTCGTCTTCGCCCTGATCCACCAGATGCTCCTGGGTCTGCACCTGGGCATGGCCTTCGCGCCCAACCACAAGGGCATGGAGATGCCCGACCCGGAGAGCAGCGAGAACTGGGGCCATCTGCGCCGGCAGGTCCTCACCTCACGGAACATCCGCGGCGGAGCGCTCACGGACTGGTTCCTGGGCGGACTGAACTACCAGATCGAGCACCATCTCTTCCCCAGCATGCCGCGCCCCCACCTGCGGCTCGCCCAGCCGCTGGTGCGCGCGCACTGCCGCTCCCTGGGGGTTTCGTACACCGAGACCGGGCTGATCGACTCGTACCGGCAGGCCCTCAGTCATCTGCACCACGTCGGCGAACCGCTGCGCGCGAGCGCATAGTGGAACTGGCAGGCGTCCATGTGCGTTCACTCAGCAGGGAGCGGCCAGGGCCGCGGAGGAGGCGTCGAGATGTCGACAAGAGCAAAGATCGCCATCGGGGGAGTGGCCGTGGGCCTTCTTCTGATTCCGCTGATCGGATTCTGGTTCTCGCTGCTGCTGGTGCTCGGAGTGCCCGCGGTCGCGTATCTGATGCTGGACCCGTCGCAGCGGCGCAGGCTGCGCCGGATCAGCCGTAAGGAGATCGGTCGCTGATCCGGGGGCTCCGCTGATCTCCGCGGAGCCCGCCGGACCGAGGCAGGTCCCCCGCCCGCGTGGCCGGGGGACCGGAGCCGCCTCAGCTCAGCGCGCAGGAATTGACCACGTCACCGCCCGCGGGCCTGCGGATCGTACGGTCCGCGGGCGGGGCCGTGCCGTCCTCCACCCAGGCCGTGAGAGCCGTGAACGCCGAGCGGTAGCACGGCAGGATCGGACGCAGCCGGTCCGGATAGGTGTCGTAGAGGCCGTCGGTGTGGGTGCCGTTCTCGACCGTGTAGTAGCGGTGCAGCCGGCCGCGGCCCTGGCCGTCGATCATCCGCGCATACGCATCGGAGTCGGTGGCGATCGGCAGCAGTGAGTCCAGGTCACCGTGGAGCGTGATCATGGGTTTGCCGATCCGCCCGGTCAGCGCGACCTTCGCCACGGCGCGGTGGACGGACGCGGGGCGGGAGGCGTAGTCGTACGTGGCGTCGGAGGGGCAGGCCGCGAAGATCTCCTCGGTCGTCGAACCGGCCGACGCTCCAGGGCACTCGGGGTCGTACGACGGGTCGAACTCGGCACGGAACATCTTCTGGGTCAGTCCCCAGTAGGCCGCCTGGTGATAGGCCCAGAGAAACTGGGAGCCGTCCGCGAAACCGGCCGCGAGGAGATCCTCGTCGTCCGCCGTACCGAGGCTCCTGGCCACGGTGACCGGCAGACTCGTCAGCAGATTGGGCCCGCGGGTGGTCCACAGCGTGCCTTCCCAGTCCACGCCTCCGTCGTAGAGCTCCGGGCGGTTCTCCAGCTGCCAGCGGGTCAGATATCCGCCGTTGGAGATGCCGGTCATGTACGTATGGCGCGGCCCGTGCCCGTACCGCTGCTGTGCGGCCTTCTTCGCGGCGCGCGTCAGCTCGGTGACCCGGCTGTTCCATTCGGCGACGGCGTCACCCGGCCGTCTGCCGTCCGCGAAGAAGTCGGCGCCCGTGTTGCCCTTGTCCGTGCTGGCGTAGGCGTATCCCTGCGCCAGCACGGCGTCGGAGATCAGGACGTCCGTGGAGTACTGCTTACGGGTGCCCGGCGCACCCGTGACGACCAGACCGCCGTTCCACCGGTCGGGCAGCCTGATCACGAACTGGGCATCGTGCTGCCAGCCGTGCGTGGCGTTGGAGCGCGAGTCGTCGGGGAAATAGCCGTCGATCTGGATCCCGGGCACGCCGGAGGGCTTCTTCGTGCCCGCCGCGGACAGTCCGGCCTGGTCGGCGGAGTCGGTGTACGGCGTGCCGGCGAGCGCCGTCGTCGTGAGATCGCCCAGACAGGCGTTCTGCTGGTAGCCGGCTCCCGGCACATCCAGCCGGTGCTGCCGGGCGCAGTGCCCGTCCGCCCGGTCCGGTGGCGCCGCGCCCATGGCCCCGGCGGGGCCAATGGAGGACAGGCCCATCAGAAGGGCGGCAAGAATCGGGATGCCTCGGGACAGGCGCATATGGGCCTCCGGTGAGCGGCGATAAGGGGTGGGTGCGCCGCCATATCGTGCTGGGGCCGTTCCCGTACGGCCATGGGGTCGGCCCACACCTCGTAAGGCCCAGTCATGTGTGTCTCACCGGTCGGCCGTCGGGTCGGTCGGTTGCCCGGTCGGTCGGCTGCCGGGCTCAGGCGGGGCGTACGGCCATGGCGTCCAGCGCCTTGAGCAGTCCGGGCAGCTCATTGCCGCGACCGACGGGCAGTACCTCGCCCGGCTCGTCGTCCAGCAGGACGAACGCGAGGTCGTCGGTCCTGGCGACCACGGACCAGCCGGGGCCGTCGGCGCGCAGCATGCGCGCCCCGTCCTCGGCGAAGCTGGACCGGACCCGGCCGAGCGGCGGAGCCGTATCCACATAGGCGCGCAGTTCCTCCAGGACCCGCCGCACACCGGGGTGAGAGGGCGCCGGTGGTTCCGTAGCGTCGGAGGACTGCGCGCTCTCGCTGCTCGCGCTCTCCGCCGGTGCCGGTCCCGGCGGCTCCACGGTCACACCGCCGTCCAGCCGCTCCCGCCAGGCCGCCCACTGCTGGGCGATCCCGTCCGCGCCGAGACGGCGCTGGGCCGGACCCCACGTCTCGGTGTCGGGCGGTGCGAGCGGCGCCGGGCCGGCGTCCCCGGCCCCTTCCCCGGCCTCCTCCCCGGAGCCGGGCTCGGGCTCGGGGTCGTGCGGCGCGGGCAGGCCGGGTGCCGCGACCGCGAGAGCGAGGGGCCAGCCCGGCAGCGCGGAGACGATGGTGTGGTCCCCCGGGGACAGGTCGTACTCCATACCGCAGTCCCAGGACGCGATGGCGACCGCGACCAGTGACACGTCGTCCACGACCACCGTCCAGCGAGCACCGCCGCTGTCCTGGCCCATGACCAGGCCGTATCCCTCCGGGTGGGGCTCAAGGCCGAGCGCCGCGCACGCCTCCGGATAGTCGTCACCGAGCACGGCAGGGAACTGCGCCGGTGTCAGCAGCGCGGCGGTCAGTACGTAGAGCGCGTCCTCGTCCGCGGAGTCGTCCGTCCCGGCCACGGCACCTCCCCATCCGACTGGTTGTCGGCGCACCCTAACCAGTGGGTAACCCGGACGTCGAGAGTCCGGTACGGGCCGGTCTCCCGGGCGACGTGGCGTCCGGGCGTCAGGCAGTCGGCAGACCGAGCAGGCTGCGGGCCACGGTCTGTGGTGACTCGTCCCGTTCGCGGGCCAGCGCGATGACCGCCCGGCACGCGAGCTCGCTGACGCCGAAGGAGAGCGCCTCCGGCGAGACCCAGGCCGCCGCCTCGTCGCTCTGCTGCTCGTCGTCCTCCGCGCACGCCGACACATACGTGGCGGCGGCCTCGAAGATGTTGTGCTGCCTCGGCCGGGGCTGGTTCGCGGACGGCGTGGTGACACGCTCCGCCACAAGGATCCTGCGCAGTCTGCTGAACATCGGGTCCACCTTCCCCCTGCTGCCTTGCGTGGTGCGAACCGCGGGGTCGTCCGGGTCCGCTACTCCAACGTACGGTCGCCGGGCCGCAGGCAGAAGAGGCCCTGCCCCACGACCGGCCAGGGCCCGGGCACGACCGGCCCCGGCCCGGGCTGTCGCATGGGCGGCCGCCCTCCGGTTCCGGTTCAGTCCTGCCGGGTGGCCAGGGCCAGGAAGCGGCTGTCCTCGTCGGTGTACGACTCCAGCCGCCAGCCCGAACCGGCCAGCAGTGGACGGAGGTTGGGCTCCGCGCGCAGATCGTTGTCCGTGATCTGCCGGCCCTGCCGGGCGGCCAGCGCGGCCCGGCCGATGGGGTGGAACAGCGCCAGTTGGCCGCCGGGCCGTACGACCCTGGCCAACTCCCTCAGATTCTCCGCTGGTTGCGGCAGATGAGCGATCAGTCCCGCCGCGAACACCGCGTCCAGCGCCTGCGTGCGTACCGGAAGCCGGCTCACATCGGCGAGCAGCAGCCGGCCGCTGCGCTGACGGGCGGCCTGTACGGCGGCCACCAGCATCGCCGGGGTCAGATCCGCGCCCAGCACCGTGCCCCGCGCGCCCACGGCGTCCCGCAGGGGAGGCAGCGCGCGCCCCGTCCCGCACCCGGCGTCCAGCACCGCGTCACCGGGGCGCAGCCGGAGGTCGGCGACCGCGGCGGCATAGGCAGGGCCGTCGTCCGGGAAGCGCGCTTCCCAGTCCGCCGCCCTGGCGCCGAAGAATTCCCGCACCTGCCTGTGATCGTGGGCCATGGGGACATGATCCCGCAGCGCCGCTCGCGGGCCGCGGGGCTCCCCGGTATTTTTCGACCGGAGAACTTTTTCGGAGTATCTCCGCCGGGGATGTCGAAAACGCGTCGCGTGCTTCTACCTGTCCATGAGAGGCGCCACACGGGCGCGACAGCGTGAGGAGAACGTCATGAAGTACATGCTGCTGATGCAGTTCAGTGCGCAGAACGCCGGCTTTCCGCAGATCACGGAGTGGACTCCGGAGGAGATCGAGGCCCACATCGCCTTCATGCGCGACACGAACCAGAAGCTCTCCGAGGCGGGCGAGCTGGTAGCGGCGGAAGGGCTGGCGGGGCCGGACCAGGCCAGGATCGTCCGGGCCGGCCGCGATGGCGCCGCCCTTGTCACCGAGGGTCCTTACCCTGAGACCAAGGAGTTCCTCGCCGGATACTGGATCGTCGACTGTGACAGCGCCGAGCGGGCGGTCGAGTTGGCCGCGCACGTCTCGACGGCTCCCGGCCCCGGTGGTGCGCCGCTGAACATGGCGATCGAGGTGCGCCAGGTGATGGCGGCACCGACCGAGGAGATGTGAGCCCTGACTGATCCACGGACGCCCCCGGAGGTCTGTCCTGAGGTGACGGCCGAGGACCTGCTGCGCATGCTGGCGCCGCAGGTCGTCGGCGTGCTCACACGGCGGTTCGGGGACTTCGCCGCCGCGGAGGACGCCGTACAGGAAGCGCTGCTGGCCGCGGCGACACAGTGGCCCAACGAGGGCGTGCCCCGCAATCCGAGGGGCTGGCTGATCCAGGTCGCGAGCCGCCGGATGACCGAGCAGGTGCGCGGCGAGCAGGCACGCCGCCGCCGCGAGGACCTGGTGGCCGGGCTGGTGCCGGCGGACCGGCGGACGGCGCCGCCCGCGGACACCGACGACATGGCGGACCGGGACGACTCGCTGATCCTGCTTTTCCTCTGCTGCCATCCCGCACTGTCGCCCGCCGCGGCGGTCGCCTTGACCCTGCGCTGCGTCGGCGGCCTGACCACGGCTGAGATCGCGCGTGCCTTCATGGTGCCCGAGGCGACCATGGGGCAACGCGTCAGCCGGGCCAAGCAGCGCATCAAGACCTCCGGGACTCCGTTCCGGATGCCGGACGGCACGGACCGTGCCCGTCGGCTGGACGCGGTGCTGCGGGTCCTCTATCTGATCTTCAACGAGGGGTACACCACCAGCGAAGGGGCCGATCTGCAGCGGGTCGAGCTGTCCCGGGAAGCGATCCGGCTGACCCGGGCCGTTCACGGACTCCTCCCTGGTGACAGCGAGGTCACCGGGCTGCTGGCGCTGATGCTGCTCACCGACGCCAGGAGCGCGGCGCGCAGCGGTCCGGCCGGTGAGCTGATCCCGCTTGCGGAGCAGGACCGCGGCCGGTGGGACACCGACGCCATCGCCGAGGGCGTCGCGCTCATCACCGCCGCCCTGCCCACGGGGCCCGTCGGCCCGTACCAGGTCCAGGCGGCTGTCGCCGCGGTGCACGACGAGGCGGCGAGCGCCGAGGAGACCGACTGGCCGCAGATCCTGGCGCTGTACGGCGTGCTGGAGCGGCTGTCCCCCAACCCGGTCGTCTCGCTCAACCGGACCGTCGCTGTCGCCATGGTGCACGGTCCTGCCGCGGGGCTCGACATCCTCAAAGCCCTTGACGCCGACGGCGCTCTGGCGGGGCATCACCGGATGTATGTGGTACGGGCCCACCTCCTCGACATGGCAGGCGACCGGCAGGCCGCGATCGAGAACTACCGGGAGGCGGCCCGGCGTACGACCAGCATTCCGGAACGGCACTACCTCATGATCCGCGCCGCCCGGCTCGCCGGGTCCTGACCCGGACCACCGGGGCGCGTCGGGGCCGGGCTCAGAAGTCCTTCGGGGCCTCTTCCGCGGCCGCCCGCATCCGCTTGCGCAGGCGCGAGGCGCGGAGGTTGGCCGCGTTGCCGCAGATGCGTACGTCGTGCCAGACGGCGCTGTTGTTGCGCGAGGCGTCGTAAAAGGCCGACCGGCACTCGATGTTGCGGCACATCTTCAGCCGGGACCAGGTGCCGGCCCGCTGGGCGAGCAGCGTCTCGGACCACAGCGCCGACTCCAGCCAGGTGCGCCCCTTGCCGACCGGGACCATGCGGACCTGGCCGTGGTCGTCAGGGGCGAGCCGCACCATGACGTCACGACCCGAGGCGGGCGGGGCGGCCGGGGGAGGTGGCGTGTCACTCCCCGTGGCGGTCAGCATCTCCTCGAACGCCGCCCTGAGCTCGCGGAGCGCCCGCGGATCCGTCGCGGACAGCGAACAGCCGGGCGGGTCGAGGCCGTGGATACGGGCCCACTCGCCGGCGGCGCCGGTCAGCCATCGCTCGGCGGCTTCGCGGCCGGCCAGCAGATCGGGGGCGTACTCCTTGATCGCACGCGTGTTGATCAGCTCCTGCACCAGAGCGAGTCCGGCGGGAGCCTCACGTACGCCGTATCGCTCACTGGCCACCCAAGACATAACCGAATCGTACTTGACTGTGTCGCTTGACTCCGGCGCAGCGAGCCAGCACGCTGGAGACAGAGGCTATTTACCGACGCTTCTGTCAATCGGAACGTGGAACTGCCGTCACCCGGCGTGATAGCCGGTGCTTGAGGAGAGCGACATGACTACCGTCAACGGAGCAACCGTCCTGGTCACGGGCGGACAGCGCGGCCTGGGCCGGGCCTTCGTACAGGGCGCGCTGGAGGCCGGGGCCGCCAAGGTCTACGCCACGGCCCGCACGCCCGCCCCGGAGAGCGACCCCAGGATCGTTCCGCTGCCGCTGGAGGTGACCGACGCCAAGTCCGTCGCCGAGCTGGCCCGCCGCACCGGCGATGTCTCCATCGTCGTCAACAACGCGGGTATCGGCAGCGGCGCCCCGCTCGCCGAGGCCGACATGGACGAGGTCAGGGCCGTCTTCGACGCCAATGTGTTCGGTGCGCTGCGTGTGGCGCAGGCCTTCGCCCCGATTCTCGCGGCCAACGGCGGCGGCGCCCTGATCGACATTCACTCGGTGCTGTCCTGGGCGGCCGGCAGCGGCGCCTACGGCGCCACGAAGGCGGCGCTGTGGTCGCTCACGAACTCGCTCCGCCTGGAGCTGGCCCCGCAGGGCACGCAGGTGCTGGGCGTCCACCTCGGATACACCGACACCGACATGGTCCGCGGGCTCGACGTCCCGAAGAACGATCCGCGGGCGGTGGTCCGTGACGTTCTCGCGGCGCTGGAGAACGGCGAGACCGAGGTCCTCGCGGACGATGTCAGCCGTGCCTTCAAGGCAGCCCTCTCCGGACCCGTGGAAGGGCTGAGTGTGGCGTCCGCCGCATGAGGGGCATGGAGTGAGTCCTCGGTCCGGTCGTGGCGGAGCGAGGACTCAGGCCGACACGTCCGCCAGGGCCGAGACCTTGTCGATCCGTACCCGCACGACCAGTTCGCCCGGCACACCGTTGCGCTCGCCGAACTCCTTCGCCCGCTCCTCGCCCATGTACCGCGCGGCGACCCGGGTCGCCCAGACGCGCAACTGTTCCGGATCCTCGTCGATGTCCGCCCGCCCCTGGATCACCACGAAGGCGAACGGCGGCCGTTCGTCGTCCACGCACAGCGCGACCCGGCCGTCACGCAGCAGATTGCGTCCCTTGACGGTCTCCTTGCCGGTATTGAAGACAAGATCGTCACCGTCCAGAACGAACCAGATGGGCGCGATATGAGGGCTCCCGTCGGCTCGTACGGTGGACAGCTTGCCGGTGCGCGTGCCTTCGGAGACAAAGGCGTGCCACTCGTCCTTGCTCATGTTTTTCGCCATGCCCGCATTCTCCGTCGCCACGGCATCCGGCGCGCTTCGGCGGCCCCGGACTCCCGGGATCGCTTGCCCGCGAGCGGTCGGTGCGGAAGGCTACGGGCGTTGCGGGACCACGGGGAACATCTGAACGGGGAGGAACGGCAATGCCGCTGGAAAAGGGACTTGACTGGCTGCTGGACGACCTGACCGAGCGGGTCGAGCACATCAAGCACGCGCTGGTGCTGTCCAACGACGGCCTGGTGACAGGGGCCAGTACGGGGCTGGCGCGCGAGGACGCGGAGCACCTCGCGGCGGTCTCCTCGGGGCTGCACAGCCTCGCGCGGGGATCGGGGCGCCACTTCCGGGCGGGCAAGGCCCGGCAGACCATGGTCGAGTTCGACGAGGCGCTCCTGTTCGTCACCGCGGCGGGTGACGGCAGCTGCCTGTGTGTGCTGACCACGGCCGAGGCCGACGTCGGCCAGGTCGCCTACGAGATGACCCTGCTGGTCAACCGGGTCGGTGAGCACCTCGGTGTGGCGGCCAGGCAGCCGGGTCACACCAGTCTGAGCGGCCTCTGAGTGGTCTCTCAGCTGGATGTTCCGCTCGGCCCGATGAGTTATCCACAGGCCGGGCGAAGAGGCCCGCTGTCGCGCTACGGTCGTCACCGAGAGTAGTTACGCCTCACGGGGGAGGACCATCATGTCCGTCAGCGATGCCCGGATTCAGGACCGGGCACAAGCCGTCGGCGTCGTGCGGGCCGCACAGGAACTGCGGCTGAAGCGCGGCGAGTTCGAGCTCGCCGCGCAGCTGGGGCACATCCGCACCACGGCGGGGGCGGGCGCCGGCCGGCGTCAGGTCACCCGGCAGGAGATCGACCGCCTGCGAGCCGCGGAGGGATTCCCGGACGCGCTGCGCGAGCGGGTGCGGACCGTGGGCACGGCCGAGGGGGCGGAGCTGATGCCCGTCAGCCCCAGCCGGTTCACCCGGCTGGCCAGGGCGGGGTATCTCGCGCCGGTCACGTTCTATCTGAACCGCTATCGCGTGGTCGTGTGGCTGTATCTGGCGCAGGAGCTCAGGGCCTTCGCCGCCAGGGAACCGGCCCTGCTCACCGGCCGACTGCCGCACGCGCCGCGCGCCGGTCACGACGTGGGGGAGGACCTGCGTCCGCGCAACTGGCGGGGCCGGCGCATCGGCCATCTGCTGCACGGCTGTGAGGACCCTTGGGAACGGGCGGCCGTCGCCGGCTGCGTGCTCGACCAGGTCCACCTGGCCGAGCTGGTACCTGACCCGTACGAACGCGCCTATGTGAACCGGCTGCGGCCGCGGCTCGCCCATGGCCACCCGGCGTCGGAGGCCGCGCAGGAGACGGTGCGACGCCTGCTGGTGGCGGAGCATCCCGACGAGATCCGGTGGCACCGGGCCAGTCTGTGCGCACTGCTGGAAGAGGCGCGGCGCGCCCGGCCGGCCCCGCGCCCCGACGCGGTCGCCGAGTGCCGAGCGGCCCCCGCCATGGCTTCAGGCGGCTCCGACCCCCTTGCTGACGGGGCGGAGCCATCGCCGGAGGGGGCGCCCGGGCCGCCGGGCGGGGACGGCCGCAGAGGTCTGCTGACCCGGCTGCGGATCAGAAGGATCAGCAGGGACAGACGCGTGGGAATCGCGGTCCGGAGGTGAGGAGGGGTGCCGGCCGGGCGCGGTCCTGCCGTACCCCCGGCCGGAGGGCGACGGTGGCCCGGCCGGGCGTCAAGGGGCCACGTGCAGAACGAGCTTGCCGCGCGTCCGTCCCGCCGCGCCCCTGCGGTGGGCCTCGGCGGCCTGCTCGAGCGGCAGGACCTCCTCGACCTCGACCTTCAGGACGCCCTTGTCGATCAGTCCCGCGATCCGGGTCAGCGCGGCGCCGTCGGGCTCCACCAGGAAGGTGCTCGCCCGCAGTCCCTGGGCGCGGGCCGCGTCCAGCAGTTCGGGAGAGACGCCCGAGGGGACGGCGACGAGGACGCCGCCGGGCCGCAGCGTCCGCAGCGAACGGGTGCTCGTCGCGTCGTGTCCGTCCCCGACCAGGTCGATGACGACATCGACATCGCTGACCACGTCCTCGAACCGGACCGCGGTGTAGTCGATGAGTTCATCGGCGCCGAGCGAGCGCAGCCAGTCGTGCTTGGCGGCGCTGGCGGTGCCGATGACATACGCCCCGAGGTGCTTGGCGAACTGCACCGCCAGGTGCCCCACGCCACCGGCGGCGGCGTGGATGAGGACCCGCTGTCCCGCCTCCACCCGCGCGGCGTCGACCAGCGACTGCCACGCGGTGAGCCCGGCCAGCGGCATCGCGGCGGCCCGGTCGTGGTCGATCGTGGTCGGCTTGAGCGCGAACTGCCGGGAGGGCGCGGTCACATACTCGGCGTAGGCGCCGGCCGGCCGGGGGAACCACGGCATCCCGTACACCTCGTCGCCCACCTGGAGCGTGTGCACACCGAAGCCGGTCTCCGTCACGACGCCGGAGACATCCCAGCCCAGTACGAAGGGGGGATCGCCCAGCAGGCCCGCGATTCCGCCGCTCTCGCGGCTCTTCCAGTCGACGGGGTTCACACCCGCCGCGTGGACCCGGACCTGCACCTCGGTCGGCAGGGGCTCGGGGCGTGCCACTTCGGCGAGCTGGAGCACCTCGGGGCCGCCGAGGGTGTATTGAGTGATCGCGCGCATGGTCGTCTCGCTGCTCATCACGGTCTCCTGCTGGTGCGTGCCGGGGCACTTTCGCACCGACCGGCCGGGTGGTGGTCGACACCTGCACGCTATTCCCTGGGTACTGGTATCCCGCAAGGGTGATTGCTACCCATCGGAAAGCATGCAGCTCGGAACCAGTATGGAGGGTGTCATGAGCGCCACGCGTGGACGGCGGACCGACACGCCGTACCCGTCGTCAGGGCTTGCCGTCGCCGGTGACGACGGTGCGTTCCGCGGAGAACCGGCCCCAGTTGCCGTCGGGCAGCTTGGCGCGGATCTTCACCCGGTAGGTCTCGCCGGCCTTCTTGCTCACGTACACGCTGTACGTGGCCCGGCCCCGGGGCACGTCGCCGCCCCAGACCAGCGTCGTCGCGAACTTCCCGTCCAGATAGATCTGGTACGAGGGGACCTCGGTGCCGGTCTTCGGCGCCAGCCAGGACAGGTCGGCGTAGTACGCGCCGTCGGCGGTGTGCGTCGCGGCCCGGAAGTCGATCGGCGCGGTATCGGGATCGTCGCCGGGGCCGCGCGGGGTGGTGACCTCGATGGCGCGGCTGGCGGGCGAGGTGTTGTCCGCGGCGTCCCTGGCGGTGACGGTGAAGCTGTAGTGGGTGCCCGGCCGCAACCGGGTGATCCGCGCCGTCGTGGCGTCCGCGCCGACGCTGTGGATCTTGGAGCCGCCCTGGTAGATGTCGTACGAGGTGATGCCCTGGTTGCCGGCCGCCTGGTGCCAGCTGAGCCGCGCGGCCCGCGCTCCGTCGCTCCTGCCCGCCAACTCGGTGGGCGTGGCGGGCGCTTCCTTGTCCTCGGCGACCGCGGCCGGTGTGGTGACGGGCTTTTCGCCGCTGTGCGGCGAGAGCGTGCCCTCGGCGTCCCGGGCCCTGACGGTGAAGGTGTAGGCGGTCGACGGCTTCAGCCCGGTGATGTCGATCATGTTCTTCCCGGCCGGCACGTCCTTGACCTTCGTCTCGCCCCGGTACACCTCGTACCCGCTGATGCCGTCCTGACCGGTGGCCTGGTCCCACATGACATGGACGGAGGTCGCGCTGCCGGCCTGGACCGTGACCCCGGCCGGCGCCGAAGGCGCCTTCGCGCCCACGTCGTTCGAGCCGCACGCGGCCAGAGTGAGCACGGCGGCGGACGCGAGCGCGGCAAGGCTGGAGATCCTTCTCATGGCCGTGTCCTCCATCAGGGGGCAATGGTCTAGACATATATGACACAGGTGTCGGGTCCACATCAAGAGGGCGGCGCGCACGGGTGTGCCGCGACGAGTAGGAAAGTCTGTGGTCGAGGGGGGCGACACACCGGCGGGTTCCTCCGGCCGGGGCACGGAGAGGCCCTGGCGGACAATGACCATGGCTCAGCGAAGACGTGGGGAAGGACTGGAATCGTGCATATCGACCTGGCCGGAAAGACCGCTCTGGTGACGGGGTCCACCCAGGGAATCGGCGCGGCCATCGCGGCCGGTCTGGCCCGCTCCGGGGCCCGCGTCGCCGTCAATGGACGGAGCGCCGAATCCGTGGACAGCGCCCTCGACCGGCTGCGGGTGGAGGTGCCGGACGCCGAATTCCTGGCCGCGCCAGGCGATGTCGCCTCGGACGACGGCTCCCGGCAGGTGCTCGACGTGGTGCCTCAGGTGGACATCCTCGTCAACAACCTGGGCATCTTCGGTTCCCGGCCCGCGCTGGAGATCAGCGACGACGAGTGGCGGCGCTACTTCGAAGTGAATGTCCTCGCCGCGATCCGGCTCACCCGGGCCTGTCTGGGCGGGATGATGGAGCGGTCCTGGGGGCGCGTGCAGTACATCGCCAGCGACGCCGCGATCGTCATCCCCGCCGAAATGATCCACTACGGAATGACCAAGACCTCCCTGCTCGCGGTCTCCCGCGGCTTCGCCAAGGTGGCGGCCGGCAGCGGAGTCACCGTCAACTCCGTGCTCGCGGGCCCGACCCACACGGGCGGCGTCAAGGACTTCGTCTACGAGCTGGTGGATTCCCAACTGCCCTGGGACGAGGCGCAGCGCGTGTTCATGCGCGAACACCGCCCGCAGTCCCTGCTCCAGCGCCTCATTGAGCCCGAGGAGATCGCCAACATGGTGGTCTACCTCAGCTCGCCCCTCGCATCGGCCACCACCGGTGCGGCGATCCGCGTCGACGGTGGATACATCGACGCGATCGTTCCCTGACCGGGGCGCCGCCCACCCCGGCGGGGGCGGGCGGCGGCCGACGCGAGGAGGTGCGGTCAGATCCGGTGGACGAGCTGCGTGGTGAGCTCGTAACGGGCTCCGACGATGGCGAGCTTGCCCTCGGCGATCCTGGCCGCCAGGTCGGGCTCCGCGGCGAGGCGGCTGCGGACCATCGCGACGTTCGCGGTGACGGTGGAGTCGATACGCGCGTCACCCTGCTGGGAGTGATCGATCGCGGGCCGTATCTGGTCCGCCAAGTACTGTATGTGGGCCGGGAGTGCCTCGCCCGTCTCCTCCGCGTGGACAGCGGCGGCGACGGCGCCGCAGGACTGGTGCCCGAGGACCAGGACGAGCGGTATCTCCAGCTCCAGCACGCCGTAGCAGATGCTGCCGAGGACGGCCTCGTCCAGGACCTCGCCCGCTGACCGTACGGTCATCAGGTCGCCGAGCCCCTGGTCGAAGGCGAGCTCCGGAGGTACCCGGGAGTCGATGCACCCGAGGATGACGGCGAAGGGGTGCTGGCCCGACACGAGGGCCTGGCGCACGGTCTCCGTCTCGTGCGGGTGCTGCTCGCGGAAGGTCCGCCAGCGGCGGTTGCCTTCAGCGAGTTCTCTGAGCGCCTCGTCCGGGGTGGCCGGCCGGACGCGCGTCGACCGAGAGTGAGTGGCCGCACCGGCGGACGGTGCGGCGAGCGCCACTCCGGCGGTGGCGGCGGTCCCCGCGAGGGCTGCGCGAAGCAGCGTGCGGCGCGGTGCGCCGGTGGGAGCGGGGGACGTGTTCGTCTGTCTGTTCAATATCACGGCCGGAGACTATCCGTGACAGCCTTGGCCATTGGTTGTCGATGGCGGTTTGTTGACCCTTTCTTGAATCAACTGGCCCTGTACGGACGCGGCCCGTGCCTGATCCGCTACGGCCGGTGCGCTCCGGCCCCCGCGGGGGCCTCCAAGTGCCTCAGCGCCGCTTCGAGTTGCGGGGCCACATGGCGCCATGCCCACTCCCGCCGATCGTCCGGGTAGTCGCGGGGTACCACTTCCACCAACATGATCAGATAGAGATAGCAGCGGTAGAGAGCCAGCCGCAGCCGGGCCGGCGCGTCGAACTCCGCCCGGCCGCCCGCCGCCGCGTATCCGGCGAGGAAGTCCGTGTCCTCCTCGATGTCGCCGAGCAGCGCCAGGGAGACGAAATCCGCGAGCGGATCGCCCCAGAACATCCGCTCGCCGTCCACGATCCCGCTGACCGTACGGGCGCCGGCCCCGCCGTCGAGCAGCACATTGCCCTGCCACAGATCGAAGTGGACGGCGACGGGGACGGTGACCTCGTCGAGGACCCCCGACACCTCGGCCGTCAGAGCGCGGATCACGGCCGGGCTTCGCGGCAGCCGCGCCCCGTAGCGTTCCGCGTCGTCCAGAAGCCCCGCCATCATGGCCGTGAACGCCTCACGCCAGGTTCCGGCGAGCGGACCCAGCGGTAGCGCAGGGTAGCCGAATCCCGGCCCGGTCACCGTATGTGTCCGCGCGACCAGGCTGCCCAACTCCCGCCGCAGCCCGGCACGTTCCTCCGGGGCCAGTTCGCCGTCCCGCTCGTGCCACGGCGCACCCGGAAGCGCCGACATGATCAGGAACGCCCCGGTCGCGGCGGTCGGATCGCCTGCGTACCGCACGACCTCCGGCACCGGCACACCGTCGACCGTGCCCACCGCCGTGTAGAACGCCACCTCGCCACGGAGCAGATCGCGCTCATAACCGAGCCCGGGGCGCGACACCGGCGGCGGGACCTTGACCACCCACTCCCGGCCGTCACGCAGCGAGACCCGGAAGAGCGCGTTGTACGTACCCCCCGACAGCGGCTCGCACCGCGTCACCTCCCCGGCCGGCAGGCCGGCGGCTCCGACCGCCGCGTCGACCGCGGACCTGGCCGCCTCGCTCCGTTGACGGTCCGTCACAACCGCTCCCGCTCCACGACCGGCCCGGCGCCCGGTCCGAGTCGGCGCGTCGAGCTGCGTACCACCAGCTCGGGCTGGAGCACGACGGAGCGATGCGTGTGGCCGTCCGCGTCCGGTCCCGTCTCGTCCATCAGCATCTCCGCGGCCGTACGCCCCATCCGGGCCGCGGGCTGCCGTACGGACGTCAGCGGTACGACGGCCGCCGCGGCGAACTCGATGTCGTCGTAGCCGACGATCGACACATCGCCGGGGACGTCGACCCCGGCCCCGTACATGGCTTGCAGAACGCCCAGCGCGAGCAGGTCGTTGGCGCAGAACACGGCCGTGGGGCGCTCCGCGAGGCCCAGCAGCCGCGCCCCGGCGTCTATGCCCGACGCCACGTCCAGCCGCGCCGTCTCCACCTGGCGCAGGGCCTGTTCGGGCAGCCCGGCCTCGCGCAGGGCGGCCAGCGCTCCGGTGCGCCGGTCCCGGCACTGGGGGAGGGACATCGGGCCGCTGATATAGGTCACGGAACGGTGGCCTGCCGCCAGCAGATGCCGGACCGCGAGCGCGCCGCCCGCCACATCGTCCACCGAGACGGAACAGCCCTCGGCGGCCGGCACGGCGCGGTCGACATGCACGAACGGAATGCGCTGACGCGCGAACTCCCGCACATTGGCGCCGGTCGTGTCGGCCGGGGTGAGCAGCACCCCGCGCACCCGCTGCTCGGCGAAGAGCGACAGATACTCCGCCTCCTCGGCCGTGCTTCCCGCGCTGTTGCAGAGCATCACCCCGAGCCCGGCCTCGCGCGCCGCGCGTTCGGCGCCCTTGGCCACGGCGACGAAGAAGGGGTTCGCCATGTCGAGCACCAGGATGGCCAGGATGCGGCTGGTACCGACCCTGAGCTGCCGGGCCGTCTCGCTCCGTACGAAACCGAGCTGGTCGATCACCGCCCGTACCCGCACGCGGGTGTGCTCCGACACCTTCTCCGGCCGGTTGAGCACATTCGAGACGGTCCCGACCGAGACACCGGCCAGCCGGGCCACATCCTTTATGCCGACCGTCTGCACCACGCGTCCTGCCTGCCCTGTCACTACTCGTCGGAACCCCTGACCGGGTGGACCATCATATGCGCGGTACGCATCGCGAGGACGGTCGCCGTGGGCTCCGCGCATCCGTCACGGCCGTGGCTCCCCGGCGGCGATCAGCGCCGCCGCCCGGTCCCAGGCCCCCCGGTCACCGGCGGGTTCGTACCGGCGCGGGGCCAGCGTGGCGCGGAGCAGGGCACGCAGATCGGAGAGGTCCCCCCGGACCGTACCCGCCGCGCGTGCCTGGACGAGTACGTTGCCGAGGGCCGCGGCCTCCGCAGGGCCGGCCACGACGGGCAGCCCGCAGGCGTCGGCGGTGAGCCGGCACAGCAGGTCGTTGCGGGCCCCGCCGCCGACGATGTGCACGGTGTCCACGGCGCGGCCCGACAGGCGCTGGGCGTCCTCGACCGCGCGCCGGTGGGCGAGGGCCAGGGAATCGAGGACACAGCGGGTGACCCCGGCCGGGCCCTGCGGCGCCGGCCTGCCGGAACGGCGGCAGGCGTCCGCGATCCGCCGCGGCATGTCTCCCGGTGCGAGGAACGCCGGGTCGTCGGCGTCGACGAACGACCGCAGCCCCGGCACGTCGGCTGCCTCGCGCAGCAGCCGGTCCAGCCGCTGGGGTGCGCCGTCCGCCTCCCACGTACGCAGGCACTCCTGGAGCAGCCACAGCCCCATGATGTTGCGCAGATAGCGGACGGTGCCGTCGACGCCGAGTTCATTGGTGAAGTTGGCCCGCCGGCTCTCCTCGGTGAGCACGGGGGAGTCCAGCTCCAGTCCGGCGAGGGACCAGGTGCCGGTGGCGATGTACGCGAACCGGTCGCCGGACGCGGGGACCGCCGCGACGGCGGAGGCGGTGTCATGGGACCCGACGGCCGTCACCGGGACCGGGCCCGTCAGACCGGTCTCGGCCAGGACGTCGGGAAGTAGATGTCCCGCCGGGGCGCCCGGACCGCGCAGGGGTGCGAACAGCGTCAGGTCGATGCCGAGCGCGTCGGCGACGGGCCGGGACCAGTCGCGGGTGCGGGGGTCGATGAGCTGGGTGGTGGAGGCGTTGGTGAGTTCGGTCCCGGTCTCACCGGTCAGCCAGTACGCGATGAGATCGGGGATCAGCAGCAGCCGGTTCGCGGCGCCGAGCGCCGCACTGCCCTGAGCGGCGGTCAGTTGGTACAGGGTGTTGAAGGGCAGATACTGCAGGCCGGTGGCCGCGTACAGGGCGGCCGGCGCCAGCACCGCGGCCACCTTGGCTGCCTCGCCCTCCGTGCGGGTGTCCCGGTAGTGCACCGGATTGCCGAGCAGCGCGCCGGAGGCGTCGAGCAGGCCGTAGTCGACGGCCCAGGTGTCGATCCCGACGCTCGCCGGCGCCCGCCCGGCGCTCGCGCCGGCGGCCCGCAGGCCGTCCAGCACGCCCCCGTACAGGGACAGGATGTCCCACTGCAGCGTGCCGGCGGTCCGCACCGGACGGTTGGGGAACCGGTGGACCTCCTGGAGGCGCAGCGTGCCGGCGCCGTGGCCGGAGACATGGCCGAGCATGACGCGGCCGCTGGACGCGCCGAGGTCGACGGCGGCGAAGGGGACGGCTTCGGTGAGTGGCACGGCGGACCTCGTTGATCGGCGGGCAGCCGGCGCCGCACGCGGACGGACCGCGGGCAGGGGCCGGCGAGGACTGCGGGCAGGCGCGCGGACGGACTGCGGGCAGGCAGCGGGCAGGCGCGCGGAGAGGCCGGCCGGTGAGCGCCCGGCCCCCGCCGCCCTCAGCGCAGGAAGGCGCCCGCCACCCCCGCGTCGACCGGGATGTGCAGCCCCGTGGTGTGGCTGAGATCGCCGCCGGTGAGAGCGAACACGGCGTTGGCCACATGCTCGGGCAGCACCTCCCGCTTGAGAAGCGTGCGCTGCGCGTAGAACTCGCCGAGCTTCTCCTCCGCGACCCCGTAGACCGCGGCGCGTTCGGCGCCCCAGCCGCCCGCGAAGATCCCGGAACCACGGACCACCCCGTCGGGGTTGACGCCGTTGACCCGGATGGAGAGCTCGCCCAGCTCGGCGGCGAGCAGCCGCACCTGGTGGGCCTGGTCTGCCTTGGCCGCGGAGTAGGCGATGTTGTTGGGCCCCGCGAACACCGCGTTCTTGGAGGCGATGTAGACGATGTCGCCGCCGAATCCCTGATCGGTCATCACCCGGGCCGCCTCGCGGGAGACCAGGAAGGAGCCACGGGCCATGATGGCGTGCTGGAGGTCCCAGTCCCCGGCCGTGGTCTCCAGCAGCGGCTTGGAGATGGAGATACCGGCGTTGTTGACGACCAGGTCCACTCCGCCGAAGGCGAGGGCGGCCGCGTCGAACGCCGCCCTGATCTGCTCCTCGTCCGTCACATCGGCGGTCACCGCGACCGCCTGGTCGGCGCCGCCCAGTTCCTCGGCGACCGTCCTCGCGCTGTCGCCGTCGAGATCGGCGACGACGACACACGCACCTTCGGCGACCAGCCGGTGCGCGATGGCCCTGCCGATCCCGGAGCCGGCCCCCGTCACCAGCGCGACCCGCGTGGCCAGCGCCTTCGGGGCGGGCATCCGGCGCAGCTTGGCCTCCTCCAGCTCCCAGTACTCGATACGGAACTTCTCGGCCTCCTCGATGGGCGCGTACGAGGAGACCGCCTCGGCGCCGCGCATCACCTGGACGGCGTTGAGATAGAACTCACCGGCGACCCGGGCGGTCTGCTTGTCCTTGCCGAAGGAGAACATGCCGACGCCGGGCACCAGCACGATCGCCGGGTCGGCGCCTCGCATCGCCGGTGAATCGGGGGCCGCGTGCCGCTCGTAGTACGCCAGGTACTCCTCGCGGTAGTCGGCGTGCAGCTCCGCCAGCCGCTCCTTCATCCGCTCCAGCGGTGCGCCGGCCAGCAGATCGAGGACCAGGGGCCGGACCTTGGTGCGCAGGAAGTGGTCGGGACAGGAGGTGCCCAGGGCCGCCAGCCGCGGGTGTCCGGCGCGGGAGAGGAAGTCGAGGACGGGACCGGCGTCGGTGTAGTGGCCGACCTGCCGCCGGTCGGTGGAGGCGAGACCGCGGATCAGCGGGGCGAGCGCCGCGGCCCTGGCCCGCCGCTCGCCCTCGGGCAGCGGCTCGTACCCGGGAAGGACCGGACCGAAGGGCTCCGCCCTGCCCCGCTCGGTCAGGAAGGCCTCTGCGGTACGGATGATGTGCAGGGAATTACGCTCGCACTCCTGCGAGGTGGCGCCCCAGGCGGTGATGCCGTGGCCGCCGAGCACACAGCCGATGGCCCGCGGATTGGCTTCCTTGACCGCGGCGATGTCCAGGCCGAGCTGGAAGCCGGGCCGGCGCCAGGGCACCCAGACCACGGTGTCGCCGAAGCACTCGGCGGTCAGCTTCTCCCCGTCGGCCGCGCAGGCCAGCGCGATACCCGAGTCCGGGTGGAGATGGTCCACATGAGGGGCGTCGACCAGTCCGTGCATGGCGGTGTCGATGGACGGGGCAGCGCCGCCCTTGCCGTGCAGGCAGTAGTCGAACGCGGCGACCATCTCGTCCTCGCGCGCCACCCCCGGATAGACCCCCGTCAGCGCACGCAGCCGGTCGACCCGCAGCGCCGCCAGCCCGCCGGCGGTGAGGGTGCCGAGATCGCCGCCGGACCCCTTGACCCACATCAGTTCGACATCGTCGCCGGTCACGGGGTCCGGAGCGGAGCCCTTCGCGGAGGTGTTGCCGCCGGCGTAGTTGGTGTTGCGCGGATCGGCGCCGAGCCGGTGCGAGCGGTCGAGCAACTGCGCTGCCACCGGATGGACGTGGGGCTGGTCGGTCATCATGTCCCTCTGGGATGTGGTGCCTTGGGCGAGGCGGGCGAGCGGGGGCCGCGAACGGTCGGTGGGCGGTCGGTGGACGGCTCAGGCTCCCCAGCCCGCCGGGGTGCCGCCGACCCGATCGGCGATGATCTTCTTGCCGTAGCCGGAGGCGTGGTACGCGGCCACGGGGTCCGCGTCCGCGCCGAGTTCGGTACGGACCTCCGCCACCAGCGGGCGTACGTCGGTGCTGAACGCGTCCATCAGCACCGCGTTGGCCGCCAGCACATCGCCGCTCCGCTGCGCCGCGTCGAGCGCGTCCGCGTCCACCAGCAGCGCCTTGGCCGTGGCCTCCTGCACATTCATCACCGACCGGATGATCGCGGGGATCTTCTCCTCGATGTTGTGGCACTGGTCGAGCATGAAGGCCGTCTCCGCCGTGAACCCGCCGCCCCTGATCACCTCGTACATGATCCGGAACAGCTGGAAGGGGTCCGCGGCCCCGGCCATCAGGTCGTCGTCCGCGTAGAAGCGGGAGTTGAAGTCGAATCCGCCGAGCTTCTTCTCGCGCAGCAGTACCGCGACGATGAACTCGATGTTGGTGCCGGGCGCGTGGTGTCCGGTGTCGACGACGACCCGCGCCTTCGGCCCCAGCCGCAGACAGTGCGCGTACGCCGTCCCCCAGTCCGGCACATCCGTGGCGTAGAAGGCGGGCTCGAACAGCTTGTACTCCAGCAGCATCCGCTGCCCCTCGCCGAGCCGCTCGTACACCGAGGACAGGGCCTCGGCGAGCCGGCCCTGACGCGCCGAGATGTCGTCCTGCCCCGGGTAGTTGATCCCGTCCGAGAACCACAGCTTCAGATCGCGCGAGCCCGTGGCGTCCATGACGTCCACGCACTCCAGCAGATGTCCCAGCGCCTTGCGGCGCACCGCGGCGTCCGGGTGGGTGACGGACCCCAGCTTGTAGTCGTCGTCCTGGAACACGTTCGAGTTGATCGCCCCGACGCGCAGCCCCAGCTCGCGCGCGTCGGCGGCGAGCGCGCCGTAGTCGTCCACCCGGTCCCACGGGATGTGCAGCGCCACCGTCGGAGCGACGCCCGTGTGCGCGTGCACCCGCGCCGCGTCCGCCAGCTTCTCCCGCGGTGTCCGCGGCACCCCCGGCTGCGCGAACACCTTGAAGCGCGTGCCCGAATTCCCGAACGCCCACGACGGCGTCTCGACGGACTGTGACTTCAGCGCCGCCTTCACAGCGGACACGGCGGATCGACCCGTCATCTCTCAGCGCTCCCGTGGTGCGGACCCGCGGTGCGAGTCAGTGATGCAATCCTTTGTGAATCGTTTCATCGCGGTGAAGCTATGGGAGTCGTGAAGACGTGTCAACCCTCCGTGCAGCACCTGTGGTTGCCGGATCCGCGCCCTGCGGATTCACCGGAAAATGTGGCGCGCGGGCCATTGACGCCGTCGGCAATCGCCGTTTAGCTTCCGAGCAACCTCATTGAAACCTTTCACGGCGGGTGGTGTCACCAGTTCACCGCTGCTGAGGAGCCCTCATGAACCAGCCCGCCACGGGCCCCGCCCCGGACAGCACGGGGCCCGCCCCGGTCCTTGCCCTGAAGGATGTGAGCAAGTCCTTCGGCGCCGTACGGGCGTTGCGTGACGTCTCCCTGCACCTGTTCCCCGGTGAGGCGCACGCCCTCGCCGGGGAGAACGGCGCGGGCAAGTCCACCCTGATCAAGACGCTCGCCGGGGTGCACAGGCCCGACACGGGCGAGGTGCTGCTCGACGGCAGGACCGTCGTCTTCCACGGCCCGGCCGACGCCCGGGACGCGGGCATCGCCGTCATCTACCAGGAGCCGACGCTCTTCCCCGATCTGTCGATCGCCGAGAACATCTTCATGGGACGTCAGCCGAGGCGCTCCCTGGGCCGGATCGACCGGAAGGCCGTACGGGAGACGACCGCCGCGCTCATGAGACGGCTCGGCGTGGAGCTCGACCAGGACCGGCCCGCCCGTGGCCTCTCCATTGCCGACCAGCAGATCGTCGAGATCGCCAAGGCGCTCTCGTTCGACGCGCGCGTCCTCATCATGGACGAGCCCACGGCGGCCCTGACGGGCAGTGAGACCGCCCGGCTGTTCTCCGTCGTACGGACCCTGCGCGCCGAGGGCGCCGCCGTCCTGTTCATCTCCCACCGGCTGGAGGAGATCTTCTCGCTCTGCCAGCGGGTCACCATCCTGCGCGACGGCCGCTGGATCTCCTCGCAGCCGCTGACCGGACTCACCGAGGACGACCTGGTCCGCGGAATGGTCGGCCGCGACCTCGGCGAGCTGTATCCCAAACAGCGGGCAGCCGTGGGAGAGACGGCCCTGTCGGTGCGCCGGCTGACCCGCGAGGGCGTGTTCCGGGACATCTCGTTCGACGTACGGCGGGGCGAGATCGTCGCCCTGGCCGGGCTCGTCGGCGCGGGACGCAGCGAGGTGGCGCAGGCCGTCTTCGGCGTCGACCGGGCCGACGCCGGCGAGGTCGAGGTCAACGGGCGCAAGCTGCCCGCCGGTTCACCGACCGCGGCCATGGACGCCGGACTCGCGCTCGTCCCCGAGGACCGCAGGCAGCGCGGTCTGGTGATGGAGATGTCCATCGAGCGGAACATCGCCCTCACCGGCCTCGACCGGCTCGGCAGGGGCGGCCTGGTGCGCCGGGCCCTGGAGCGCGGCCGGGCCGCAGACTGGGCCGTACGCCTCCAGCTCAAGTACAACCGCCTCGCCGACCCCGTCGGGGTGCTCTCCGGCGGCAATCAGCAGAAGGTCGTCCTCGCCAAGTGGCTGGCCACCGAACCGGCCGTGCTCATCGTGGACGAACCCACCCGCGGCATCGACGTCGGCACCAAGGCGGAGGTGCACCGTCTGCTGTCCTCCCTGGCCGCCGAGGGACTCGCCGTCCTGATGATCTCCTCCGACCTCCCCGAGGTGCTGGGCATGGCCGACCGCGTACTCGTCATGCACGAGGGCCGGCTGACGGCCGAGATCCCCCGCGCCGAGGCCACCGAGGAATCGGTGATGGCGGCCGCCACCGGACGCGGCGAAAGGGCGGCGGCATGACCAGCCTGCTGGACAAGCCCACCACGACCACGAAGGACGAAGGATCGGCCCGCTCGCTCGTCGACGCCGTGTTCCGGGCCAGGGAGATCAGCATCGCCGGAGCGCTGGCGCTGCTCATCCTCGGCACCTGGATCTCCAACCCGCGCTTCCTCGACGACCAGGGCGTCAAGGACCTCCTCCTCAACGCCTCCATCCTGGTCCTGCTCGCCGTTGGCCAGTCCGTGGTCGTCATCACCCGCAACATCGACCTCTCGGTCGGCTCCGTCGTCGGGCTCTCCGCCTTCGCCTGCGGCAAGTTCGTCGCGGGGACCGACCACGGAGTCCTCACCGTCATGCTGCTGGGCATCGCCCTCGGCGTGCTCTGCGGGCTGGTCAGCGGCGCCCTTGTCAGCTTCGGCAGGGTACCGGCGCTCGTGGTGACCCTCGGCATGCTCTACATCATCCAGGGCCTGGACTACTGGTGGGCGCAGGGCGACCAGATCGGCGCCGCCGACGTCCCCGACCCGATCCTCGACCTGGGCAGCGGCAGTCTCCTCGGCATCCCCTATCTCCCGCTCATCGCCGTGGTCCTGCTCGCCGCCACCGCCTACTACCTGCGCGGCTACCGGTCGGGACGTGAGCTCTACGCCATCGGCTCCAACCCCGAGGCCGCCCGGCTCGCGGGCGTGCCGATCCGCCGTCGGATCCTCGGCGCCTACGCCTTCTCCGGCGCCGTGGCCGGGTTCGCCGGCGCGCTGTGGCTCGCCCGCTTCGGCACCGTCGTCGCGGACAACGCCCACGGCTGGGAACTCACCGTCGTCAGCGCGGTGGTCGTCGGCGGCGTCGCCATCACCGGCGGCACCGGCACGGTGTGGGGCGCGGCGCTCGGCGCGCTGCTGCTCACCACCATCGGCAGCGCGCTGGTCGTCCTGAAGGTCGACGCGTTCTGGCAGGGCGCCATCACCGGCGCGCTGCTCCTCGCGGCCATCAGCGTCGACCGGATCGTGACCCTGCGGATGACAGCCGCACTGAGGAAGAGGAGCGCCCGACATGGGAATGGCGCCTGACACACAGACCGCGCCGCGGCCCCAGGACAAGGCGCCGGCGCCCCGCGCGGCGACGGCCGGCGAACTCGTCAGGGCCGTGGGCCTGCGCTGGGACACGGCGGTCGGCGCCCTGCTGGTGGCGGTCTTCGTCGTCGGTCTGGGCAGCACCGACGGCTTCGCGTCCGGCGAGAACCTCGCCTTCGCCTTCAACGACATCGCCGAAGTCGCCCTGATCGCCCTGCCCATGACCCTGCTGGTGGTGGCCGGCCAGGTCGATCTGTCCGTCGCCTCCATGCTGGGCCTCGGCAGCGCCCTGACCGGGGCGCTGTGGGAGGCCGGCTGGGCCTTCGAGATGATCGTGCCCGTGGTGCTGCTGGCCGGCGTCGCCGGCGGGCTCCTCAACGGCTGGCTGGTCACCCGCGTGGGCCTGCCCTCGCTCGCCGTCACCATCGGCACCCTCGCCCTCTACCGGGGCCTCGCCTCGGTCGCCCTCGGCAGCGACGCCGTCACCGACTTCCCCCAGACGTACGCCGACTGGGCCGTGGACACCACCACCATCCCGGGCACGTTCGTCACCTACCCCATCGCCCTGTTCCTCGTGCTGGCCGTGGCCACGGCCGTACTGCTGCACTCCACCGCCTTCGGACGGTCGCTGTTCGCCATCGGCGCGCAGGAGGAGGCCGCCTACTTCGCCGGGATCAGGGTCAAGCGCTTCAAACAGATCCTCTTCGTGGTCACCGGGCTGTTCTCCGCCTTCGCCGGCATCGTCTTCACCCTCCGGTACGGCAGCGCACGCGCCGACAACGGCCTCGGCTTCGAAATGCTCGTCATCGCCTCCGTACTGCTCGGCGGCGTGGACTTCGACGGCGGCAAGGGCACGCTCTTCGGCGCGGTCGCCGGTGTGCTGCTCATCGGAGTCCTCAAGAACCTGCTCACGCTGAACGACGTGCCGAACGAGGTCCAGGTCATCGTGACCGGGCTGCTGCTCGTCGCCTCCGTCCTCACCCCGCGGGTCATCACCACCGTGGCCGAACGCCGCCACGGGCGCGCCGCGAACACGTCCCCGCCGTCCGACGCGTCCTGAGTTCCCCGAGCACCCGCTCCTGAGCACCCGCCCCCGAGCCTCGCGAAAGGTCCACCCCCCATGACGATCCTCAGCCCTGCCCGGCGCCGCGCGGCAGCCACCGCCGCCACCGCCTGCGCCCTCGCCGTCGCACTCACCGCCTGCTCCGGCACCACCAAGGACAGCGCGAAGAAGGACACCTCGAAGGCGGGCACCGCCGCCAAAGCAGACCCGGGCGCGCCCCTCAAGAAGGGCCTCAAGCTCGCCTTCCTGCCCAAGCAGATCAACAATCCGTACGAGAAGATCGTCGACGAGGCCGGCATCGCCGCCGCCAAGGAGTACGGCGGAACCGGCAAGGAGGTCGGCCCCTCCGACGCGAGCGCGTCCTCCCAGGTCTCGTACATCAACACCCTCATCCAGCAGCGCCAGGACGCGATCCTGATCGCGGCCAACGACCCGAACGCGGTGTGCGGCCCGCTCAAGCAAGCCATGAAGAAGGACATCAAGGTCGTCGCGTACGACTCCGACACCGCCAAGGACTGCCGGCAGCTGTTCATCAACCAGGCCAGCTCCGAGGAGATCGGCCGCAGCCTCGTCCAGCACCTGGGCGAACAGATCGGCTACCAGGGCAAGATCGCCATTCTCTCCGCCACCCAGAACGCCACGAACCAGAACACCTGGATCGAGTTCATGAAGGACGAGCTGAAGCAGCCCGCGTACAAGAACATGCAGCTCGTGAAGGTCGCGTACGGGGACGACGCCGACCAGAAGTCCTTCCAGCAGACCCAGGGCCTGCTGCAGGCGTACCCCGACCTCAAGGGCATCATCTCGCCCACCACCGTCGGTATCGCGGCTGCCGCCCGCTACCTCAGTGACTCCTCGTACCAGGGCAAGGTCGTCCTCAACGGCCTGGGCACCCCGAACCAGATGCGCAAGTACGTCAAGGACGGCACCGTCGAGCAGTTCTCCCTGTGGAACCCCGAGGAGCTGGGCTACCTGGGCTCGTACGCGGCCGCGGCCCTGGCCTCCGGCCAGATCACCGGCGCCGAGGGCGAGAAGTTCAAGGCGGGCAAGCTCGGTGAGTACACCGTCGGCAAGGACGGCGAGGTCATCCTCGGCGAGCCGACCGTCTTCGACAAGAAGAACATCGACACCTTCGACTTCTGAGCGGGGCCCCTGCGCAACGCGTCCGCCTCCCGTGGGCGCTGTCGGAGTCCGGCTCCCGTGCCGCCTCACCCCTTACGGAGCCGCCATGACCGCCCGTACCCCCGCTGTCGCCCGCAAGCCCAGGATCGGCCTCGTCGCCGGGGGACTGGGTGCCTACTGGCCCCAGTTCCCCGACCTCCTCCCACAGCTCAGGCGGTCCGCCGCCCGGGTCACCGAGCGCATGCGGGAGTTCGACGCCGAGGTGGTCGACGTCGGCTTCATCTCCGACGCCCAGGAGGGCGCCGAGGCCGCCGAGAGGCTGCGCGCCGCCGACTGCGATCTGATCGTCGGCTTCCTCACCACCTATATGACGGCCACGATGCTCGTGCCCGTCGCGCGGCGCAGCGGCGCCCCCGTGCTGCTGATCAACCTTCAGCCGACCCCGGCGATGGACCACGCGTCCTTCGACACCGGACAGTGGCTGGCGTACTGCGGCGCCTGTCCGCTGCCGGAGATGGCCAACGCCTTCGAACGCGTCGGCGTGCCCTTCCGCTCCGTCTCCGGACATCTGGAGGACGAGCGCGCCTGGGAGCGCATCGGCCGCTGGATCCGCGCCGCCGGGGTCCGCGCGGTGCTGCGCGGTGGCCGGCACGGCCTGATGGGGCATCTCTACCCCGGTATGTACGACGTCTCCACCGACCTCACCATGGTCCCCGGCAACCTCGGCGGCCATGTGGAGGTCCTCGAATTCGACGATCTCCGGGTACGGGTCGACCAGGTCGGGGAGAGCGAACTCACGGCGAAACTCGACGAGACACGCGAGGTCTTCGAACTCGCCGATTCCGTGGTCGAGGACGACCTCCGGTGGGCCGCGCGCGTCGCCGTCGGCCTCGACCGGCTCGTCTCCGACTTCGACCTCGACTCCCTCGCGTACTACCACCGCGGGCTGGACGGCGAGATCCATGAACGGCTCGGCGCGGGCATGATCCTCGGCTCCTCGCTGCTGACCGCCCGGGGGATCCCGGCCTGTGGTGAGTACGAACTCCGTACGTCACTGGCCATGCTCATCGCCGACCGTCTCGGCGCCGGCGGCTCGTTCACCGAACTGCAGGCACTGGACTTCACGGCCGGCGTCGTCGAGATGGGCCACGACGGCCCGGGCCACCTCGCCATCAGCGAACGCAAGCCCCTGCTGCGCGGACTCGGCGTCTACCACGGCAAGCGCGGCTGGGGGGTCTCCGTCGAGTTCGACGTACGGCACGGACCCGTCACCCTCGTCGGACTCGGGCAGAGCCGCGACGGCCGGTACCGTCTGGTCGCCGCCGAGGGCGAGGTCGTGGCAGGACCGCTGCTGAGGATCGGCAACACCACCTCCCGCGTCGACTTCGGCTGCGACCCGGGGGAGTGGACCGACGCCTGGAGCGCCAGCGGTGTCGGCCATCACTGGGCCCTGGCCACCGGCGCGCTGCTCCCGGAGCTGCGCGCCCTGGCCGGCCTCACCGGCCTGGATCTCGTGGAAGTCGCCGTCTGATGCGTCGCCCGGTGGGGATCAAGGACGTGGCGGGCGCGGCCGGTGTCTCGGTGGGCACCGTCTCGAATGTGATCAACCGCCCCGAGTCCGTCACCGAAGAGACCCGCCGGCGCGTCCTGTCCACCATCGAACGGCTCGGCTATGTGCGCAGCGAGTCCGCGCGTCAGCTGCGCGGGGGCCGCAGCCGCATTCTGGCCATGCTCGTCCTCGACATGGCCAACCCCTTCTTCGTGGACGTGGCCTCGGGCGCGGAACGCTCCGCGCGCGCCGCCGGGCTCGGCGTGATGCTGTGCAACAGCGCGGAGAGCCCGGCGGAGGAGGCCACGTACCTCACGATGTTCTCCGAGCAGCAGGTACGGGGCGTGCTCGTCACCCCGGCGGACATGAGCGGCCGCAATCTCGACGCGTTCCGGCGCCACGGCATCCCCTTTGTCTTCGTCGACCGCATCGTGCCCAGCGCGGACGGCTGTTCGGTCTCCGTCGACGATGTGGCGGGCGGCTCCCTGGCCGTGCGCCATCTGCTGCGGCGCGGGTGCCACGACATCGTGTACGTCAGCGGTCCGATGCATCTGGCGCAGTGCCAGGACCGCCGCGCGGGCGCGCTTCTCGCCCTCGCGGAAGCGGGCCTGCCGCCGCAGGCGTTGCGGCAGGTCGAGGCCGCGCGCCTCGATGTCGTCGCGGGCCGGGACGCCGGGGCACGGCTGCTCGGCATGGCGTCCCGGCCGAGCGCGGTGTTCTGCGCCAACGACCTGCTGGCTCTCGGTGTGCTGCAGACCCTCTACCACGCGGGGATACGGGTGCCCGAGGATGTCGCGCTCGTCGGCTACGACGACATCGAGTTCGCCTCCGCCGCCGCCGTACCCCTGACGTCGGTGCGCCAGCCCGCTTTCCAACTCGGCGCGGCCGCGGCCGATCTGCTCATCGAGGAGACCGGGGACGGAGCCGCCGGGCACGAGCACCGGCGGATCGTGCTGCAGCCCGAACTCGTGGTCCGCGCCTCCACGCTCTCGCGTCCGCACCACTGACGGCCGGAAGCACCCCGATTGATACCCGGAAGCACCCCGATGGCCGGTATGCCGTGGTCCGGGTGGACGCTCAACTCCGCCACTTGGTCTAGACCTTGACAGCTGTGCGGGATTCCGGTTTGGTTCCCTCACCCCCCATGTCGGCCAGCGGCTCTCCGCCGGCCGCGCGAAGGAGTGAGTCGTTTGAGACAGCGCGTCCTGGCACTGCTCACGGCGATGGTTTCGGCCCTCGCCCTCGCGATATTCCTGCCCGCCTCTTCCGCCTCCGCAGCCACCTGCGCCACCGGCTGGAACGCGTCCGCGGTCTACACCGGCGGCAACACCGCCTCGTACAACGGTCACAACTGGTCCGCGAAGTGGTGGACGCAAGGGGAGACCCCCGGCGCCACCGATGTCTGGGCCGACCAGGGAAGCTGTGGCGGCTCCACCCCCGGCGACGGCTCGGGCGCCTGTGACTACCCGGCCTGGGCCGCGGGCCGGTCGTATGTCGCCGGCGACATCGTCAAGTACACCGACGGCAAGTTCTACCAGGCCGAACACGACAACCCGGGTTATGACCCGGTCATCAGCACCTGGTACTGGGAGCCGTACACCTGCAGTGGCACGCCGCCGACCGACCCGCCGCCGCAGGGCGGATTCGTGGTCAGCGAGGGCCAGTTCAACCAGATGTTCCCCGGCCGGAACTCCTTCTACTCCTACAGCGGGCTGACCGCCGCCCTGAGCGCCTACCCGGGCTTCGCGAACACCGGCAGCGACACGGTCAAGCGCCAGGAGGCCGCCGCCTTCCTGGCCAACGTCAGCCATGAGACCGGCGGACTGGTCCACATCGTCGAGCAGAACACGGCCAACTACCCGCACTACTGCGACGCGTCGCAGTCGTACGGCTGCCCCGCGGGCCAGGCCGCGTACTACGGGCGCGGACCGATCCAGCTGAGCTGGAACTTCAACTACAAGGCGGCCGGCGACGCCCTGGGCATCGACCTGCTCCGCAACCCCAACCTCGTGCAGAACGACTCGGCCGTGGCCTGGAAGACGGCTCTCTGGTACTGGAACACCCAGACCGGCCCCGGCACGATGACCCCCCACAACGCCATGGTCAACAGCCGTGGCTTCGGGGAGACCATCCGGAGCATCAACGGCAGTATCGAATGCAACGGTGGCAACCCCGGACAGGTGCAGAGCCGGATCAACAGCTACCAGAGCTTCACGCAGATCCTCGGGACCACTCCCGGGTCCAATCTGAGCTGCTGACCGACCGAGGACGACGTGCCGGGTGCCCGTGCCCGGCACGCGCGGCCGGTCCGACGACCTGCGTGCCGTACGGCGCGGGTCGTCGGACCGGTCCGTACGTGGATCAGCCGGCGTGCCGGCCGGCGGACGCCGGGCGTGCCTGTGCGGCCGAGCGGCCCGCGGGCGGTGGCGGTACGGACACGCGGTCGCCGCTCCGGTCCGCCTTTCCCCTGGCGAGCTCGGCGTTGAACTGGGCCCCGGCCAGGAGCGAGAGGTTGGTGACCCAGAGCCAGACGAGGAACACGATGACACCGGCGAGCGAACCGTAGAGCCGGTTGTACGTGCCGGCGTGCGCCGTGTAGAGCGCGAAGCCGGCGGACGTGAGCAGCCAGAGCGCGACCGCCAGGATCCCACCGGGCAGGGAGCGCCGCAGCCGGCGTGTCCCGGGCGGACCCGTACGGAACACGATGAGCACCAGGACCGCGGCAAGCGCCAGCAGCAGCGGCCACTTCAGCCCGCTCCACACCAGTGTCACCGCGCTGCTCATCCCCAGCATCCGGCCCAGCGAGGCCGCTGCCTCGCCGGTCAGTACGAGAGTGAAGGCGCTGGTCACGAGCAGCGCGAGCAGGGCGCAGGCGGTGATCGCGATACGCGGCGCGGTACGCCACGGCGGCCGGTGGTCGACGGCGCCGTTCATGGTGTGCAGGGCCCGGCGGAACACGCCGAGATAGCTGGAGGCCGACCACAGTGCGCCGACGGCGCCGAACGACGCCAGCAGCCAGGCCGCCGAGCGCTGCTCCGCCATCTCCTGCAGTGCGCTGTGCACCAGGACCTGGGACTGCGCCGGGACGAGGGCCGTGACCTGGTTGGCGAGCTTGCCGCTGGCGTCGGGACCGGCGAGGCCGATGGAACACACCGTGACGAGCAGCGCCGGGAAGATCGCCAGGACCGCGTAGTAGGTGAGAGCGGCGGCCCGGTCCGTGGCGTCGTCCCGCCACAGCGCGATCGGCGTACGGCGCAGCGCGCCGGTCAGCCGCGCGCCCCGGCGCGGGCCGGCCTGCCCGCTCCGCCCCTCGGGGTTCCGTCCTTCGGGGTCCGCGCCGCGCTGCGGCGAGCCTGTGGGTCCGGGGTCCTCGGCGGACACGGTGCCTCCTGCGTTCTGTGTGGTCAGCGGTCTGTGCTCCGCCGGCCCGGCCCTACCTTGCCTCATCGCATCGGCGGACCCGACCCGCACCGCCGCGCTACAGACCCTGTACCCCGTCCTGGCGTCCGCAGGGCCCCGGAGCCCCACGAGCCGAAGCCCTAAGAGCCGGAGCCCTGCGCGAGAGAACCCGCGGTCACCTGCGCCTGCGCTCCTGCGGCCACAGATAGTCACGCAGCCTGCCGTGGTCGGCGAGCAGGCCCACGACAAAACCCACCGCGCCGAGCGCGGCCACCAGCAGGAACGCCCCGAACCCGCCGAACCAGCCCGCGAAGCCCAGCGCCATACCGGCGATCAGGCCCACCACAGCTGTGTTCATCACTCACCTCACATCGCCTCATATCGATCGGAGTCATTCGACGCGTCCCTCGCCACCGCTCGACTCGTCGTCGTCCTCCGGTACGTGTACGTCGTCGATGCTGACGTTCACCTCCACGACCTCCAGGCCCGTGGTCCGCTCGACCGCGGCGATGACGTTCTCCCGTACGTCACGGGACGCCTCGGTGATCGGTACGCCGTACTCCACCACCAGATCCAGGTCGATGGCGGTCTGGCGCTCGCCGACCTCGACCTTGACGCCGCGTCCGGCATTGGAGCGCCCGCCGGGCACCCGGTCCCGAACGGCGCCCATGGTGCGGGACAGCCCGCCGCCCATGTCGTACACACCGGGGATGTCCCGCGCCGCCATGCCCGCGATCTTCACGACCACGACATCCGCGATGGAGGTCCTGCCGCGCGTGGCGGCCGGTTCGTCGGCGCCGACGGATCCGGCGCCGAGGGTGGTGGAATGCGCGGCGGCGTCGCGCTGCCCGCTCCCGGCCTTCTTCGCGCCGGTACGCATCTCCTGGGTCGCTGTCATGGCACAGCCTCCTGACTTCTCCGTCCGGTCGCCCTGCTCTCGGGGGACTCTCACCTTCTTGGACCCGGTATCCAGTGATTTATCACGCGGAGTCCGGCACCTTTCTCCGCTCGCGCGCCGGAACGGGCACCGGAGGGTTCATACGTGACGATGGACCGTCCCGGGTGTCCAAGGGGCAGGGACGGCAGACGCAGCAAAGCGTGTCGGGGGTGTCACGGAGGGGGTGTCGAAAGGAGTCGGTGAGTGCCCGGCCACGGGAAACAGCTGTCAGCACCCCCACCGGACCGGGGCTTGAACCCGGACCGGGACCGGCGCGGCCATGACCTGTACCAGGACGTGGACCGGTACCAGGACTGGTCCGACGACGGGCTGCTGGCCGTACGCGCGGGCGAGGGCGACGAGGAAGCGTTCGAGACGCTGGTGCGCCGGCACGGCCCGGTCATGCTCCGGCTGGCGACGCGCCTGCTCGGCAGCCGTACCGAGGCCGAGGACGCGGTGCAGGAAGCCTTTGTGAAGGCCTGGCGCAAACTGCCCGAATTCCGTGGCGAATCCGCCTTCAGGACGTGGATGTACCGGATCGTCACCAACCGGTGCCTCAACCAGCTGCGCGCCCGCCACCCGGCGACCGATCTCGAATCGGTGCCGGAACCGGCCGCGCCCGACCCCGAGTCCTCACCCGCACGCGTGGCCGAGTCCCATGCGGCCGGCCGTGAGCTGGCCGCGGCGATGGGCGGACTCTCCCCCGAACAGCGTGTCTGCTGGGTCCTGCGGGAGCTGCACGGAATGTCGTACGAGAACATCGCGGAGACGGTCGGAATCAGCCTGCAGGCGGTCCGCGGCCGGGTTTTCCGAGCACGCCGCTACCTGACGGAGGCGATGAGCGCATGGCGCTGAACGCGCGGTCCGGCCGCCCCGGGCAGACGCCCGGGGCCGAAGTGACGGCCGACGAGGAACTGCTGCCCTGCGGCCGTGAACTGAGCGCCGTCTGGGAGGCAGGGGACACCGGACGGGCCGCCGACGACCCGCACATGTCCGACTGCCCGCACTGCACCGCCGCGCTGGCCGACCTGGCGGCCCTGGACGAGGCCGTACGCCAGGCGCGCGACGCCGCCGACCCCGATCCGGCCGGACTGACCGATCTGACCGGTCGCATCATGGACATCGTCCGCCTGGAGCTGCGCCCCGGCAGGACCCTGCCGCTCGGCGACCCGGACGAGGACGCGTGGATCGTGGAGGCGGCGGTGGCCCGTACCTTCCGCGCCGTAGCCGAGTCCCTGCCGGGGGTACGGGCGGGCAGCTGCCGGATCGGTCCGCCGGACCCGCCCGGTGGCCGGGACACGGCCATGACTCCGGCGGGGCCGGGAATCCGGGGCCCGGTCCACGTCCGGCTGGACGTCGCCGCCGCGCCCCACCGCTCACTCCCTGAGCTTGCCGAGACGGTCCGCGCCCGCGTGGCCGAGGCGGCGCGGAACGCCATCGGTATCGAGGTGGAATCCATCGATGTGACCGTCGTCGACCTACTCGACGAGGAGTACGCCGAGTACACCGTGTACGACGGGTACGCCGACGACGGCCACGACGGCCAGGACCGGAGGTACCGGTGAGAGGGAACGGAATCCAGGAAGAACTGGCCCTGGCGGCCGCCGACGCCGTCCAGCAGGTCCCGGGGGTGGCCTTCCTGCGGCCGGGACTCGCCGATCTGCTCCGCGCCTCCGCCGGCTCGCGCGCCGGACGCCTCCGTACCGGGTCCGCCACCCCGACCGCCCGCGCCGGCCACGGCAGCCGGCCCCCGGGCGTACACGTCTCACCGACGGCCGGCCCGGCGCGGTGGTACATCGACATCCAGCTGGTCGCGCGGACGGCCTACCGCAGCGTCGAGGTGACCCGGGCCGTCCGGGAGGCGGTCGAGGCCGCGGCCGCCGGCGTCCTGCCGGAACCGGACCACCCGGTACGGATCACGGTGACCGTCACCGGCATCGTCTGAATCGCCCATCAGGGCCTCGACTGTTCGCCTGTCGGAGAACTGTTTGGCCGGCGTCTCGTTGTCCCGGTCGGGGGCAGCGGCCGGTCTCTTGTGTCCTCATCGCACAGCCGGATCCCCTGCCCCGTCCAGCACCGACGAGCGGAGGTCCTTCATGCGAGGCGGAACCCCGGTGGAACCGAGACGCCATTTCCTGCGTGCGGTGTTCACCTTCGGTGTGGTCGCGGGCACCGCGACCACACTGGCCCCCATCCTCGGTGCCCGCCGGGCGGCGCCCGAGGCCGGGGGAGCGGTACCCGGCGCGGACGACAAGCCGGGCGGCGGCGCCGTCGACGAGATGTACCGCGGACGCCATATCCAGGTCGCGGGACCGGACACCGCCGCCGCGTCCCGTGCGGCCACCTCGTCCGCCCCGTCCGCCTCGGCCGTCCCCCCGCTGTCGCCCGCGTCCGCCGTCGACATCCGGATCGACGGCCGCCCCCTACAGGTGATGCGGCGGGCCGACGGCAGCTATCTCAGCGTGGTCAACCACTACGAGTCGTTCCCGACCCCGCTCGAAGTGGCCCGCGCGGCGGTCGACGACCTCGACGGCGCTCAGCTGTCGCTCTCCGGACCGAACCACCACATCTGACCGAGGGAGGAGCTTCACCGGTGTACACCAGAAAGAACCAGCGCGATCTCAGCGGCGCCGAGAGGAAGAGGTTCGTCAGCGCCGTCCTGGAGCTCAAACGCCGGGGCGAGTACGAGGACTTCGTCCGGCTGCACATCCAGTACTACGTCTCCGACGCGAAGGGCGGAGCGCGTGCCGGGCACATGGCCCCGTCGTTCCTGCCCTGGCACCGGCGGTTCCTGCTGGAGTTCGAGGGGGCTCTTCAGCGGGTGGACCCGGGGGTGAGCGTGCCGTACTGGGACTGGACGACCGACAACACGCCCGCCGCCGCGCTGTGGTCCGACGACTTCCTCGGCGGGAACGGCCGCTCGCGCGACCAGCAGGTCACGACGGGGCCTTTCGCCTATCAGACGGGGAACTGGACGATCACGAGCAGTGTCACGGAGGACAGATACCTCGCCCGCAACTTCGGCCGCCCGGCCGCGCCGATCTCGCTGCCCAGCAAGGCCGAGCTGGCCGCGGCGATGAAGCAGAAGGTGTACGACGCGGCTCCGTGGGACTCGACCGTCACCACCGGCTTCCGTAACCGGCTCGAGGGCTGGACGTCCGGCGGACAGGCCCGCTGGCGCAATCACAACCGCGTGCACCGCTGGGTCGGCGGCCACATGCTGGGCGCGGCGTCTCCCAACGACCCGGTCTTCTGGCTCCATCACGCCTTTGTCGACCTGCTCTGGGACCGCTGGCAGCGCAGGCACCCGAAGGCGGCGGGCTATCTGCCGCGGAGAAAGCTGCGCTCCGGTGATCCGCAGCGTGGCCGGGCGATCAGCCTGGAGGAACCGATGCCGCCGTGGAACGTCAAGCCGTCCCAGCTCCTTGATCACCGGGGGCTGTATCGGTACGTCTGACCTGCCGTGCCGGGCGAGCTGCCGGCGCCCCCGGCACATATCGGCTCGGCACGCGCGACGGCCTCCCGCGCGGAAACGCGGGAGGCCGTCACTCAGCGGAATCGCGCGGCCCCCGAGGCCGCGCATCTCACTCCCGCGATCAGCCGCCGTAGCCGCCCTGGTGCGCGCCCTGCTGTCCCCCGGCCTGCTCCTGGACCGAGATGTTGGCGCACTTGCTGCCGAACGCCGGGTTGAGCAGACCGGTCACGTTGACGGTGTTGCCACAGAGGTTGACCGGGGTGCTCACCGGGGACTGGTGCAGGTTGCCGGACAGGACACCGGGCGAGCCGATGGCCGCACCCTCGGCGCCGGCGTCAGCGGCAGCCATACCGGCGCCACCGGCCAGCACGGCGCCCGTGCCGACGAGAACGGCAGCTGCCTTCGCGATACGCAACATCAAGTTTCTCCTTGAACGTTTTGAGCACGGCCGCACGATGTGCGGCCTTCATGCACGTTCAACGCCGTGACTCACGCTCGGTAACGGACAACCTGGCAATGGATCTCGGATCGCCCGGATCTCCACCCGCGGAAAGCCCGCTGACGGTCAGGGCTCATGAGCGCCGCCGTGTTAGCTTTAAATGAGAGGCTGCCTATCGCTTGGCCCGGCCGTGGTCAGGCGGACCCGGGGAGGCCGGACATGACACAGACATGGCTTATCACCGGCAGCTCGCGCGGATTCGGACGTGAGCTGGCCGAGGCCGTACTCGAATCCGGGGACAACGTCGTCGCGACGGCCCGCCGTCCGGAACAGCTCGGCCCCCTGGTGGAGAAATACGGAGAGCGTGTCCGCGCGGCCGCGCTCGATGTCACCGACGCAGCGGCCGCCCACGCCGCCGTGCGACTGGCGCTCGACGCGTTCGGCGGGCTCGACGTCGTCGTCAACAACGCCGGTTACGCCAACTCCGCCCCCATCGAGGAGATGCCGGACGACGACTTCCGCGCCCAGATCGAGACGAATCTGTTCGGCGTCGTGAATGTCACCAGGGCGGCCCTGCCCGTGCTGCGCAAGCAGCGGTCGGGCCGCTTCATCCAGTTCTCGTCGGTCGGCGGACGTGTCGGCGGCACCCCGGGGATGGGCGCCTACCAGACCGCGAAATTCGCGGTCGAGGGCTTCTCGGAGGTCCTCAACAACGAGGTGAAACCGCTCGGGATCAAGGTCACCATCGTGGAGCCCGGCGCGTTCCGCACCGACTGGCAGGGATCGTCCATGCACCGCGCCGAGGTGGGCGAGGACTACGACGGGACCGTCGGTGTGATCAACCGCTTCCGTGACTCCACGGACGGCGCCCAGCCCGGAGACCCGGCCCGCGCGGCCCGCGTCATCACCGAGGTCGCCCGCCTCGACGCACCGCCCCTGCGGCTGCTGCTCGGCTCCGACGCGGTCGAGTTCGCCGAGACGTCGTCCGAGGGCCGGGCCCGGGAAACCCACGCGTGGGCCGAGGTGAGCCGGTCCACGGACTTCCCCGGCGACGAGCAGCGGTGACGTAAGGTCCCCACGAACGAGTGAACGAGCGAGGTTCGAGGGATGGTCACCGACGACAGCGACCGGGTGCGGCAGCCGCGCGAGCGCCCGGCCCTTCGGCGGGACGCCGCCGAGAACCGTACGCGGATGCTCGCGGCGGCGGGCCGGGCCTTCGCCGAACACGGCCTCGCCGCCGGCATGGAGGACATCGCGCGGCTCGCGGGCGTCGGACCCGCGACGCTCTACCGCCGCTTCCCCACCAAGGACCTGCTGGTCTCCGAACTGGTCGCCGCCTTCTACGACAAGCTCGTCGTGCTGGCCGACGAGGCGTCAGAACAGCTGCCCGGCACGGGACTTGAGCTGTTTCTGCGCGCCGTCGGCCAACACATCGCCAATAGCCGCGGATTCCTTCCGCGCACCTGGGGCGAGTTCGCCCGGCCGGAACAGGAGCGGCGGCTGCGCGAGCTGACCACCGGCCTGCTCGTCGAGGCCCAGCAGGCCGGTCTGGTCAATGATCAGCTCACCCTCACCGATGTCGGGATGATCGTCTGGGGGATGCGCGGCGTCATAGAGACGACGGGCTCGATCGCCCCCGACGCCTGGCAGCGCCATCTCGACCTCGTGATGGCGGGGCTGCGCGCCGAACGCGTCGCCTTCTCCCAGCCACCCCTGAACACACGGCAGATGGACCGCGTGGTGACCCGCGGATAGCCGTCCCCGACCGTCATCCCAGCCGCCGCGGCTGGAGCGTCGTGGCGTACGCGCCGCCCCGTGCCAGCAGCTCATGATGGCTGCCCGCCTCGATGACGCGGCCCTGCTCCATCACGATGATGCGGTCCGCGCTCTGGATGGTGGACAGCCGGTGTGCGACCACGAACACCGTCCGGCCCTGGACGAGACGGGACAGCGCGTCCTGGATCAGCCCCTCCGATCTGTTGTCGAGCGCGGAGGTCGCCTCGTCGAGCACCAGAATGCGGGGATCCCTGATCAGCGCCCTGGCGATGGCCAGCCGCTGCCGCTGGCCGCCCGACAGCCGGGCGCCGCGCTGTCCCACCACCGTGTCGAGCCCGTCGGGCAGACGCTCCACGAACTCCATCGCGTTGGCCGCGTGCAGCGCGTCCCGCAGCGCGGTCTCGTCGGCGCCGCCCTCCAGGCCGTACGTGACGTTCTCCCGGATCGTCCCCTCGAAGAGGATCGACTCCTGCGGTACGACGGACAGGAAGCGCCGGTAGGTGCGCAAGTCCAGCGACGCCATGTCCGCGCCGTCGAGCAGAATGCGCCCCTCGGTGGGCCGGATGAAACCGATCAGCAGATTCAGGATCGTGGACTTGCCCGCGCCCGACGCGCCGACCAGGGCCACGGTCTCGCCCGGCCGTACGGACAGATCGAACCCACGCACCGAGTGCTCCGTCGCGTCGGGGTAACGGAAGCCCATCTCCTCGAAGTCGATGCGCCCCTCGATACGGTCGACGGAGGTCTTGCCCTCGTTGCTCTCCAGGTCGGGCGCCTGGAGCACCTCACCGATCGAACGAACCGACTCCAGGCCCTTGGAGATGATCGGGGTGAGATTCATCAGCGTCATCACCGAGGCGGTCAGTGCGGTGAAGAACGTACTGATCATGACGACGTCGCCCGCCGAGATGCCCAGCCAGCCGTAGTACGCGACGATCGCCGAGCCCGACAGACAGCCCACCGCCATGGTGTTGAGCAGAATCCAGGAGAGCGATCCGAACCGGCCGTTGAGCACGTCGAGCCGGAATCCGGCGGTGAGCACCCGCTCCAGCGTGCCGTCGACGCGATGCAGCGCGGTCCGCTCCAGACCGTGGGCGCGGGTGATCGGGATGAGCGTGGTCATCTCGCCGACCCGTGAGGAGAGCCGCTCGATCTCCATCCGGAACTCCTCGTTGTTGGTCCGGATACGGGAGCGCAGCCGGCGTACCAGCAGCGCCGCCAGCGGGACGACGACCAGGAACACCGGCAGCACCACGGGGGTCCGGAAGCCGATCACCGCCAGACCGCCGAGCAGCGTCATGATGGCGCCCAGACCCATGTCGGCGCTCTGCTGGGTCATCTGCTCCACCGCCTCGACGTCCCGTACGACCTTGGTCTGCAGGACGCCCGCACTGACCCGGGCGTGATAGCCGATGGACAGGTACTGCATCCGGCGGCAGAGCGCGGACCGCAGCTCCCGGCCCATGCGGCGGATGCTGGAGCTCATCAGGCGCGCGTACAGCAGCGCCAGCGGGAAATTGAGGATCAGGACGAACACCACGGCCCCGGTGTTGTACCAGAGCTCGGCGACCGGTCTGTGATCCACGACCACATCGATGATGTTGGCCGTGATCAGCGGGAGCAGCCAGACCGGAATGTGCTTCACGGCGAATACCGCGACGGCGAGCGCCAGCCTGCGGCGGTCGGGACGGAAGAGGTAGGCGAGGGTGCGGAGCGGGTGCTCCCCGGAGTAGTGGTGATCCAGCGGACTGGGACGCGGGACGGATTCGGGTTTCTGCATGGAGAGCGAAGTCCTCTTTCGGCAGCGATCACACGCTCGATGTGCAGACACGCAGTCTCCTCCGCGCCGTCCGCCACCGGAAGCGCTTTCCACAGCGCGAGACGGCGGGCTCCGGCGCCGCCGGAAGTTCCTCCGAGGAGTGGACCGGGCCGATCGGTGAGATGGTGGCTGCATGGCTGATCGGGGTGGACCTCCGGCTGCCGTACCGCTGCCGGACGACTGGCCCGCCCATCCGGACCTGAGCCTCGCGCTCAACCGCATGGGCAGCTTCGACTGGGACATCGACAGCGGGCTGTTGTATCTGGACCCGCCCGCTCTGGACGTCCTCGACCTGCGCCCCGAGGAGTACGACGGCGATCCGCTCGCCCTCGCCCACCGGCTGCCGCGATGCGAGGCGGCGCGGCTGAAGACCCTGGTGGCGCGGGCGCTCAAGGACGGCACGACCGCCCTCGGCGCGTACTTCCGCGTCAGCCGCCGGGACGGATCACCGCACTGGACCCACGCCCAGGCACACATCCGGCACGACGGAGCGGGACGGCCCCACCGGATCATCGGCATCGTACGGAGCGCCGAGCTGGAGCTGACGGAGGTCGCCGGCAGGAGCGGGCTGGCCGAGGGGCGGCGCAGGCTGACCGGCGTGGTGCAGCGGACCACCGCCCTGCTGGCCCACGCCGAGTCCGTCGAGGACGTCACCAATGTCCTGAAGGACGAGCAGGCGCTCGGGCATCTCGGAGCGGTGAGCGTGATGCTGGGCGTGGTCGAGGGCGGGCGGATCCGGCTGGTCACCGAGGGACGCTCCGCGGCGTACGTACCCGAGCTGCGCTACACGAGGATCGACGCGCAGTTCCCGATGAGCGAGGCGATACGCACCCAGCGGCCCCGCTTCATCACCTCGCGGGAGGAGTTCCGATCCGCCTACCCGCTGCTCTGGCCCCATGTCGAACCGCTGTCCGTCGCCTCCGGCGCCTATCTGCCACTGATCGTCCAGTCCCGGCCGATCGGCGTACTCGGTCTGCTCTATCCACGGCACGGCGACTTCTCCGGCGAGGAGCGCGATCTGCTGGTCACGCTCGGCACCAGCATCGCGCAGAGCCTGCAACGGGCCATGCTCTACGAGCAGGAGCACGATCTCGCCGAGGGACTCCAGCAGGCGATGCTCCCGCGGCACATCCCCGACATCCCCGGCGCGCGGACCGCCGTCCGCTACCGCTCGGCGCGTTTCGGCCGGAGCGTCGGCGGCGACTGGTACGACGTGCTCCCGCTGCCCGGCGGCCGGGTCGGACTGACGATCGGTGATGTCCAGGGCCATGACACCGACGCGGCCGTGGTCATGGGGCAGTTGCGCATGGCGCTCTGGGCGTACACGGCCGAGGAGCACCCGCCCGCGACCGCGCTGGCCCGCGCCTCGGTCCTGCTGCACGAGCTGGACACCGACCGCTTCGCGACCTGTACGTACGTGGAGGCGGACCTGACGACCGGGGAGCTGCGGATCGTACGCGCCGGGCATCTCGACCCGCTGCTACGCCATACCGACGGGACCTGCGACTGGCTCCCGGTGGCCGGCGGGCTGCCGCTCGGACTCTCCGCGGAGTTCGCGGGCCCCGGCGGGATCAGCTATCCGGTGACCACCGCGACGCTCGGTCCCGGCGAGACCCTGCTGCTGTGCACCGACGGACTGGTGGAGCAGCCCGGTACTGATCTGGGCGACCGGCTCCAGGTGCTCAAGGAGGCCGTACGGTCGGGCCCGGCAGGACTGGGAGAACTCGCGGACCGGCTCTTCGACGTGCTGGGGGAGCAGGTCGGCGAGGACGACATGGCCCTGCTGCTCCTGGGCCGGGACTGACCCCAGCCACGCGTGCTCCTGGGCCGGGACTGACCCACGCGTGCTCCTGGGCCGGGACTGACCCGCGCGCCGACACGGCGGCCGGTGCCCGGGCACGGTTGGCACACCGGGGGCTCCGACCGTGTCACCGCGTGTTCTCCCCGGCGTTTCCCCCGCCCCCTGGTTCATTGGTGTGTGCACGGCGATGCTGACGGCTCACCATGCGTATCCACCGTCTTCCAGGAGAAGTTGTGGGCCCAGGTATCACCGGGCGGTCCGTCGTGCTGTTCGCGGCGGTGACCGCTCTGACCGCGGGGGCGGTATCCCCGTCCTTCGCCGACTCCACCCCCGACCCCCGTCCCCGTACCTCCGCGGAGGTACTCCGGCCGGTCGCGCCACCACCCGCGAGCGCGCCCGGCGGGACATCCAGAACCATCGCCGACGCCGATGGCATCGAGACGGCGCACGGCTCCCGTCCGGTCGCCCCCGGCATCACACTGACGTCGTACGACCGTCTCGAATCCGACAAGTGGCTGCGCGTCGACGCCCTCTCCGTCGCACTCGACGGCAGCGGAGCCCGGGCCGACCATCTCTCCTCGGGCAAGGTCTCCGACCGCCGCACGGTCTCCGAACTCGCCGCACGGCACGACCCGGGGCCTGGCCGCCGTACCGTCGCCGCGATCAACGCGGACTTCTTCGACATCAACGAGACCGGCGCGCCCCAGGGCCCCGGCCTCGCGGACGGCCGGGTCGTCAACTCCCCGGCGGCCGGGGCCGAGCAGGCCGTCGGCTTAGGCCCGGGGAACGCCGGCCGCATCCTGCGGCTGTACTTCGACGGCACCCTGACACTTCCCTCGGGCGCGCGGCCACTGGCCGCGTACAACGCCGCGAATGTGCCGGCCGGCGGCATCGGCGCCTACACGGCGGGCTGGGGCGAGGCCGACCGTAAGCTCACCGTGGACCGGGCGACTCCCGTCGCCGAGGCGGCCGTCAGGGACGACAGGGTCGTCTCCGTGACGGACGGGGCCGGTACGGGACCGATCGCCGAGGGCACCACGGTCCTGGTCGGCCGGGAGGCGGGCGCCGAGGCGCTGGCGGCGCTGCGGCCCGGCGATCCGGTGACCCTCGCCTACCGGCCGCGCACCGACAGCGGACCCGTACCGCGGACGGCCGTCGGCGGACGTGAACTGCTCGTGGTCGACGGTGCGGCGCGCAGCCACGAGGGCGAGGGCAACAACACCGCGGCGCCGCGCACCGCCGTCGGCTTCTCCCGCGACGGCGGCACGATGCAGGTGGTCACCGTCGACGGCCGGCAGGCCGACAGCGGCGGTGTCACCCTCACCGAACTCGGCCTCATGATGAAGCGGGCGGGGTCGTACAGCGCGATCAACCTCGACGGCGGCGGCTCCTCCACCCTGGTCGCGCGGGTACCGGGCAGCGACGCCCTGCGCGTGGAGAACAGCCCCTCCGACGGCAGCGAGCGTACGGTGCCCAACGGCCTCGCCCTCACCGCGCCGGACGGCAACGGCCGGCTCAAGGGCTTCTGGGTGGAGACCCGTACGCCCGCGAGCGGCGCCCCGACCGTCGACCCGGTCAAGGGAGGCCACCCCGAGCGCGTCTTTCCCGGCCTGACCCGCCGGCTCACCGCCGCCGGATACGACGAGACGTACGGCCCCGCGGCCGGCGATCCGCACTGGCGGGCCGTACGGTCCTCGGTGGGCCGGGTCGACGACCACGGCGTGTTCACCGCGCGCGCGAGCGGCACCACCGAGGTACGGGCGGAGCGCGGCCGGGCCCACGGCGGCACGGAGCTGACGGTGCTCGGCCCACTCGCCCGCATCCGGCCGACCACTCAGCGCGTCGGACTCGCGGACGCGGCGGCGGCCGGCACCTTCGGCATCGTCGGACTCGACGCCCACGGGACCAGCGCGCCGGTCGAACCCCGGGATGTGCGACTGGACTACGACCGCTCGCTGTTCGCCGTCACCGACGACGGCCGGGGCTCCTTCGCCGTCACGTCCCTCAAGGGCAGCGGCGCCGGACGGATCACGGCGGAGGCCGGCGGCGTCACGACCGTACTCGCCGTCAGCGTCGGACTGGACGAACAGCAGGTCTCCGGCTTCGACGACGCCGCGTCCTGGACCTTCAGCCAGGCGCGCGCGAGCGGCTCCGTGGCGGCGGCCCCGGACGGCCACACCGGCACCGGACTCGCGCTCTCGTACGACTTCACGCAGTCGACCGCCACCCGCGCCGCCTACGTCAGTCCGCCGCGGCAGATCCCGGTCCCCGGCCAGCCGCAGTCCTTCACACTCTGGATCAAGGGCGACGGCAACGGTGCCTGGCCCACGCTGCACCTCAAGGACGCGGCAGGCTCCGACCAGCTGCTGCGCGGCCCGTACCTCACCTGGATCGGCTGGCGGCAGGTGACCTTCTCCGTGCCGGCCGGGGCCGCGATGCCGCTCGCTGTGCACCGCTTCTATCTCGCCGAGACCGCCGCCACGAAGCAGTACACGGGCGAGATCCTGATCGACGACCTGACGGCGCAGGTGCCGCCCACCGTGGAGCTGCCAGAACAGCCCCGCGCGGTCGACCCGTTGATCGACTCCGCGGCCGGAACCGAAGGCAGGGACTGGCGGTTCGCCGTGATGTCCGACGCCCAGTTCGTCGCCCGCGACCCGGACAGCTCGATCGTGGCGCAGGCCCGCCGTACCCTCCGCGAGATCAAGGCGGCGAAGCCGGACTTCCTGGTCGTCAACGGCGACCTGGTCGACGAGGGCTCGCCCGCGGATCTCGCCTTCGCCCGGAGTGTCCTGACCGAGGAGCTGGGGGACGCGCTGCCCTGGTACTACGTGCCGGGCAACCACGAGGTGATGGGCGGCACCATCAACAACTTCGTCGCCGAATTCGGCCCCGCCCGGCGGACCTTCGACCATGAGGGCACCCGGGTCATCACGCTCGACACGTCGAGTCTGACGCTCCGCGGCGGTGGCTTCGCGCAGATCAAGGCGGTACGCGAGCAGCTGGACGCGGCGGCCAAGGACGACCGGGTCCGCTCGGTGATGCTGATCGAGCACGTACCGCCGCGCGACCCGACCGTCCAGAAGGCGAGCGAGCTCGGCGACCGCAAGGAGGCGGCCCTGATCGAGCAGTGGCTCACGGACTTCCGCCGTACGACCGGCAAGGGCGCGGCCCTCATCGGCAGCCATGTCGGTGTCTTCGACGCCTCACATGTGGACGGCGTGCCCTATCTGGTCAACGGCAACTCGGGCAAGGCACCTTCGGCTCCGGCCGGCGAGGGCGGATTCACCGGCTGGTCGCTCATCGGCGTGGACCAGGTCTCCCGGGGCGAGCAGTCGGCCGCGCGGGCGAAGCCGTGGGAGGGCGGCCCCGACTGGCTCTCCGTACAGACCCGCGCGCACACCGACGCGCTGGCGCTGGACGCGCCGGGCGTGCTGACCCCCGGTCGGAGCGCCCAGGCCACCGCGACGGTCACCCAGGGGAGCAGACTGGTCCCGGTCGGCTTCCCGCTGAGCGCCGACTGGACCGGATCCCCGAACCTCCGCATCGGAGACCGGGACGGCGTCCGCCCGCGCCACACGGCGGTCTTCGACCCGGCCACCGGCACCCTCACCGCGCTGCGGCCGGGGACGGCCACGCTCGCGGTGACGGTGAACGGTGTGACGCGGCAGGCGGACATCCGGATCGCGGCCGCGCTCCGCTCCGACTTCGGTATGCCGGACCGGCGGCCGGTCCGCGACTTTGGTCAGTTGGCCGCTCCCGATGGCCAATGGCGGCTGAGAGCCGCCGTTTCTAGCCTTGAGGGGTGAAGACATTTTTCGGAATCCTGTGTTTCGTCCTGCTGTCCCAGGGCGTCGGCGGCCTGCTCCACGAGTGGACCGGCGGTTGGTTCGAGGTCTGGACCCTGGTGGCCAGGATCGACTTCTTCGACGGCTACGAGATCTACGTATGCGTCGTACTGATCGTGGCGGGCCTCGCGATGGGCGCCGCGTCGGAGGCGGCGAAGGCCCGCGAGGCCTGACCGGACAGGGCCTAGGCCCTGTCCGGGCTCAACTCCGGCTGAGGCTCTGTCTGTTCACCGGGTGCGGCATCGCGTCAGGCGGCCGGTTTCAGCGTGGCTCGTACGGGGCGTGCGGGCTGGAGTGTGAGGCCGGTCCTCGGCGGGATGTCGCCCGAGTCGATGTCGACATGGAAGCGCTGCGCGAGGGTGGCCAGTACGAGGACGGCCTCGACCATCGCGAACCGGGCGCCGAGGCACGCGCGCGAGCCGCCGCCGAACGGGAACCACGCGTGGTCCGGCACGGCGGCGGCCGCGTCGGCGTCCCACCGCTCGGGACGGAAGGCGTCGGGGTCGGGGAACCAGCGGGCGTCCCGGTGAGCGCTCCACTGGCTGGACCACAGCACGGTTCCTTCGGCGACCGGACGTCCGCCCAGCGTCGAATGCTCCTTGGCGATACCGGTCATCAGCCACACCGGGGGATAGAGCCGCAGGGTCTCCTTGATGATCTGCTCGGTCCAGGGCAGCTGTCCGAGGTCGTCGTGGCCGGGGGCGCGGCCGCCGAGGACGTCGGTCAGTTCCCTGGTGAGGCGGGAGCGCGCGCTGGGATTGCGGGAGAGTAAGTACCAGGCCCAGGTGAGCGTGGTACCGGTCGTCTCGTGGCCGCCGATGTAGAGGGTGACCGCCTCGTCGCGTATCTCCTTGTCGGTGAGCGGCTGACCCTGCTCGTCCCTGGCCGCCAGCAGCCGGCTCAGCAGATCGTCCCGGTCCTCGTCGGCGCGCCTGCGCTGCTCGGTGACCCGGGCGACCTCGCGGTCGATGACGGCGACGGCCCGCTTGAGCCGCTGCCGGCCGGGCGTCGAAACCCACGGCGGCAGAAAGAACGTGACGCCCCGGAACTCGTCGCCGATCGCCCGCTGGGCGATGTCCATGGCCGGCCCGATCGTGCTCTCGCGCCCGGCGGTGTCGGCTCCGAACAGGGTCCGTACGGCGATGCGCTGGGTGAGGCCCAGCATCTCGTCGCGGACGTCGACGCGTTGGCCGGGCCGCCACCCCCGCGCGACGGTGGCGGCGCAGTCGGTCATCGTCTCCGCGTAGCCGCGGACCTGGCGGGGCCGCACCGCCGGCTGGACCAGGGCGCGTTTGCGGCGCCAGGCCGGTCCCTCCGAGGTGACGACCCCTTCGCCGAGCACGAGCTTGAACGCCCAGCCGAGTTCGGGGTGGCGGTACTCGCTCTCGATCCCGGTGAGCAGCTCGCCGATGTGTTCCGGCCGGGAGAGGAACAGGGCCCGCTGCGGCCCGAACTTCCATTCGACGAGATCACCGTGTCCGCGCAGCCGGGTGAAGAAGCCGAGCGGGTCACGGGCGAAGGCCGGCAGATTCCCGAGGAGCGGGAACTGACGGGGGCCTGGCACGGGAACAGTCGTCATGGCGGGGCTCCTCGGCGGTCGGAGGCTGCGGGGGGACGCGCCCAGCGAGGCGTCCCGGGGGGACGTACCAAGCAAAGCGTCCCGTCGTGTCTCGTGCCAGAGGGCGTCCGCCGGGGCTCAGGGAAGTTCGAGACTCAGCCCCGTGAACCGGGCCGTGAAGCCCTTCCCGTCGGGTGAGGCGCACATCGGACCGGCCTGCGCCGTCAGGTCCGGCGGAAAGTACGCGAGCCGCAGCATCGTCTCCGGGTCGCCGCCGAGACCGTAGAGGATCGTGACGGTGTCGCCCTCGCGCCGTATCTCGACGGTCACCGGCGCCGGGGTGTCCGTGAGGTGAGCGAGCGGTACGACGTTCCAGTCGGACACCTCGCGGGTGACGACGGCGCTGAGCTGCTGCCGGCCGTCGACGTACTCGATGCCGGTCTTGATCCAGTTCTTCTCGTCGAGCCGCAGCAACAGCCCCGCCTGGTCGTACTGTTCGCGATAGTCGCCGGCGAAGGTGGCACGCAGCCGGAAGCCGCCGGGCACGGGCCGCAGCAGGGCGTGTCCCGTGTCCCGTACGAAGCCGTAGTGCGTGGTCACCCAGAAATCGGTGTCCGGCTCCGTCGTGACCTCCAGCGCGGCGTCGGACGCGGCCCAGCGGGTGGGCGGATTGAGCCAGGTCCAGTCGGTGAAGCCAAGACATGACTCCGTGCCGGCGGCGCTCTCGCCCATGCTGTCTCCTCGTGTCGGCGGTCTCCGCCCAGACTGCCATGACCTGCGCCCACGCATGAGGTGACGGATGAACAGCCTCCGTATCGTCCCCGGCATCCCCTACAACCCTTGAGCCCCGTCCCGGGTCCAACCCTGCACCGGAAAGAACGGGCGCTTTCCCCTCACCCCCGCACCAGCCCGGCATTCCTCGTCAAAGGAGCCGTTTTCGTGCGCAAGAACCGTATCGCCGCTGTCGCGGCGGCCTCGTTCCTGCTGGCAGGCGTGGCCGTCACCGCGGCGCCCGCGGCCCAGGCGGGCACCCCGGGCGGCACCCATGCCGACGACCGCAACACCGACTTCAACGGCGACGGCTACGAGGACGTCCTCACCGGCGCCCCGGGCGCGACGGTCGCGGGCCGGCGCGGCGCCGGATATGTGACCGTGCAGTACGGCTCGGCCAAGGGCATCACCACCAGCAGCCGGGCGGTCATCCATCAGGACTCCCCGGGCGTCTCCGGCGCAGCGGAGGCCGGTGACGGGTTCGGCAAGGCGCTGGCCTCCGGTGACCTCGACAGTGACGGCTACGACGACGCCGTCGTGGGCATCCCCGGCGAGGACATCGGTACGGTCGCCGACGCGGGCGGCATCGTGATCCTCTGGGGCTCGCCCAAGGGCCTCGCGGGGGCGTCCAGCCAGTGGCTGGAAGCCGGCCGGCCCACTGCCGGAAAGAAATTCGGCGCCGGGCTCGCCGCCGCCCGCTTCACCGCCGACACGCCGGGCGACCTGCTGGCCGTACTCGACCGGAACGATCTGGGGCTGTATCTGTTCGGGTCGGCCGGGGCCGCCGGGAAGGGCGGGACGGCCCGTACGGATGGCTTCCGGCCGCGGACCGTCCGTACGGACGTCGGCGCGTTCGCGGGCTCCGGCCGTTCCACCGCGGCAGCGGCCGGCGAGGACATCCTGCCCACCTCCCTCACCACCGGGGACTACGACAACAACGGCTACGCCGACCTCGTCGTCTCCGGTCTCAGCACCGGCGAGGAGCCCGGCCACGGCTGGTCGGTCCACTGGGCCGGCGGCGCCGAAGGACTGCGCCTCGGCCGGGAGCTGCGCGGCGGTCCGGTCGCCGCCTCCGGCGATCTGAACGGCGACGGGTACGACGACCTGGTCACGGGCGAGCCGAAGAGCCCGGACGACGGCGGCGAGACGCTCACCGGCGGTCTCGTCGGCGTCTACTACGGCGGTGGGGAGGGCCCTGCGGGGACCGAGGGCCCCGGCACCCCGCCGCAGTACTGGACCCAGGACTCGCCGGGCGTGGCCGGAGCCTCCGAGCGCGGCGACGGCTGGGGCTCGGATCTCTCGCTCGGTGACACGGACGGCGACGGATACGCCGATCTGGCCGTCGGAGCCCCGGGCGAGGACATCGGCCCGGTCGTGGACGCGGGCGCCGTATGGGTGCTGCGCGGTTCGCCGGGCGGTCTGACCACGGTCAGGGCCAAGGACTTCAACCAGGACACGGCGGATGTCCCCGGCACGGCCGAGAAGGGTGACCGGTTCGGTGGCCAGGTCCGGCTGGTGGACCCGAACCGCGACGGGAAGTTCGGCCTGCTGGCCGCGGCGCCCGGCGAGAACACCGATGACGGCGTGGTGTGGGTCCTCTCGGCGGGCTCCGGCGGAGTCACCGCCACCGGCTCATGGTCGTACGGCGGCGGTTCGCTCGGCGCCCCGTTCACGGACGCGCTCTACGGCGCGGTGATCGACGACTGACGCCGCGCGTTTCCCTGCCCGGACCGGCGGGCCCGCTCGGGGGCGGCCCGCCGGTCCGCGGTGTCTTTTGCGACCCGCGCCGTGTCCGTCTGCCCTGGAGCGCGCTCCAGGGTGGAGGCTGGACACATGAGCTCAGTGAAAACCGTGACACTCGGATCTCAGGGCCTCTCCGTCTCCGCCGAGGGCCTGGGCGCCATGGGCATGAGCGTCTGGTACGGCCCGCGGAACGAAGCGGAAGCCATCGCCACGCTCAACCGGGCCGTCGACATCGGGGTCACCCATATCGACACGGCCGAGGCGTACGGCCCGTTCGAGAACGAGAAACTGATCGGACGCGCCCTCGGAAAGCGCCGCGCCGAGATCACGATCGCGACCAAGTTCGCCATCGAGTTCGACGACGACGGAACGGCTCACGGGCACAACGGCAGCGCCGCGTACGCGCACCGGGCGGTGGACCGCTCCCTGAAGCACCTCGGCACGGACGTCATCGACCTCTACTATCTGCACCGCGTGGATCCGCAGGTGCCGATCGAGGAGAGCATCGGCGCCATGAGCGAGATGGTCCGGGCGGGCAAGGTCCGCTACCTCGGAGTCTCGGAAGCGAGCCCCGAGCTCATCCGCCGGGCCCACGCGGTCCATCCGCTGACGGCGCTGCAGTCGGAGTACTCCCTCTTCACCCGGGACGTGGAGCACAACGGCGTACTGGAGACCGTGCGGGAACTGGGCATCGGATTCGTCGCGTTCTCCCCGCTGGGCCGCGGCTTCCTGTCCGGGAAGATCACCCGCACCGACGATCTGGCCCCGGACGACGCCCGCCGAGGTCTGCCCCGGTTCTCCGAGGAGAACATCGCCGCGAACCTGGCCGTCGTGCACAAGGTCACCGAGCTCGCCGATACCAAGGGCATCACCCCCACGCAGCTGACGCTGGCCTGGCTGATGGCCCAGCGGGTCGTGCCCATCCCCGGCACCAAGCGGCGCACCTACCTCGAACACAACGCCGAGGCCGCCGCCATCGAACTGACCGCCGAGGACCTGGCGGCGATCGACGCCGCCGCGCCGCACGGCATCGCGGCGGGGGACCGGGACGTCGCGCCGCCGCCTCCGCCCGCACCCTGACGGGCGGTCACCCGGGCCCCGGGCCGGGCGCCGGTCCTTCCGGTGTCACTCCGGCGGGAGACGGATCCTGCCCCCGTCCTCCCGTACGTCGCGGATCATCCGGAACTCCCCGATCGGGTTGCCCTTCGGGTCGGTCGTCACCGCGACCGCGTGGTCGCCCAGGCAGGGCCGTTCCCCGCCCGGGTGGTCGCAGAAGAGGACGTAACCCCGGAACCGGTCGACCGTGCCCGTTTCGAGCCGCCAGAACCCCTGGTATGTACGGACCTCGGCCCGGGGATCCGAGGCGTGCAGCCACCCGCCGACGGCATCCTGGACGGTCGTGGCGAACGCCCGCTGATACGCCCAGGGCCGGAAGACCGAGGCCGTGCCGGAGGCCGCGTCGACCGTGCCGTCCCGCACCGTGTACGTCGCGGAGTAGTACGGGCGCTCCGAGAGGGCCGCCAGCAGTTTGCCGTCCGTCATCCGCATCGCCGTGGGCCAGGACGGCTTCCCGGCGGGGCGGCCGCGGGCGAGGTCGGGGGCGACGATATTCACCGTCACCGAACGCGCGGCCGTTGGCGTCCCCGTCTCGTCGCGGGCCGGTGACCACCGCCGTACACACGCGCCGACCTCGGCGAGCAGCCGTGTGATCGTGGCGTTGGTGGGCGCCGCCGCGATCCAGGGGGTGGCGAGGTCCTGGCTCAGGGCGATGGCCTCGTATCCGCAGGCCGTGAACGCGGACCGCATCCGGCGCAGCGCGCCGGCCTGGGACCTGCCCCGGGTGACGGCCTCGTCGAGCGCGCGGTCGCAGGCCCGCTGCCCGCAGGTGCCCGCCGCGGCGTCGATGCGCAGCCGGACCACGGCGTCGGCGTCGTCGGCCACCGAGAAGGAGACCTCGGATCCGCCGGTCTGCGGGAACAGGGTGCGGGCGGACACGACGTCGAGGACGCCGGGGTACTGCCGCTCGGCCAGTTCCGCCGCACGCTTGCGGTCGTTCTTCGTGCTCAGCACGCCGCATCCGCCGAGCAGCAGGGCGAGCGAGCACACCATCGCCCCCGTCAGCCCGCCCCGGAGCCGTCTTCCGCGTGCACCCGCCATGGTCCGTTCCCCCTCACTGCCCGGCCTTCGCCTGCCGTGACGACCTGCCGTGACGATAGGAGGTGGCCGGGGCGGGGGGATGAGTACGGCTACTCAACCGTGGTGGAGCGCCCGAGGTAGGTAATCGGACCGGGGTCCGGCACCGGAATCTCGTGGAAGCCGAGGCGGTCGTAGAAGACACGGGCGGGCGTGTTGGCGGTGACCATGGAGAGATGGACCGCGTCGACTCCCTCGGCCCGCAGGGCGCGGAGAAACGTGTGCATCAGCGCACGGCCGTACCCCTTGCGCTGCCAGTCGGGGAGCAGATCGATATGCAGATGCGCGGGATAGCCGGCCAGTTCGGGCAGGACCATCCGCTCGGGCCGGTGCAGCAGAGCGATCATTTCCTCGCTCGGCGTACGGGCGGGCCCGGCCGGATCCGGATAGCGGACGGCCAGCGGCGGGAGCCAGACATCGCGGAACGCCTTGACGAAGGCGGAGGTGTCGGCGGTGCCGAGGACATAGCCGACGGCCCGCCCCCGGCCGTCGTCGAGAACGAACGTCAGCTCGGGCTCCAGCGCGGCATAGGGCGCGGCGAAGATGCTCGGCATCAGCTCAGGGTCCGGGTAGAGGTGCCGGGAGTCCTGGCCCTGGTCCGCGGTGCGTACGCAGATGTCGTAGAGGGCGGGGCGGTCTTCGGGGCGGTAGGCGCGGACGGTGGCGGGTGTGGGCGGCATGCCAGGAATGCTGCCTGTCGCGTGCGTGCTCCCACAAGCCGGTCCGCCGGGATCTCGCGGAGCGGCTGGTCACCGAGGTACACCGGGCCGACGGACCGCCGGCGGATCGCGGTCCCAGCGCAGGGCGGCGATCGTGGCCGGGAGCGCTATGAGTGCCCAGAGGGCGACGGTCATCACCACTGCCGTCCAGGCGTCCCAGACGAGGCCGGAGAAGAAGGCCGCGGCGAGCGGTGCGGCCACCACGCCCACGCACTTCATCGGGCCGAACGGAACCCGGGGTGCGAAGGGGCGGCCGGTGGCGGAGCGGCGGGCCCGCCGGGCGCTGCCGAACGCGGCCATGAAGGCCAGGATCGCCGCCCAGACACCGGCCAGCGTGAGCCCGGCCAGCATGGTGGCCTTCTCGTCCGGGAGCCCGGGGAGCGTCTCGCTGATCCCGTCGTGGCTGACGGCGACCTGGACATTCCGCCAGGTGGTGACCTCCACCTCGTCGCCCGGCTTGATGAGCTCCGACAACTCGCCGTACGAATCGAGGTGCAGGGGCCGATCGGCGGGGGCCGGAACAGGGGCCCGCAGCCGTACGCGGAAGACCGTCGCTTTGCCACGCTTGACGTGCTCGGCGGAGAGAGCCGTCCCACGGACCGTGCGCACGCAGTCCGCCGTGCCCCGTGCCGCCTCCTCTCCGCCGCACGGCCGGGCGGCCAGGAAGGCCTTCTCATCGGCGATCCGCTCGGGGACCGGAATGCCCGGGGCCGCGGAGAGCGCCAGCAACACCAGTCCGAGCAGCGCCCAGGCCACCGTACGCAGCCGCGCCTTCCCGGGCCTGACCGATCCCACCTGCTTCGCCGTCCGCACAGCCATCCCCGTACCCCCCTTGGCTCCGGGAGCATTGAGCCACACACCGCTGATCAGGCGACAGGCCGGAGTGCGGCAGCGTCGGGCCTGCGGCTGGTTGCCGGGATCCGGCAATCCCGGAAGCGGCTTGTACGCTGCCTCCGCCTGTCCGCGTCCCGCAGTCCTGCCGCAGGAGCCGTTTCATGACGACACCACCCCGCCTGGCCCCGTTGCTCCAGCAGTTCGACTTCGCGCGCAAACGCCTCGTCGACCGTATGACCGGCCCGGTCATGGACAGCGGCAACGGGACGGACATCCAGGTCGGCGCTATGACCGACGAGGAGCACCGCTGGGAGCCCGTGCCCGACTGCTGGTCGGTCCGACGGCGCTCGGACGGGCCGGGGCCGCGCGCGACACTCCTGGCAGGACGGGGCGACTGGGGGCGCGACGCCGCCCCCGCCCCGCACCCCTCGCCGCCGCCCTTCACCACCATCGCGTGGCGCTTGAGCCACCTCGGCGAACTGCTGACACTGCGCGCCGACCACACGGCCGGCAGCCACACGCTGACCCGGGACGACTACGCCAGCAGCGGAGCCGCCGCGGAGGCGGTCACGGCCTTCGACGCCGGCGCCACAGCATGGCGGAACGCCCTGCTCGGCGCCGACGACGTCGCGCTCGACACGGTGGGACACAGCACCTACCCGCACGGCAGCGACCCGGACGACCCGTTCATCGACACGGTCTGGTGGGTCAATCAGGAACTGCTGCACCACGGGGCCGAGATCGCCCTGATACGCGACCTGTACCGCGCACGACAAGGCTGACGACCCGCACGGCGGGCGTGCCGTCCTCGGCTCACGAGCCGGCGGGCACCCGGTCCAGGAAGCCCTGCACGCTGCTGATGCGGCCGTCCTTGGCCAGGGTGATGACGTCGGAGCCCGCGACGGGCGCCGAGCCGTCGGTGACGGAGACCAGTTCCCAGCTGAAGCGGGCGGTGTCGTGATGCCCGTCGACCGGACCCGCGGGCCTGAACTCGAAACCGGGGAACTGCTCCTGGGCTCCCGCGATGACGGCCGCGAGCGCCTCATGGCCGGTGACGTCCGCCAGCGGGTCGGTGTAGCTGCCGTTTTCGGTCCACGCGGCGGCGACGGCCTTGGCCCGCTGCTCGGCGGATGCCGCGTTCCACGCCTCGAAGTAGCGGGTGACGGCGGTCTCGTAGCGGTGTGCGGACATGGTGATCAGCCTCCATCGAGGGTCGGGTGCATCGGTGCGGTGCCGGGGCTCGGCCGGAGTGCGCCGCCCGAGTCCCGGTCACCGCAACGATGCCGCGCATCCGGGAGGGGGTCGATTACCCGCGAGGTAAGGGAGGCCGCCGGGAACCCGCCGGGAGCCCGCCGGGGATCTTCAGACGGGGCGGAAGGCCTGGATGTGGTCGTGTGCCCAGGCACGGTACGTACCGGCCGCCCGGCCCAGGAGCGCCTCCACCGTCGGTTCCACCCCGGCCTTGGCGCCGGACCGCTGGCGTACGGCGCTCTCCATGAGGGCGTCGGCCACGGGAGACGGATGGCGGGCGAGCAGCCCCCGGTACGCCTGGTCCCGCGTCATGTCCTCGCACCTCAGGGGCCGTTCCAGCAAGCCGGCCAGCACGGCGACCTGGTCGGCGGAGCTGATCGCGGCGGGGCCGGTGAGCGGGTAGGCCCGGCCCGCGTGACCGGTGCCGGTGAGGGACAGTACGGCGGTGTCGGCGATGTCGCGGGGATCGACGGTGGCGTTGGGCGAGGCGCCGTTGACCGTACGCACCACGCCCTCGTCGCGGACGGCCCGGGCCCAGCCCAGGGTGTTGGACATGAAGGCCCGGGGGCGCAGGAAGGTCCATTCGATGCCCGAGGCGCGGAGGAGTTCCTCGTTGTCCCGCTGCCAGCGGGTGATCAGATCGGTGGCGTCCGGCTCGGCCACCGCCCGCGCGGAGAGCTTCACCACGTGGCGTACGCCGGCCGAGCGCGCGGCGGCGACGAAATGCTCGTCATGGGCGGGGGAGAGCGGGTCGGACGTGACGAGGAAGGCCGCTCTGACCCCGGCCAGCGCGGCGGCCAGGCTCGACGGATCGGCGAAGTCGCCGCCCACGGCCTCGGTCCTGGGTCCTGTGAGGGCGGCGATACGGCGAGGGTCACGGGAGAGAAGGCGGACGGGCTCGTCGGTGGCCAGACGCTCGGCGACCAGCCGTCCGACGGTGCCGGTGACTCCGGTCAGCAGGATCATCGCTCAGACTGTAGAGCTCGCCGCCGTCACGCGCGCCCCTCGGTCCGGCGCGGTGTCGATGCTGGGGATCAGACCGGGGACGGCGATGCTGGGCAGTATGTGCCCCCACAGCAGGGAGACCCGGCGCCCGAGATCCTCCCGACGGGTGAGCGCCCGGGACATCAGCTGGATGCCGGCGAACGCGCCGACCAACAGCTCCGCCGTGTCACGCGGCTGCACACTCGGCAGCAACTCACCCTGCTCGCGTGCCTGTTCCATCAACAGGACCAGATGATCCGGCCATTGGCGGAAGGGGCCGCTGTGGTCGACGCCCGGCGGAGCGCCCTGGTCCACCGTGAGCCGGACGCTTCCCCTGAGCAGGGCGTTCTCCAGGAGCCGATGGGCGACGGCGAAGGTCATGTCGATGACCTCCTGCAGCTTGCAGGCCTGCGGCGGTACGGCGCCCAGCTGCACCTGCTCGTCCAGGACGGCCTGGGCCAGGGCCTCCTTCGACTGGAAGTGGAAGTAGAGGGCGCCCTTGGTGACCTGAGCGCGTTCCAGAACCATCGTGAGGGTGGTCGACGCGTAGCCGTATTCGTCGAAGACCGCGCCCGCCGCCTCCAGGATCGCCAGGCGCGTCCTGATGGCGCGCTCCTGTGTTGCCATGAAAAGCCTTTCTACGGACCCGGGTTGGCCGAATCGCCCCCCGCCGCAGCCCCGGGGGAGAGCCCTTGGGCCGGGCGCCGGGCACAGCGAAAAAACAAACCGCCCACCCCGTACTATAGTGGTCAACGAAGCGCAGAATAGCCCTCGCGCGCATAGTAATCAGGGCGGACGAGATGTTAGATACACCGCCGCTTGCCGGGACAGTCGGCGCGCTGACGTTCTCCGGACGGCGCCGACCGGGGCGAGTGGTCGGCGGATACGGGGCGGCCGGTCTCCTTCGTACGGGTCCGGGTCAGACGAGATCCCTGCGGAAGGCGAGACTCCAGTTGCGGGAGAACACCCGCCGGGATCCCTCGTACGCGTCCAGGGTGGCATGCAGCAGGAACTCGTCCTCGGTGGAGGTGAGTTCGGTGCTGGTCACCGTACGTGTCTGCCAGCCGTCGCGGCTGAAGGTCATCGTCCAGGTGGACTCACCCCGTACCGACGAGAAGTCGTCGGCCACCGACGTATAGCGCTCGAAGGCCCGGCGGCCCACATCGAGATTGATGTCCTCGTAGTGAGTGACTCCGCTGTCCTTGACGATTTCCAGAGCGGAGTTGTACCCGACCAGATCACGGGAGACCGTCCAGCGCTGCTCGGGCGGCTGCTTCTGGTCGGTCGCGATCGGCGGAGCGCCTTCCGGTTCGCCGAACGGCCGGACGTCCTCGTGGTCGGCTCCGTCCAGCGGGCGGACCGGCAGCTTCAGGGAGCTGAGGCCCGTGTGGACATGCATCAGGACCGGCTTCGGCGGCGGCCATGCGAGCGGCCAGTACGAGGTCGACAACGACAGCCGGACCCGGTGTCCCGGCGGGAAAGCCTGTGCCACCCCGTTGAGCTGGACCTCGACGCGATAGCGCCGGCCCGGTTCGAGCGGCTCGGGCTCCTCCTGACTGTCCCGGCGGGTGAGATTGAGCAGCCCGTAACTGACCCGGGTGGCCCGCCCGTCGGGGGCCACGTCCGACAGGCGTACGGCGACCATCGCGACGGGTTCGCTCACGGAGAGTTCGAGCTCCACCGACGGCGCGCCGAGAATCTCCAGCCGCTCGGCGAGTTCGTCACTGTCGAAGACCAGGGAGCCGCCGTCCTCTTCACGCTGGTCGTAGGGGAGGTCGGGCGGCGCGTTGTACGAGGCCCACTTCCCGGCGAACTGCCCCACGGACAGGGGCGACTGGACCGACATGACGGCGTCGTCGGCGGACTTTCCCGGTGGCTCATCCACTACCGTGCCCAGTGGCTCGGCCACCGGCTCACCCGGCCGTTCGTCCGCCGCGGCGATCCGGTGGTGCTCCAGCGGATAGCTGACCCGCTCGATTCGCGGTGAGGGCCACTGCGGCTCGCCCACCCAGCGGCCCGGCCGTTCCTCGTACGAGGTCGACGGCGGCACGCTCTCCTGCATCCAGGTCTGGAGCATGGGGCCGTCCAGCGCGCCGTTGTCGGCGTCCTTGAGCCAGTGGTCCCACCAGCGCACGACCTCCTGCAGATACCCGATCGCGGGACCGGGTTCCCCCAGATGGGGGAACTTGTGGGACCACGGGCCGATCAGCCCCTTGCGCGGTACGTCCAGATGTTCCAGCAGCCGGGTCACCGCGTTGGAGTAGCCGTCCGCCCAGCCGCTGGAGGCCAGCACCGCGCACTCCACGGCCGCGTAGTCCTCACAGACGGAGGCATGCCGCCAGTAGTCGTCGCGGCGCTGGTGGCGCAGCCACTCGGCCACCCAGGGCCCGCTGCTCTCCAGCCGCTCGAACCACATGTCCCGCCACCGGCCGCCGACCAGCGCCGGGTCGGGCGGGCAGGTGGCGTACGCGAACATCGTGCCGGCCTCGGCCAGATTGTCGGACAGCATGCAGCCGCCCATGTAGTGCATGTCGTCGGCGTAGCGGTCGTCCGTGAAGGAGGCGATGACGATCGCCTCCAGACCGGGCGGCCGCCGCGCCGCGACCTGGAGCGCCCCGAAGGCGCCCCAGGACAGCCCCATCATGCCCAGCCGCCCGTTGCACCACGGCTGTTCGGCGAGCCAGGTGAGGACGTCCTCGGCGTCGCGCTGCTCGATGTCGAGATACTCGTCGAGAAGCACGCCCTCGGATTCCCCGGAGCCGCGGAGATCGAGCCGTACGCAGGCATAGCCGTGTCCGGCCATGTACGGGTGATGAATGGAATCACGGACGGAGGTCAGATCCCGTTTGCGGTAGGGGATGGACTCCAGGACCGCGGGCACGGGTTCGTCGTCGGACGAGACCGGCCGCCATATGCGGGCGGAAAGCCGCGTGCCGTCGGAGACCGGGATCCAGACATGCTGCTCTTCCTTGACCGGATGGGGCAGGTCGGTCACAGAACGCATTACCGTACGTCATCTCCTTCTGTCGTGCTGTCGGTGATCGCGTCGGTGATCTCGAAGTTCATTGAGGCCACACAGCGTTCGTACTTCGCGCAGAGTTCCTCCTCGCTCTGTGCGCCGATGAAGAGGTGGGCGAGTTCATAGCTGTAGCTGTCCTGATCGGTCATGTCCGAAAGCCGCTGGCCTTCGCGCGGGACGATATCAATCTTCAGACCGGGGATGTCCGCCTGTAGCCGCTCGATCTCCTCGGCGCTCGGTACGCGCCGCACGACGCCGTCCTCGAACCGACGGTAATACCATTTGGCGGCTACTTCGTACGATCCCTTCCCCGTCGGCATTCTGGGGTCACGCCCGAGCGCGAGGCTCAGCATGCAGTGATGGTTCGGCACACCGTCGACGTACTCGAACATCTCCGCGTGCGACTGCGAGTGCCGTGGGTTGATTTCCAGGATATTGATGTCCCCGGTCTCCGGGTCGTAGAAGTATTCAATGCTGAATGTCACCGAATCCAGCCCGATCTGCCGGATCACCCGCTCGGAGATGTCCGTCAGCCGCCGGACGGCCTCGTCCGGCAGGCTCGCCGGGTACTGGTGGCGCAGGAAGCAGGCGCTGTCGGGGTACGTGATGGAGTCCAGCACCCCGTACAGGGTCACTTCGCCGTTGAACGCGTATCCCTCGACGGCCACCTGGACACCGGCCAGCGCCTCTTCCGCCAGACAGGCCTGTCCACCCACATCGGCTATCTCCGCGGGGATGTCCAGATGTCCGAGAACGTCCTCGAAGGGCTCGCCGATGCGGCCGATTCCCGCCCGGATCTCCTTCACGGCCTGCTGGAATTCCTCCTCGTCATTCACTCCGAACGCCAGATCGGAGGAGAAGGACTTGACCGGCTTCAGCCACAGCGGGAAGCGAAGCCCCTCCGGAACCTCCGGTGTGCCGTCCAGATCGACGATTCCGAAGCCGGGAAGTTCGCTGACGACCTTCCGCTGCTCAAGCCGGCTCCAGTATTTGTGCTCGCACTTGACGATGGACTCCAGGCTGGTGCTGCGCACGCCGTACCGCTCGCACAGAATGGGGACCAGAGAACTCACCGGGAAATCCCAGTAACCCACAATGGCGTCGACGGTGCCGTCGAAACCATCCAGCTGGCTCTCCGCCTTGGCGAGCAGACCAGGGATATCGATGTCACCGTTCTGGAGCTCTTCGATCGTCAGCAGGGCGTGAAACCGGTACTGTTCCGCTCCCGGTACGTGTTCCAGCGTTTCCCTGTTGAGATCGTCCAGTCCCATGACGAATATGTTGACCGAGTCCCTTGATTCCATTGAGTGCAGTGCTCCTTACGCAGTGGTCGGGGGTCCTTAAAAATATCGAGTGCCCGTGCGGCGCGTTCTCACACCAGCCCCCGGACAGGGCCTAGGTCCTGTCCGCCGGACAGGGCCTGGGCGGCCGCCACCCGAATGAGTCGCTGACACTGCGTGGGGGCGGTCCCTGACCGACCGTGGGGGAATGGACTCCCCATCGGTCACCCGGCGCTCACCCCGGCGAACGCCCCGGCCGGCCCGGCGGACCCGGCGGGCGGCCGGTGGCGTACTGCTGCTGATGGCCGCCCTGACGGTCGGCTGGCCGCTGATCGACCGGTCCCTGGACGACGGAGAGAGCGTGCGGGACGGCGCGCTCCTGGTGCTGGGGCCCGGCGACGACGTCGCCGCGCTGCGGGTGGTGGGGGCCGGGTGGGTGCTGAGCAAGTCCGTGAGCAACCCGAATTCCCAGTACGCGCTGTCCCGCGACGGCGTCGATCTGGTCGCCGGCTTCGTCGATCTCCCCGGCACCGCCGACGCCGGGCAGCTGTGGACCGGCCTGCGCAAGGTCCAGTCCGTCGCGGACAGCGGCAGCCGGCTGGGCAGTGCGCGACCGGTCACCGGCACCGCGGGAGCGAAGGGCCTGACCGGGGCGCTGTCCCGGGACGGCCGCACCGGAACGGCCGACGTGTGGCTGCCGCCCGTCGGGAGTTACGCGGTGGAGGTCACCGTACTGGCCGAACCGGGCACCGGTCCGCGCGCACTGGCGGACGCCATGGCCGTGGCCCGCAGTGTCTCCTTTCCGCCGGCGGCGTCATGACGACGGCCGTCGCGTCCTCGGCGTCCTCGGCGGCGCGCGGATTTCTGAGACGGCGGTCGGTCGCCCGGCTGTGCGCCGCCCTGTGCGTGCTGGGCGCCGCGCTGATCATCTTCGAGTTCGCCGGGCTCATCCGTGTCTTCCCCGGCCTCGCGCTGCTGGCCCTTGTGCTGCTTCTGATCACCGTCGGGATCGGGGTGGGCGTTCTGGCACGCCTGCGGCCCTTCCGGTCACCGCCGCGCGCCTGGGCCTGGAGCGGCGTCGCCTGGGGGGCCTCCGCGGCGACCGGCTGCGCCATCGTGGCCAACACCGGGCTGCAGGGCATCTGGTTCAAGACCGCCGGCATCTCTTTCGCTTCACGGTGGGCCGCCGCGCTCACCGCGCCGCTCAACGAGGAACTCCTCAAGGCGTCCGGCGTCGCGCTGATCGCCCTCGGCGCCCGCCGGCTGGTCCGCGGCCCGCTCGACGGGTTCTTCCTCGGCGCGTTCACCGGCCTGGGTTTCCAGGTCGTGGAGAACTGGACGTACGCGATGAACTCCATCCTGGTCAGTGGGGGAGTGAACGGGGGTACCGATGTCACGCAGTCCTTCACCACCCGGGTCGTGCTGACGGGCCTGGGCTCGCACTGGGCGATGACTGCCGTGGCCGGAACCGGGATCGGCTTCCTGTTCGCCCACGACGACCGCCCGACGCGCCGACGGATCGTCCCGGCCGTCCTCTGTGTCCTGACCGCCATGGGCATGCACTGGCTCTTCGACGCGCCCCTGCTGAACTCGGTCACGGGCATCCTCGGCAAAGTGGCCGTCAACTTCCTTGTCGCCGCGGGCTTCTACCTCACCCTGCGGCGCGGCGCGCGGCGGCGGGCTCGCGCCTTTCTGCTGTCACCGCGGACCGCCCTGTCGACCGATCTGCTCACCCGCCGCTCCCGGCGGCAGGCTCTGCGGCGGATCCCGCCACCGCGGCGTCCCGCCGCCGAAGCGCGGGCCTCCGAATATCTCGACCTGGTCGAGGAGCAGGCGGCCAACAGCACTGGTCACGCCTATTAATCGGTTGTTCAGCTTGGAAAAACCTCAAGAAGGCTCCGCACACGGCGGCTCACTGGCACAATCCGGCCATGTCGACCAACTCACTGATGCTCACTGGCAAGACCGCCCTCATCACCGGGGCGAGCAGCGGTATCGGCGCCGCCGCCGCGCGGGTGTTCGCCCGCGAGGGGGCCTCGGTGGTGCTCCTGGCGCGACGGGAAGAGCGTCTCGCCGCCGTCGCCGAGGACGTCAGACAGGCGGGCGGGCGGGCCGAGTACGTGGTGGGTGATATCACCAGATCGAGCGATGTAGCCCGCGCCGTGAAGGCGGCGGTGGACCACTTCGGCGGACTGGACGCCGCCTTCAACAGCGCGGGACTGGGGGCCGACCAGACCCCGCTGCACCGGACGGAGGACGACGAGTACGACGCGATCATGGATACCAACGTCCGGGGGGTCTGGAACGGTTTACGCCACCAGATCGCGGCGATGCTCGCGAGCGGCAGAGGCGGTTCGATCGTGAACAGCAGCAGTGTTGCCGGGCTGGTGGCCACCCCGGTCTCCGCCGCCTATGTCGCGGCGATGCATGCCGTGGTCGGTCTGAGCAGGGCGGCTGCCGCGGAGTACGGGGCCCGGCGGATACGCGTCAATGCCCTCGCGCCCGGGATGACGCGCAGTGAGGTCGGCCAGGAGTGGTTCGCCAGGCACCCCGAGGCGGAGAAGATGCTGCACCGGTCGACCCCGCAGCCCCGCACGGGAGAACCGGCGGAAGTGGCGGAGGCCGCGGCCTGGCTGTGCAGTGACCGGGCCTCTTTCGTCACCGGCGCGGTCCTGCCGGTGGACGGCGGCTACACCGTGCTCTGAGAGCCCGTCACCCGATTGGCTCCGAGCCGCGCACGCGCCGGTGCGGGCCGTCGCCCGCACCGGCGGAGCGCCCCCGGAACCGGCGGTGCTCAGGAGCCGAGCAGCGGCGCCCCCACGACACAGCTGAAGACCGGTTCGCCCTCCTGATGGCCGGTCACCCGGACCGAGGAGAGCCCGGCGAAGTCCCCGGGCAGGTGCTGGAGCTCGATACGGCACGGAAGGTCCAGCTCGGCGAAGCGAGGGAACTCGCCGGTGAAACTGGTCGGTACGCACGCGTCCGTGCGCAGAACCGAGGTGGCCGCCTGGCGTGCCGCTTCTAGCAGGACCATGCCCGGGATATGGTCGACCGGATGGTCGAAGAGTATGGGATGCCCCGTGTCGACGCGCAGCTGCCAGGTCTGGGCGTCCCCGGTCGGGGACAGCACGACGTCGAACGGTGTGGAGCGCCCGACGCTCCGCGGCGGGACCGGCGCCGCCAGGGGTGGCGGCGGCTGTACGTCGGAACGCGAGGCGCGCTCTCCGCGCAGCCGGCGGTACACCGCCGGGGTGGCGCAGACGTAGGACGCGCCGCCGGTCGCGACGATCTGCCCGTCGCGGTGGATGACGGCCTCGTAGCGCAGCCCGGCGAGTTCGCTGCCACGCCTTCGTATCTGCGAGCAGGTGACGTCGAGTTCGAGACCGGCGGGGACACCGCCGATCGCGAGATGCCGCGGCTCCACGGTGAAGGACAGGTCCCGCATCAGGAAGTGGTGTCCCAGAGGCGTACCGAACTCGGCGTGCGCCAGCAGGGAACCGACCTGGCGGATTGTTTCCGCGGTCAGCAGCGGATCATGACTGCCCCGGACCGGAGTGAAGAAGCTGTGCAGCCTTGGCCACTGGGCCGTCACAGCGAAGCGTGTATCGTCCGTCCGGCGCCACCCCGTGAGCAGGACCTCCGCCACGGCCGCACGGTGCACGAACTCTCGGGGAACCGTGGTGGTGAGTCGTGGCCCCGGCGGAATGGGAGCGCTGACACCGGGTGCCCTGGCCGGTGTCTGGGTGCGCGAAGTGCCGTCCATCCGGAATGTCATCTCGGACATAGCTGTCTCCCCGTGGAGCACGGATGTGGGACGGGAGCTGTCGAGCTCTCCCGGAGCGGGGAATATACAGACCACCCGGTTTACTCGATAGGGTTGACGGCGCACGGCGGGGGAGTCGCAGCAAGGACAGCGCGGATACCCCGCGAACAGCACGACAGGAGCCACACCGCATGGCACAGCAACAGCGTGCGATCAGAACGCGCGCTGCGATCCTGGAGGCGGCGGCCTCGGTCTTCGACCAATATGGCTACGACGCCGCCACGATCGCGGAGATCCTGGCCCGCTCCGAGGTGACCAAGGGTGCCCTCTACTTCCACTTCCCGTCCAAGGAGGATCTGGCGCGGGGTGTGCTGAGCGACCAGACCAGGGACCTTGTCGTGGGGCCGACGGACTGGAAGGTCCAGGAGCTGATCGATGTGACGATGGTCGTCGCGCACCGTTCGCTGCACGACATGATCCTCAGGGCCGGCACCCGGCTCGCCGTGGAGCAGGGATCGGTCGACTTCTCCGATGTCGGTCCCTTCCCGGTGTGGTCGTGTCTGAGCGAGGACCTGCTGGTCCAGGCCAAGGAGCGGGGCGAGCTCCTGCCGTACGTCAATCCGAGGGAGACGGCCGAGCTGCTGGTCGGCGCCTGGACGGGGATCCACGTCTACTCGCGTGTGGTGGCCGGCCGCCGGGACGTGGAGCACCGGGTGTCGGTGATGTGGGAGCACCTCCTGCCCAGCATGGTGATGCCGCGCCTGCTGCTGGGGCTGGACGTGGCGCACGACCGGGGCGCACGCGTCGAGGCCGCCAGGAAGCTGGCCGCCGCCGCGGACGGACAGGAACCGGCGGACGACTGAGGGCCGGCGGACGACCGAGCACCGGCGGCGCCGGTATTTCTCTGACGGGTCGTGACCAACGGGATGACGGACCGTGACCGAATGGCTCCTTCCGCTCGGGCGCTCCGCGGTCCGGTAGCCGTCGCGCCACCGCTCCGGAGCGGTTCATTTGATCGAGCGGCTCTCCATCCGCTCTCCAGCGCGCCTTGAGTGGTTCTTGAGTCCTGAGGTCCCGACGGCGGGTTCCCGCCGCTGGGAGTGACGTATTCCTTATACAAACCGCGTCGACGGTTTGTTAATGTCGCAGCGCATACCGCGCATCGCTTCCGGTCTTCCCGACATCTGGAGACGCTGATGGTCAAGCAGGAGCGCGCCGCCCGTACGAGACGATCGTTGATCCGGGCCGCCGCGGAGGTCTTCGCCCGCGAAGGATTCGTTCCGGCGTCGCTCACCATGATCAGCCGGCGGGCCGGGGTGAGTAACGGTGCGCTGCACTTCCACTTCGAGAGCAAGGATGCCCTGGCCAGGGCTGTTGAGACAGAGGCGGCACAGGAGGTGCGGCTCATCACCGAGCGCTGCCGCGCCGAAGGGGCCGGGGCCCTGCAGCTCCTGGTGGACGCCACGCACGCGTTGATGCGCGCCCTCGACGAGGACGTCATCGTACGGGCGGGCTTCGAGCTCAGCGGCGACATCTCGCGTGCCGACGGTCTCAACCTGAGGTTTCAGTGGCGGCGCTGGGTCGAGGGGGTGCTGCAAAGCGCCGCGTCCGAGGGCGGACTTGCGGACGGTGTGTCACCGGACGACGTGGCGAGTGCGGTCGTGGCGGCGACGGTCGGTTTCGAGGTACTTGGCGCGAGGGATGACAAAGAGTGGATCTCGCGGCGTACGCTGACCAGGTTCTGGGAGCTGATGCTACCCAGACTGGCCGCCCGGCAGGCCCTGGACGCCCTGGTGACCTGCGGAACCTGCTGCGCGGTAGCCGGGCCTGAGACATGTGTCGAGGAGCCCGTTTGACGGGTGAGCCTGCCCGCATCGAGCCCGATTCATGATCGAAGAGTGACCTCGATGTACGGAGCGTTAACAAAAAACAGTCTAGACGGTTTGGTATTGACAAACCGTCTGTCCTGTTTTTGAATCCATGCGCAGCAATCGCACCCCGTGAGCGGCCTCAAACGGTACTGACTTCACCTGCAGGATTGGGGAGACGCGTGGACATCGACGTACTGGGCGCATTGGCTGTGAGACAGGACGGGAGGTCGATCACGCCGACGGCGCCCAAGCCCCGGCAGGTGCTCGCGTTACTCGCACTCCACGCAGACCAGGTGGTGCCCGTGACCGCGCTGATCGAGGAGCTGTGGGCGGGAGAACCCCCACGCAGCGCCCGGACCACGCTCCAGACCTATGTGCTGCAGCTGCGGTCCCTCATCGCCGCGGCTCTGAAACACGGAGCCCAGGAAGGCGAGGAGCGGACCGCCAAGGATGTGCTGGTCACGCTGCCGGGCGGCTATCGCCTCGACAGCGGGGGCGGGAGCAGTGACGTCCGGGAGTTCGACCGGCTCGCCGGTCTCGGCTACCGGGCCATGGACGCCGGTGACCACCCGCGCGCGGCCCGGCAGTTGAGGGAGGCGCTCGACCTGTGGAGCGGGCCCGCCTTCGCCGACGTGCACGGCGGGGCGCAGCTCGACATGGAGATCAAGCGGCTGGAGGAGAGCCGGCTGTGCGCGCTCGATCAGCGCATCGAGGCCGATCTGCGGCTGGGCCGCCATCGCGAGCTGCTCGCCGAACTGACCGTGCTCGTCAGCCGGTACCGCACCCATGAGAATCTGCACGGCCAGTTCATGCTGGCGCTGCACCGTTCCGGGCGCCGTGGCGAGGCCCTGAACGTGTACCAACGGCTGCGTGGCACGCTCGTGCGGGAGTTGGGCCTTGAGCCGTCCGCGGGGCTGCGCAGGCTCCAGCGCTCGATCCTCATGGCGGGACCGGAGAGCGCGGCCCCGGCGCCGGAGACTCCCCGTGAGCCTCTCGTGCGTGTGAGCTGACCGCACCGACGCATTCCCCTCGGTTCAGGCCGGGGTAATTACGCGATGATTCACCGTGTTTTCCGGCAGGCCTTTTCTGTGGTGTCAGGACCGTTTGGGGAAATGGAAATGATATTCCATCAGAACTTCCTGTCCGTGTTCCAACGTCTCCGTCATGTTGGAGAAATCAAGACGTTGGAGACGCGCTCGACAGGTACTCAAGAATTCAAGAAGTAAAGTCAGCGCACGGCTACCGTACCAAGCGTCGAAGAGTTGCTATTTCGACGGGGATTCGACGAGGTACGGAGGAAGACCGTGGAGATTCAGGATCTGGGTCAGCTGAGTGCCGGAGAAAACCGATGACGGCGCCGAGAAACCCGGTGGCCCTCATCACGGGCGGGACGCGGGGAATCGGTCTCGGGGTCGCACGGGAGCTGGGCCGCAGAGGACATCGGGTGTTCATCTGCTCGCGCACGGCCCAAGAGGTCAAGCAGACCGTCGAGGATCTGCGCGCGGAGGGCATCGAGGCCGAGGGAACGGTCGCCGACGTACGGGACCGTGCGTCGGTCGCGGCTCTGGTGGCCGCCGTCGTCGGGCAGTTCGGCCCGGTCAACATCCTGGTGAACAACGCGGGCCGGGGCGGCGGCGGGCCCACCGCCGAGATAGCCGACGAGCTCTGGTACGACGTCATCGACACGAACCTCAACGGGGTGTTCCTGCTGACCCGCGAGGTTCTGCTCAACGGCGGCCTGACGGAGGCCGGTTACGGCCGGATCATCAACATCGCCTCGACCGCCGGGAAGCAGGGCGTCCTGATGGGCGCCCCGTACTCCGCGTCCAAGCACGGCGTGGTCGGCTTCACCAAGGCGCTCGGCAAGGAGCTGGCGCCGGCCGGCATCACCGTGAACGCGGTCTGCCCCGGCTATGTGGAGACCCCGATGGCCGAGCAGGTCCGGCAGGGGTACGCGGCGGCGTGGAACACCACCGAGGACTTCGTCCAGGAGCAGTTCGAGGCGAAGATCCCGCTCGGCCGCTACTCCACCCCCGAGGAGGTGGCGGGCCTGGTCGGCTATCTGACGACGGAGAGCGCCGCCTCCATCACCGCGCAGGCGATCAATGTCTGCGGCGGCATGGGCAACTTCTGAGCTAGGGCGTACTCCGGTGCGGGCGCCGGTGCCTCCCCGGCGCCTCCACAGGACGACCGTAGACGCACGCGTATGGAACTGAGCTTTGCAGCTATGTCGCGTCTCACCGGAGTGGACTTGACTGTACTCATGACTCAGACCACGCAGAACGCCCAGACAGAGACGAAGACGACGCTTGTCATCGGTGGCACCGGAAAGACCGGCCGCCGGGTCGCCGAGCGCCTCGCAGCCCAGGGACTTCCCGTGCGGATCGGCTCGCGCAACGCGGACCGGCCGTTCGTGTGGGAAGACCCGGCCACCTGGGAGGGCGCGCTGGAGGGTGTCGGAGCCGTCTACGTCACCTACTACCCCGACCTCGCCTTCCCCGGCGCCGCCGAGTCCGTCGGTGAGTTCTCCAAGTTCGCCGTCGCCCGGGGCGCCCGCCGCCTGGTGCTGCTCTCCGGCCGCGGCGAGGAGGGCGCGCAGATCAGCGAGAACAAGCTGAAGGAGTCCGGCGCCGACTGGACCGTCGTACGGTCCAGCTGGTTCAACCAGAACTTCAGCGAGAGCTTCTTCCTGGAGCCCGTACTCGCCGGAGTCCTGGCGCTGCCGACCGGTCACGCCGTCGAGCCCTTCGTGGACGTCGACGACATCGCCGACGTGGTCGTCGCCGCGCTCACCGACCCGAAGCACATCGGCAAGACCTACGAGCTGTCCGGTCCCCGGCTGCTCAGCTACCAGGACGTGGCCGACGAGCTGTCCAAGGCCACCGGCCGGGAGATCAAGTACATCCCGGTCACCGGCGACGAGTACCGTGCCTTCCTGAAGGAGAACGACCTGCCGGAGGAGTTCGCCGACCTGTTCGCGATGACCCTCGACGGCCGCAACGCCTTCCTGGTGCACGGTGTGGAGGAGGCCCTGGGCCGCAAGCCCCGGGACTTCGCCGACTTCGCCAGGGACGCGGCCGCCACCGGCGTCTGGAACGTCTGATCCCGTACCCCGCCGGCGGGCCGGCCGCGGACGACCTCCGCGGCCGGCCCGCCGGCCGGGGGAGCGGCGCACCGAGAGATCCGCCGGCGCGACCGGGTGAGCGATACAGGAACGAGGACGCGTGAGCGACGACGCGTCAGTCACGAGGAGGCGGCCATGAGTACCCCGATGTCGAGCGAGTTCGGACTCGCTTCCCTGCCCGCTCACTTCCACGGGTTCGCGCTGATGCACATCGCGATGCGCCGTGACGCCCAGCGGCTGCTCGCCGCCGCGCCCCGGCTGACCCAGGCCGGACTCGACGCGGCCGGCGTGTGGTGGCAGCAGCTCCGCGACATCATCGACTGGCACCACCGCAGCGAGGACGACGTCCTGTGGCCCGGACTGCTGCGCCGGGCACCGGAGTTCTCGGCGGAGGCGCGGCAGCTCGGTGACGACCATGTGGTGCTCGACCGGGCCATGGACGCGGTCACGGCCGCGCTGCGGCCGCGCGGCGACCTGCCCGCCATCGGTCTGGCGGCCACCCGCTTCGACTCCGTCCTGCGGGCTCATCTGCGCGACGAGGAGGCGGTGTCCTTCCCCGTCTTCGCCCGGCTCGCGCCGCAGGAGTATCTGGCGGTCGAGCGGAAGGTGATCGCCAGCGCCCCCATGAAGGTCATGACCCAGCTCCAGCCCTGGATGTTCGACGGCGCGGACAAGCGGTCGGTGGCACACGTCGCCGCCACGATTCCGCCACCGGTACGGCTGATCGGCAATACGGTGTTGCGCAGGCGGTACGAGAGGACCCTCGCCGGAGTGACCCGGCCCTCCTGACCGCCGCGGCCCCGCGCCGCACCCGATACCGGCCAGATCCACCACGAACGGATGAGGAAGCCCCATGGAGACCCTTCCCGCAGCCGCCGGCCCCGTGCTCACCGCCGCCACCATCGGCACGGGGCTCATGGCGGGGCTGTATCTCACCTTCGACGTGGGTGTCATGCCCGCCCTCGCCCGTCGTGACGACCGTACGTATGTGAGTGTGATGCGGCGGATCAACGAAGTCCTCGACAACAGCGCGCTGTTCGGTCTGCTCTTCGTCGGGGTGTTCCTCGCCACGGGCGTCGCCGCGGCCCTCCAGCGCCGTCTGGGACAGCCGGACGCCGCACGCTGGATCCGGACCGCGTTCGTGCTCTACGGCGTCTCCATCGCCGTCACGATGTGTGTCAACATCCCGCTCAACAGGATGCTGGCCCGCGCCGGTTCGGCGGCCGCGAGCCCCGACTTCGCCGCCGTGCGCGGCCGGTTCGAGCGGCCGTGGACCTCGGCCAACATCGCGCGCACGGTCGCCTGTACGGCGGCGCTGGGCGCACTCGGCCGGGCCCTCGTCCTGCACAACAAGGCGGCCGCCGCACGGTCTTGACCGTGGCCCCGCACCGCGGGCCAATCGGCCCGCCCCTGAACTGCGCCCGTCCTTCTTTTCGTTCCCCCGCGGGGAGGGCGGGCGCACACCTCCTTCCGACCGGCCTGAGACGGATCCGGCGAAACCAGTGACCATTCATACGGGGTCGTCTAAGGTAATGTCATGGACACACTGACAGGTCTGCTCGAAGGTCCGAAGGCCCGAGGCGCGTTCCTGCTGAAGTCGGTCTTCAATCCGCCGTGGTCCCTCCGGGTCGAGGACCGGGCACCGATCTCCGTGGTGACCATGGTGCGCGGTGATGCCTGGGTGCTCCCCGACAAGGGACATCCCGTGCGGCTGTGTCCCGGCGATGTCGCCGTGATACGCGGCCCCGACGCGTACACCATCTCCGACCGGCCGGAGACGGACGTCCAGATCGTCGTCGGACCCGAACAGCGCTGCAACACCACCGACGGTGAGGACGTCACCGAGACGATGGCGCTGGGCGTACGCACCTGGGGCGACGCCGGCCGGGCCGGCGCCTCGGTGATGCTCAGCGGCACCTACCAGGCGCCCAGCGAGATCGGCCGCCGGCTGCTGGCCGCCCTGCCCGTGCTGCTGGTGCGGCCCGCCGAGGCGGGCGACAACCCGCTCGTCCACATCCTCGCCGAGGAGATCAGCAAGGACGACATCGGCCAGGAACTGGTCCTCGACCGGCTGCTGGACCTGCTGCTCGTCAGCGTGCTGCGCACCTGGCTCGCGGTGCCCGAGTCGGGCGCCCCCGCCTGGTACCGCGCCCAGAGCGACCCGGTCGTGGGCCCCGCGCTGCGGCTGCTCCACGAACAGCCGGGCAAGGCGTGGACGGTGGCCTCGCTGGCGGACACCGTGGGAGTCTCCCGCGCGGGTCTCGCCCGCCACTTCACCACGCTGGTCGGCGAGCCGCCGATGGCGTATCTGACGGGCTGGCGGCTCACCCTCGCCGCGGACCTGCTGCGCGAGCCGGACGCCACGGTGGCCACGGTGGCCCGCCGCGTCGGCTACAGCGGAGCGTTCGCGCTGAGCGCGGCCTTCAAGCGGGTACGGGGCGTGAGCCCCCAGGAGTTCCGCAAGGGCAGCCAGGTCCAGTCGGTGCACCGGCTCAGCGCGCCGACCCAGACGGTGGTACTGGACCGCTGATTTCGCGGACCGCTCACTCGCCGCCGGCCGCCGACAGGAGCGGGGCGTCGTCGTGGCCCGCGGGCGCGGTCGTGGTCGCGACCACCGTCAGCAGCAGCCCGTTCCGTACCAGCCAGCGGCCCTCGAAGTGCGTGGGGGCGTCCGGTGGGAGTTCCGAGGGGTGCAGCCGGGCCGTGAAGGTGCCTGAGGGGGCGAACCGTACGTCGGCGTCCGCGAAGCCCAGCCAGCGCTCGGCCGACGGGTACCACGCCTTGTAGACCGCTTCCTTCGCCGAGAACAGCAGCCGGTCCCAGCACAGCTCCGGGCCCCCGGCCGAAAGCCGCTCCAGCGCCGCGCGCTCACTGTCCGAGGCGACCAGGCCGAGGACACCCCGCGGCAGCGGCTCCGCGGGCTCCGCGTCGATACCGAGCGCGGCCACCTCCGCCGACCTGGCCACCACCGCGGCCCGGTAGCCGTCGCAGTGGGTGATGCTGCCCACGACCCCCGCGGGCCACCGCGGTGCGCCGCCGGCGCCCGGCAGCAGGGGGGCGGGCGGCAGGCCCAGTTCGGCGAGGGAGCGGCGCGCGCAGGCGCGAGCGGTGGCGAACTGCGCCTGACGGCGCGGACGCCGGCCGGCCATCAGCGCGGCCTCCTCCGGAAACAGCGGAGCGGGCGCCAGGTCGTCGAAGGCTTCCGACGACCTGACGCCCGGGGGCAGGATCTCCTCGATCACGGCGGGGCTACGCGCGCGGACGGGCGACCAGCCCGGCCACGGCACGCACGATCTCGTCCGGCCGCTCCAGCGGCAGCATATGACCGGCGCCGGGGAGCCGTTCGTACCGCGCGTCCGGCAGGGCGTCGGCCACCGCGCTGCCCAGCTCCGGCTTGACGACCCGGTCGTTCTCACCCGCGAGCACCACGGCGGGCACCTCCACCGCCGCCAGCCCCTTGCGCAGATCCATCCCGCGCGACGAGGCGAAGCAGTCGGAGCGCACCTGCGGCGAAGCCGCCGCGAACATCTGCCGATTGACTTCCAGGAGGTACGGGTCGACGCCCTTGCCCATCGTCTGGGCCAGCAGCTTCCGGCCGAGCGCCGGCCGCCGCAGGGCCCGCGAGAACAGCGCGCTGCCCATCATGCGCACCTCGCTGTCGGGGGTCTCCTGGTCGTGCGCGGCCGTGCCCAGCAGCACCAGACCGCGCAGCCGGCGCGCGGCGGCCGGATCGGCCGTGACGTACGCCATCGCGGCGAAGCCGCCGCCGGAGTGCCCGACCAGGACCGCGTCCCGGGAGCCGGTCTCGCCCAGCACGGCGGCCAGGTCCGCCCCGAACCGCTTGATGGCGACGGGCTCCTTGCCCAGGCTCGACGCACCGTGCCCGCGCTGGTCGTACAGCACCACCCGGTGGCCGGCCCTGATCAGCCGGTCCGCGACCGTACCCCAGACCCGGCGGCCCGCCGCCCAGCCGTGCGCGAGCACGACCGTCGTACCGCTGCCGGGTCCGGCCGTCAGCGGGGCGAGGACGGTGACCGCGAGCGCGGCACCGTCGTCCGTCCGTACGGTCGTCTCGTCGGTACGGGCGAGCGCGTCGGTCCTCGCCGTGACGGGGCTCATCGCGCCCCTCCGGCGGGCGCCGCGGCGAGCTGCCCGTTCAGCGCGACGAAGGCCCCCAGCGTCGCCTTCGAGTGCTCGGCGCCGATGTCGGCGACCTTCGCCAGCAGCTTCAGCTTGCCGTGCGGACGGCCCCGGAAGTGCATGGTGATACGGGTACGGCGGCCGTCGTCGAGCGGTTCGAGGATGAAGTCGGCAGGACCGCGGAAGACCCCGTCGACATACTCGACGGTCAGCCGGCGGCCCGGGACGACGGACTCGGTGCGCTGGGTGAAGCGGAGCTTGGGGCCCCCGTTGTCGACGCCCTTCGTGTGGACGGTCACGGCGACCGTGCTGCCCACTTTGTCGGGCGCGCCGGAGACCGTCTCGAAGGTGTTGTACGGCACCCACCAGCGGGCGGCACCGCGGAACTCGGCGACGAGCGCGTCCCAGACGACGTCCGCGGGGGCGTCGACCACCGCCTCGTCGATGATGTCGTAGCCGTTCATGCCAGTCTCCCTGTGTGGGGCGGCGGATGGGACAGAAGGAGGAGCGGGGCCCACGGTGGGGCCCCGCTCCCTTACCGGTGTGCCGGCCCGGCCGGCAGCGGGCCGGACCGGCCGGCACACCAGATCAGGCGAAGAAGCCCTGACCGGGGGTGAGGATGCCGGCCGGGTCGTAGCGGCGCTTCGCGTTGCAGAAGTCGGTGTAGCGGTTGCCGAAGTGCTTCTTCCAGTCCGCCGGGGTCATCCGGGGGACGGCGCCGACGAGGTAGCGCTTGGCGCCCAGGGCGACGGCCTTGTCGTACAGCCGCCGGTTCTGCTCCACCATGCCCGCGATGTCGGGCTCACCCGGGTGGGGGAAGCGCAGCAGGTCGAAGAGGTAGGCCACCGACTCGTTGGGCTGTACCACCGTCCCGCGCTTCAGCTTCGACGTGGGGTACGGGTAGGTGAGCACGAAGCCGGCACCCAGGTCGTTGGCGGTGAGATCGGCCTCCGCGATCTCGAGGAACTGCTTGATCTTGGAACCAGGCAGGAACAGGCTCAGCCAGGGCTTGGGCTGCTCCCAGTAGCCCCCCAGCTTGTATTCGTCCACGTAGGCGTCGAAGCGGTACAGGTAATCGCGGAAGGACATGTCCTCGACGGTGACCTCGGCGCGGTTGTCCCGCAGCCCCGCGAGGAGCGGTGCCGAGGCCGGGGCGGTGCCCGTGTAGGCGGCCCCGAGTTCCATCCCGTAGTGCCAGCCCGAGTCGTCCAGCTTGCGTCGCATGTCGCCGGCCTGGACCAGGAACCGCGAGTCGGCCATCATCCTCTCCGCGTCCGCGAGATACGTCGACACGTCGTCGTAGACCAGGCCGAGGACGAGCACCCGCTGCTTGGCCGGGACGATCTTGATCGTGACGCGGACGATGATGCCCACCTGGCCGCCGCCGGCCAGCGCGGCGTGGAACAGGTCGGGGCGGACGGTGGGAGAGGCCGTGAGCAACTGACCGGCACCCGTGACGATGTCGAGCGACTCGACGGTGTCGACCGCCAGGCCGTACTTGCCGACGGTTCCGCCGATGCCGCCGACGCTCAGCGTGCCGCCGATCGACAGGTGCATGTAGTCGGGCATGGCCGGCGGGACCTTGCCCTTGGCCAGGGCCGCGTCGGTCAACTGGCCCCAGGTGACGCCCATCTCCACCACGGCGGAGGTGGAACCGATGCTGACGATCTTCGACAGACCACGGGAGTCGATCGAGATACCGCCCGGAACCGCCGCCTGGCCGTAGTTGGAGTGCGACTCGAGGTCGGGATCGGTGCCGCTGCGCCCGTTCGCCGCGATCTTCAGATTGTTGGACCGGGCGAAGTTGATCATCTTGACGATGTCATTGACCGAGCCGGGCACCAGCGCGGCCCACGGCGTCATGTTCGGCACCAGGCCGCCGAAGTCCTTGCTGAAGTGCGCAAGGTCGGCCGCGGAGGTCTTCAGCGACCCGTCGAGCGGCGGCACGGGCGACACATGACCGCCGCCGCCATGACCGTGGCCCGCCTCGGCGGCGGTGGCCCACGTCTGCGTGGCCACGTTCCAGCCCACGACGGTCGCGGCGGTGGCGGCCATTCCGCCGAGGACTCTGCGCCGAGAAGGGGTATTGGTGGTCATCTGGTCCGTTCTCCCGTTCGTCATACGTGGTTGACAGCCGGTCGGCCGGCGCCCACGGTGGTGGCGAGCTGGTACTCGCCCAGGTCGAAGTGCTTGGTGCCGTTGCGGAACCGCCAGGTGTACGTGGGCCAGATCGACGGGTTGCGCCCGCTGCTGTCCAGGTACCAGCTCTTGCAGCCGCCGGCGCTCCAGACCGCGCGCGCCTGCCGCTTGTCGAGCTTGGCGTTGTACGCCTCCAGCGCCTCCGGCCGCACCTCGACGCTGGACAGGCCGCGCTTGTCCATCTGCTTGAGCGCGTCCATGACGTAGGCGATCTGGGACTCGATCATCACGGTCTGCGAGGAGTGCCCCAGCGTCGTGTTGGGACCGAGGAGCATGAAGAGATTGGGGAACCCGGCGATGGTCGTGCCGCGGTGCGCGGACATCCCGTCACTCCAGGCCTCCCGGAGCTGGACCCCGCCCCGGCCCCAGATCCGCCGTGCGACCGGACGGTCCGTGGCGAGGAAGCCGGTGCCCATGATGATGGTGTCGACCTCGCGCTCCTGGCCGTCCTTGGTGACGATGGACTTGGCCCGGACATGGTCGATGGAGTCGCTGACGATCTCCACGTTCGGCTGCTGGATCGCCGGGTACCAGGTGTTCGAGAACAGCAGCCGCTTGCACGCCACGACATAGTCGGGGGTGAGCCGCTTCCGCAGCCCCGGGTCCTTGACGCTCTTCTCCAGATGGTCGGAGGCCATCTTCTGGACCTTCTCCGCGACCTTGGGCCGGGCGAAGGCGAAGGCCAGGACCTCACGGCCCCACATGTTGAAGTTGCGCCGGAAGCGCTGGTAGCCGGGGAAGCTGCGCAGCATCTTCGTGTGGAACGCGGTGTTGGGCTTGTCGTTCTTGGGACCGACCCACGGAGGCGTGCGCTGGTACAGGTCGAGCTGCCCGACCTCGGGCTGGATCTTCGGCACGAACTGGATCGCCGAGGCTCCCGTACCGATCACGGCGACCCGCTTGCCGGTCAGATCGTGGTCGTGGTCCCAGCGGGCCGAGTGGAAGACCTTCCCCTCGAAGTCCGCCAGCCCCGGCACATTCGGGATGGACGGCTCGCTGAGGTAGCCGGCGCCGGCGACCAGAACCTGGGCGGTGTACTCGCCGCCCGAGGTCTCGATGTGCCAGTACCGGGTGTTCTCGTCCCAGCGCGCCGCGATCAGCTCGTGGTTGAAGCGGATGTGCGGGCGTACCCCGAAGCGGTCGGCGCAGTCCCGCAGGTAGTCGAAGACCTCGTCGCGCTTGGCGAACGTGCTCTTCCACTCCGGGTTGCGGGCGAACGAGAAGGAGTAGAGGTGGGCCTGGACGTCGCAGGCACACCCGGGATACGTGTTGTCGCGCCAGGTGCCGCCCACCTCGTCGGCCCGCTCGAAGACCAGGAAGTCGTCGATCCCCTGCTGGAGCAGCCGTACAGCCGTACCCAGGCCGGAGAAGCCGGTACCGATGACCGCGACCCGCAGGTGACGGGTGGGGCCCCGGCCGGCCGGCCCCTCCGTCCCGTTGCTCGCGCCGCCCCCGTGGGCGGGTTCGAGAATGCTTGTCACGGTGGCCTCCTCAGCCCCTGCGCTCGATGGTGACGCGGAAGTTGTTGAAGAACTTGTCCTCGAGCGTGTACGCGAAGATGTCGAGGTAGCGCTCGAAGCGGGCCACGACCTCCTCGCCCTCCAGGGCGACGGCCGTCTCACGGTCCGCGGCCAGCCGCTTCAGCCAGGCGCGGCACGCCATGGCGAAGGACTCCCGCTCGTTGGTGATCTCCACGATGTGGAAGACGCCCTCGGCGGCGGCCGTCAGCTCGTGGAGATGCGGGATGTGCATCCCCTCGAACTCGGAGCGCTGGAGGAACTTCAGGTCGGCGAGCAGCTCCCGGTTCATGGGCTGCGCCTCGGCCGTCATCGTGTGCAGGACGAACTTCGCACCCGGGTTCAGGGACTTGGCCACCTGGTTGAAGAAGAAGCGGTAGCGCTTGGTGCGCTCACGCGGCGGCAGGTTCGAGGAGACGAAGTGCTCCAGCGCGTTGATGCAGAACGCCGCGTCGTACTTGTCGTCCGTCTCGTGGTCCGCCCAGCTCTCCACCCGCGTGGTGATGCGCGGGTTGTCCAGGCCGGCGATGAACGCCTCCTGGGTGCGGCTCAGCGTGAGACCGACGGCCTGCTCCACACCGTGGACGGTGGTGAGGCGGTTGAGCATGGTGCCCCAGCCGCAGCCGACGTCCAGTACCCGGCGGGTGCCCGCGGCCCCGGCCAGCTCGGCGAACGTGTCGAGCTTGCGCTCCTGTGCCTCGTCCAGTGTCGCGACGAGGTCCTCGCCCTGCTCCCAGTAGCCGCCGGAGTACATCATGGTCGGACCCAGCAGGAGCCGGTAGAAATCGTTGCTCACCTCGTAGTGGTGCCTGACCGCGTCGACCTCGGGGTCTACGGATCTGGGGGCGACCGTTGTCATGCTCGACCTCTTTCCTGTCGTTCTCGTCGCTGCGCCGCTCGTTCCGACCGTTGATTCGGCCACGAGCAAACCGTGTCGCTCGCAACAGATGTGCAAGACGTCCGTGCGTCGGCGGTGTTGCGCCTGGGTTGCGCGGCCCGCGCTTCCATGCCTCTCGAAACCGGATGCACCGCGAGAGAGGACCGAAGCTCATGACGCTGCCCACCATCGAAGAACTGGCGAGCCAGCTCGAGGCCGTGTCGGGCGCCCAGGAGGTCAGCCCCGATGCACCGCTCCAGCACATCGCGGACGTGGACTCGCTGGACCTGATGGAGTGGCTGTACGGGTTCCAGAACCAGTACCCGGACATCCCCGCCGACGAGTCGCTGTTCGCCGACCTCGACGACACGACCACGCTGCGCCACGTGTACGAGCGGATCCTCGCGCTCGTTCCGCAGCCGGCGCAGGCGTAGCGAGACCGCCTGTGAACGGCTTCGACATCACCGGGTGGGGCATGGCCGTACCCGAACGCAAGGTCACCAGCGTGGAGTTGGCGGAGCGTTTCGGCGTCGACGAGAACTGGATCGTCAGCCGATGCGGTATCCGCGAGCGCCGAGCCGTGGGACCGGGACAGACAACCGCCTCACTGGCTGTCGAGGCCGGCCGGCGCGCACTGGAGAAGGCGGGCCTGACCGGCGGCGACATCGCTCATCTGATCGTCGCCACCGCCACGCCCGAGCAGCCCTCCCCGGCGACGTCCGCGTTCGTCCATCACGACCTGGGCATCGCCGGCGGGGCGCACGACGTCAACTCCGAGTGCGCGGGCTTCATCTACGCGCTGGTGTCGGCGATGGCGCTGATCGCCATCGACCCCCGGCCGATCCTGCTGATCGGCTCCGACACCCACACCCTGACGGCCAACCCCGCCGACCGTGACCTGTCCATCCTCGTCGGCGACGGTGCCGGCGCGGTGGTGCTCCAGCCGGGGCCCGAGAATCGGGTCAAGGCATGGAACCTCGGTGCGGACGGCTCCTGTGCCGGCAGTCTGAAGGTGCTGGCGGGCGGCAGCAGGATGCCGACCACCGAGGAGACGGTCCGTCAGGGTCTGCACTACGCGCAGATCAACGGCAACGAGATCTATCTCAACGCCGTGCGCTACACCGTCCGTACGGTCCGGGAGACGCTCGAGAGCGCCAAGGTCGACGCGGCCGACATCGACCATGTCATCCCGCACCAGGCCAATATCCGGATCATCAACTCGATCCTCAGCCACACGGGTCTGCGGAAGGAGGCACTGATCACCAATCTGGAGCGGTACGGCAACACCGCTTCCGCGTCCGTCCCGATCGCTCTCACCGAGGCGCTCGACGAGGGCCGGATCAAGAACGGCGACAAGGTGCTGCTCGCGGGCTTCGGGGCGGGCATGACCTGGGGATCGATGCTCATGGAGTGGGGCGGGGTGAGGAAATGAGCAACAAGCCGCAGGGCAGCCGTCCCGAGAAGCCGGTCGCCCTGGTCACGGGAGCGTCCGGCGGACTCGGACAGGCCCTGGCCCTGGAACTGGACGCGCTCGGCTGCCGGGTCGCGGTCCACTACAACAGCTCCGAGGCTCAGGCTCGGGCTGTTCAGGAGAAGCTCAGCAACGACTCGGTCGTCGTGACCGGTGACGTCGGCTCCTGGGACGCCGTCACCGCGATGTACGCCCGGATCAGCGAGGAGCTCGGTCCCGTCGACGTACTCGTCAACAACGGCGCCATCCGCAAGGACGCGCTGATGGCGATGCAGTCGCCGGCGGACTGGCAGCAGGTGATCCAGACCAATCTGGTCGGTTCGTTCCACACCGCCCGGGTGTCCGTGCCGTACATGCTCAGGCAGCGGTGGGGACGGATCATCAATGTGGTGTCGCCCTCCGGCCTGATCGCGACAGCGGGCCAGACGGCGTACTCCGCCTCCAAGGCGGGTCTCATCGGCTTCACCCGCACCCTGGCCGCCGAGTGCGGCCGGCGCGGGGTGACCGTGAACGCCCTGTCACCGGGCTTCATGATCACCGGTATGACGAAGGACCTGCCCGGCCGTGTCATCGAGGGGATGGAGGACAAGGCGCCCATTCCCCGCTTCGTGACGGTCGAGGAGGTAGCCCGCAGCGCCGGTCTCTTCCTGGACCAGGACTGTATGACGGGCCAGGTCATCAGTATCGACAGCGGCGTCTCGATCACCTGAGAGACCGCTCCGGTACCCGCAGGACCCGTTCGGCCGGTGCGCGTCCCTCAGCGCTCCGGTCGTCCGGCATGCCCCGGCAGCACGGCAGGCACTCGGTGCCCCGACCGGCCGGCAGGCGAAAAAAGTGGCGGCCCGGCTCAACTGCCGGGCCGCCCACGCATGTTCCCCCGCCGTCGGTCAGGCCACACGCCGGTCCGGCGCGGCTCGCGCCGGACTCACCGGGTGGGTGAGACAGCCGTCCGCCGTCAGTGAGCACGGCCGCGGCGCGGCGGGCCGGGGATAAGGGGCTTCGAACATGCCCATCAGCACCGGGTCCAGCCGCGTGACCGCCCTGGGTTCGGGACGCCGTTGCGGATCGGGAGTGCGCAGCAGCTCCAGATAGGCCGCCTCGCTCTCCGGCGCCGGGTCGATGCCCAGCTCCTCGGCGAGCACCTCCCTCAGCTGCTGGTACGTGCGCAGCGCCTCGGCCCGGTTGCCGGCCGTACGGTGCGCGGCCATCCGGCACCGGTAGGCGCTCTCCCTGAACGGCGCACGCCGTACGGCCTCTTCGGCGTACCGCAGCGCGTGGTGCTCGTCGCCCAGAGCGGCCGAGGACAGACTCGCGGTCTCCAGGGCGCACAGGCGCAGCTCATCGAGCCGCTCCCGCATGCTGTTGACCCACTCGCCCTCGTGCGCGGGCAGAAATGACCCGCGTAGATTTGACACGGCGGCCGCCGCGAGCTGCTGCGCCACGGCGTAGGAACCGGTCGCGAACGCCTCGGCGGCCTCGGTCGCCGCCGCCTCCGCGCACTCGATGTCGACGGCCGCGTCGTCGGGAAGGCGCAGCAGGTAGCGGCCGCCCTGGGCGACGAGCGGGGTGACGCCCGGCTGCTGCTGGGGGAAGGTGACGAAGGTACGGACCCGGCTGACGACACTGCGCAGGGCCGAGGCCCAGGTGTCGGGCAGGCCGTCGGGCCATACGGTGTCCGCCAGTTGGTCGCGGCTCGTACCGCCGGACCGTTCAAGGATGAGCCGGGCGAACGCGACTTGCGCCTGTGCGCTGGACAAATGCTGTGGCGGAACCCCTTCGGGTTCGATCGTGACGAGACCAGCAAGTCTGATGAGCAAGCTGTACTCCCCGGTGCGGTCGGCTGTCTGCCGGTTGCACCGGCGGCGGCTGCCGCCGGCGAGGTGTCGGAATCACGCCAGGGGGTCCGTCACATCGGGTCCTTGTGAAGGAGATCGGGACACGGTGTGCATGCCCCCTGCACAAGAATTGGACGATACCGGTCGGCCTTCTTGGTATGTCAACAGTGGCTGAGGAACATTCCCCGGGAATTGGGCGGAGGAAGGGATTCCGCTTCCCGGGCCGTGTCGCGTTCTTGTTGCGTTGACTGATTTCCGCATTTCAAGGTCGTGTTGCGCGCGGCTTGCGCGGCTGTCGTTGAATTGCGTCGCACTTTGAGTCCAGGGTTGAGCGGACTCCGGTAATTGTCCGAAACGTGGATGAGGAGACGCACGTGAACACATCCGGAGGATGGGAACGTCTGGCGCCGAAACTGGACGCGACACGTCGTCGTGTGCAGTCCCTCGAGTGGGAGCCCGCCCGACGTAACAGCTTCGTCACCTACACGGTCGAGCGCGACTCCGCGTACGCCGACCTCGACGGCGAACGCCTCCTGATGATGTCGGGCTACAGCTATCTGGGCCTGGCCGGCGACGAGCGGGTGGTCGCGGCCGCCAAGGCCGCGGTCGACCTGTACGGCACCGGCAACCACGGGGTGCGGGCGCTGGCGGGTTCGATCCCGCTGCACGAGGAACTGGAGGCTGAGGTCGCCCGGTTCGCCGGCCGGCCCGAGGCCCTGGTCTTCGGCTCCGGCTACGCCGCCAACGTCGGCACGGTCGGCGCCCTGGTCGGCGCCGGCGACACCGTACTGATCGACAAGTACGACCACGCGAGCATCGTCGACGGCTGCCGGCTGAGCGGTGCGACCGTCACCCGCTTCCGTCACAACGATGTCGACCACCTCGACCGGCGGCTCGCCGCCGCGAGCCCCGACGGGATCAGGCTCGTCATCGTCGACAGCGTCTACTCCATGGACGGCGACATCGCCCCGCTGCCCGAGCTGCGCGCGGTGTGCGACGCGCACAACGCCCTCCTGATGGTCGACGAGGCCCACGCGCTGGGCGTCATCGGCGCCACCGGCAAGGGCATCGAGGAGCACTTCGACTACACCGCGAAGGTCGACGTCAAGCTGGGCACCCTCTCGAAGGCCATCCCCTCCATGGGTGGCTGGGTGGCCGGGCCCAGCGAGCTGATCGGCCATCTCAAGTACGCGGCCAGGCCGTTCCTCTTCTCCGCGGCCCTCGGCCCCGCCCAGTCGGGCGCGGCGCTGGAGTCGCTGCGCATCCTGGAGCGCGAGCCCGAGCGCGTCACCCACATCCAGCAGGAGTCCGCGCGGTTCCGCCGCATGCTGAACGACGCGGGGATGCGCACCGGCGACAGCGAGACCGCGGTCGTCCCCGTCATCGCGGGCTCCGACGACGCCGCGTACGACTACGCGACCGCCTGCCGCAGGGCCGGGGTCATCGGACTGCCGGTGGTCACCCCCGCCGTCCCCAACGATCTGGCGCGACTGCGGATCGCCATCACCGCCCGCCACACCAAGGCCGACATCGACTTCGCCGCGGAGGCCTTCGTCAAGGCCGCCCACGAGTGCGGTCTGATCACGGCCTGACCCTCCGGGCCGGCTCCCCGCCGGCCATCTGTCCGCCCTCCGCCGTTCGCACGGGATACGGGATCCGAGATGCCAACCTCACCGAGGCACGCACAGTCGAAAGCACCTGTCGCGATCACCGGCATGGGCGTCGTCACCCCGGCCGGCTGCACCCCTGACGACCTGTGGGCCACGCTGCGCGCCGGCCGGTCCACCGCCGCCGAGCTGACCCACCTCGATCTGGACCGCCACCGGGTACGCATCGGCTGCCGGGTCCGCGGGCTCGACGCCGTCGGTCTGGTGCCGGCCAAGGACGCCCGCCGGATGGACCCGTTCGCCCTCTTCGGGACGACCGCGGCCCTCGCCGCCCACCGGGACGCCGGCTCGCCCGCCGCCGACCCGGGCCGTACCGCGATCGTCGTCGGCAACGCCGTCGGCGGCCGGGCCACCAGCGACGAGGAGTCCCGGCACTTCACCGAGTCGGGACCGCACCGGGTCAATCCGCTGATGCCGCTGATGACGATGCCCAACGCGGCGGCGGCCCAGATCGCGATGCGGCTCGGCTGGCAGGGCCCCGCCCTGACCATCGCCACCACCTGCGCCAGCGGGGCCGACGCCATCGGCCACGCGCTGATGCTGCTCCAGACCTACCGGGCGGACATCGTGCTGGCCGGCGGCTGCGAGTCCACCATCACGCCCGTCACCCTCGCCGGGTTCGGCAACCTCAACGCCGTATCGATGCGCAACGACGACCCGGAGCACGCCTCCAGGCCGTTCGACATCGACCGCGACGGCTTCGTGATGGGGGAGGGCGCCGGCTTCGTCGTACTGGAACGCCTCGACGACGCACGGGCGCGCGGCGCACTGACGTACGCGACCGTCGCCGGCTACGCGGCCACCTCCGACGCGTACCACCTCGCCATGCCGCTGCCGGACGGCGCCGCCGCCATCGGCGCCATGCAGGGAGCCATCGCCGACGCGGGCCTGGCCCCCTCCGACATCGTCCACATCAACGCGCACGGCACCTCGACGCCGCACAACGACCGCGCCGAAGCGACCGCCCTGGCCAAGGTGTTCGGCACCGACGGGCCGCCGGTGACCGCGAACAAGAGCGTCATCGGCCACCTCATCGGGGCCGCCGGCACCGTCGAACTGATCGCCACCGTGCAGGCCATGCGCCACCGCGAGGTCCCGCCCACCGCCAACCACGAACAGCTGGAGCCAGGCATGGAAATCGACGTGGTCCACGGCGCCCCGCGCGCCGTCGCATCCGGTCCCGCGCTGTCCAACTCCTTCGGTTTCGGCGGCCACAACTCCAGCCTGGTGGTGGCGCCGGTATGACGACCGCCCCCGCCCCCGCGGCGACGCGCACCGTCACCGCGGAAGAGATCGCCGCCTACCGCGGCGCGGTCCGCGCCGGCCTGGCCGCCGCGCCCGCCGAGCAGGCCTCCCCCGTCCACGCGTTCGTCCTCGCCCACATGGTGGCCGAGCGGACCGTGGCCGCGCTGACCGCGGACGAGCCAGGACCCGTCTCGGTCGTCCACCTCGGCCAGGACATCCGCTGCCGGCGGCTCGTGCTGCCCGGCGAAGAGGTCACCGTACGGCTCGATGTGCTCGGCGCCCGCCGCGAGGCACGCGGGGTACGGGTCGCCCTGCGCTCCCGGCTCACCGGCGACGGCGCGGGTGCCGGCCCGGAGGCCGGCGGCGAGGAGCCCTTCGCCGAACTGGTCACCAGCGCCCTGCTGGTCGGCGCCACCGTCCTCGAACCCTTCGGGGAGATCTCGGCGGGCGCCGCGGCTCCGGCGCCCTCCGGCGCGGGCGAGCCCGCCACCGTCGTCCATGAGCCGACCGTGGAGTGGATCCGCCGCTACGCCCAGGCCTCCGGCGACGAGAACCCGATCCACCTCGACCCCGAAGCGGCCCGCGCGGCCGGATTCGGCTCGGTCATCGCCCACGGCATGAGCGTGCTGGCCCTGGTCGTCGAGGAGGTCGTCGACCGGTACGCCGACGGCGACGCCTCCCGCGTGCGGGGCATCGGCGGCCGCTTCTCGGCGCCGGTGGCGCCGGGCGAGCCGCTCCGGTTCGACCTCCAGCCGGACGCGGCCGGCCGGGTCGTGCGCTTCACCTGCAGGACCCCGGCAGGACCCGCCGTCAAGAGCGGCTGGATCGAGCTGGCGGGAGCCGGGGACAGCGAAGGACACAGCGACGGAGGCGGCGATGACGACTGACGGCCTCGGCCTGGTGGGCGGATTCCTCTCCCAGGTCCGCGAGCGGCCCGACACGGTCGCGCTCCTCTGGAACGGCGAGGAGACCACGTACCGCGAGCTGTACGAGCACGCCGGACGCCAGCGCGAGCGGCTGGCCCAGCTCGGTCTCACCGCGGGCGAGCCCATCGGTGTGCTGGCCACCAAGTCCCCGGCGGCCATCGCCCTGGTGCTGGCGTGCCTGCTGGCGCGGCGCCCCTTCCTGCTGCCGTCGCCGGCGCTCGCCGACTCGCTGCTCGCGGACCTCTTCGCCCAGGCGGGCTGCCGCCGGGTGATCACCCCCGAGGGCGACGACGCCGGGGTCGTACCGAACCCCGAGGTCACCCCGCAGCCGCTGACGCCGCGCGAGGCCGCCGAGGTCTCGTTCATGCTCACCACCTCCGGCTCCACCAGCCTGCCGAAGATCGTGCCGCTGGGCCGGGACGCCGTGAACCGGTTCGTCGCCTGGGCCGGCCCGGCCTTCTCGATCGGGCCCGGCAGGACCGTACTCAACTACGCGCCGCTCAACTTCGACCTGTGCCTGCTGGATGTCTGGACGACGCTGGCGCGCGGCGGCCGTGTCGTCCTGGTCGACCCCACCCTGGCGGCCCGCGGCGGACATCTGCTCGACCTCCTCGTCCGCCATGACGTGGACGTGGTGCAGGCGGTGCCGATGTTCTACGGGCTGCTGCTCGACGCCGCCCGGCGGCGCGGCGAGACCCTGCCCGGCGTCGGGCACGTGATGTTCAGCGGCGATGTCATCCCCGACCGCACCTTCGCCGCACTGCCCGAGCTGTTCCCCAAGGCGCGGATCCACAACATCTACGGCTGCACCGAGACCAACGACAGCTTCGTCCACGAGGTCGACACCAGCACCACCGCGTTCCCGCCGGTACCGATCGGCGTCCCGCTGCCGGGAGTCGAGGCGCTGATCCTCGACGTGGACGGCGCGGCCGTCGAAGGCCCCGGCTCCGGCGAGCTGTATGTGTCCACGCCCTTCCAGGCGGCCGGCTACCTCGACCGGAGCCGGCACGCGGACAAGTTCACCAGCCATCCGCTGGGCCTCGACGACCGGAGCTGGTTCCGCACCGGCGACCTGGTACGGCGCGACGCGGACGGCCGGCTCCATCTCACCGGGCGCGGCGACCACCAGGTCAAGGTCCGTGGGGTCGCCGTGAACACGGCGGAGATCGAACGGGTCCTGCTGGACCATCCCGCGGTGCTCGAAGCGGGAGTGGCCGCCGTACCCGACCCGATCGAGGGCCGCCGGCTCGTCGCCGCCGTACAGAGCGCGCCCGGCAGCGGACTGAGCAGCCTGACCCTGCGCCAGCACTGCGCGCGCAGCCTGCCCAGGGCCGCCGTCCCCTCGACGCTGCGGATCGTCGACGAGCCGCTGCCGAAGACCGCCACAGGAAAGGTCGACCGCAAGGCGCTCGACCGTCTCCACGAGTTGTCAACAGCCAAAGGAAGGACGTCATGAGCCACGTCGGCACCATCAAGCAGTTCGTCATCGAGGAGTTCCTGCCGGACGTCAGCGCGCAGGAGCTGGCGGACGACCACGATCTGCTCTCGGACGGGGTCATCGACAGCCTCGGCGTGCTCAAGCTGATCGCCTGGGTCGAGCACCGCTTCGAGGTGGCTATCGGCGACGAGGACCTCGACCCGAACAATTTCCGCAGCGTCGCGGCGATCGACGCGTTCATCGCCGGTGCGCGCCGTCCCGAGGTGGCAGGTAGCTAGCGGTGCATGACGCACTCATCGGCCTGCTGGAGCAGCGCGCACCGGTAGGACGCGAGACCTGGCGGTCACTGTGGGACCAGCTCGGCGACGGCAGCCTCGACAGAGCGCAGGCCCTCGCCCTGCTCGCCTCCCTGGCCACCAGGTTTCCCGACCACGAGACGCTGCGCCATCTGCTGGACTCGCTCGCCGAGCGGCGGCCCGCCGAACCGGCGGGCCGCTGGGCCGGCACGGTCAACGTCGTGGGCACCGGCGGCGGACCGAAGACCTTCAACATCTCCACCGCGTCGGCGTTCGTCGCGGCCGCGGCCGGAGTACGGGTCGTCAAGACGGGCTCGCGCGCCTACACCAGCAGCCTCGGCTCCGTCGATCTGCTGGAGCGGCTCGGCGTCCGGCTGACCTCGTCGTACGAGCAGACCGCCGAGACACTGGACCGGCACGGGATCGCCTTCGCGGGACCGTTCGTCTACCCGGCCCAGCTGACCCGGCTGGCCAGGACCATCGTGCCGACGAGCATGAAGCCGTTCGGGCGCTTCCTCAACGCCCTCGGACCCTTCCTCGCCGATCTGCCCGTCACGGCGCAGGTCACCGGGGTCTCGGCTGTCGCGCCGCTGGCCGAGCTGCGCTCGCTCGCCGCGACCGTCACCGGGCGCACCCTGTGGCTGACCACGAACGACCGCGGAGCCGACGAACTGCTCGGCTTCGCCGACAACACCATCCACACCAACGACGGCCGCGAACTGCGCTTCCCGGCAGGCGAGCTGGTGGCGGCCGACGGCGGCTTCGACGACCTCCAGCCGGCCACCGACCCCGCGTCGGCGCCCGCGCACTTCCTGTCCGTCCTCTCTGGCACCGCCGGCGAGGTGGCCACCCGCACGGTCTGTCTCAACGCCGCGGCGCTGGCCGTCGCGAGCGGTCACATCACCGACTGGACCAAGGCCGTCGCCACCGCCCAGGAGGCGGTACGCGGCGGAGCGGCCCGCGATCTCGCCGAGCGCGTACGCGCCGAAGGACCGCGGCTGCTGACCCGTACGAGAGGGGTGTCCGGTGGATGAGCTCCGGGCCCCGGCCGGCACACCGTTAGCGGGACCACGCATGCAGGACCGACCCGAGGCGGTGACCCATGGCTGAATTCTTCGACCGCGTCCGGCCGGGCGAGGGACCGGGCCTGGCCCTCTTCCTCAACGCGGGGGATCCGCCGCTCGATGTCCTCGCCGACCTGGTGCTCATGCTCGACGAGGAAGGGGTCGACTGCCTCGAACTGGCCGTGCCCTTCCCGGACTCGGTCACCGACGGGCCCGTGATCCGCCGCTCGGCACGCCGGGCTCTCGACCTTGGCACCGGGCTCGACGAGGTCCTCGCCTTCATCGCCGACGTACGCCCGCGGCTGCGCCGGCTGCGGATCGCGCTGCTCGCCGACTGGAGCCACTCGCTCAAGCACCGCGACCCGGACGCCGTGCTCCGTACCATCGCGGCGTCGGGCGCGGACGGGCTGCTCGTCCACGCGCTGCCGCCGCGGCTGCGCACCGCCCACTACGCGGCGGCACGCGAGGCGAAACTCCCCATCGTCACCACCTGCTACCAGCAGAGCCCGCCGCCGACCATGGCGGAAGCGGCGGCCGAGGCCACCGCGTATCTCTATCTCGTCGCCCACTACGGACGCAGCGGCACCGCCCCGGTCGCGGGGCACGCCGCTCTGGCCGGCACGGTCGCCGCGCTCCGGGCGCACACAACGTCCCCGATAGCCATCGGCTTCGGGGTCAGGACCAGGCAGGACGTGGAAGCCGTCGGTGCCTGCGGAGCCGATGCCGTAATCATCGGCTCCGCAGGTGTCGCCCGGATCGAGCAGTCGCTCGACCAAGGGGGCGACGTCGTCGACGACTTCCGCGCGTTCGTCAGGTCCGTCTCGCCCACCCGTTCCACCACACCTGAGAGAACAGGGAGTTGAACATGTTCATCCGTGACCTGGACACCGTCAAGACGGTCGAGTGGGGCAATGGCCTGAGCCGCCGCTTCATCGTCGCCGCCGACGGCCTCGACTACAGCATCACCGACACTACCGTGCGTGCGGGCACCAAGTCCCGGCTGGAGTACCGCAATCACATCGAATCCTGCTACTGCATCGAGGGTTCGGGAGAAGTGATCGAGCTCGACGGTACCTCGCACCCCATCGTGCCCGGCCGTCTCTACTCCCTCAACGAGCACGACGCCCACTACCTGGTGGCCAGCCCGCACGAGGACCTGCGCCTGGTGTGCGTCTTCTCCCCGGCCCTCCAGGGCGACGAGGTGCACCAGCTCGACGAGCAGGTCTCCTCCGCGTACTGATCCGCCCCGAACCGCCGCTACTGATCCGTATACGGAAAGGCTCGCCGTGATCCGCTGGAACGCCGACCAGGCCGCACTGCGTGAGGGCCTGGCCCGGTGGGGCGAGGCGCTCAGCGCCGGCCACATTGAACAGGACGAACAGGCCACGTTCTCCTGGGACAAGTGGAAACTGATCCGGGAGACCGGCATCCTCGGCCTGCCCTTCGACGAACGGTGGGGAGGCCTGGGCCAGTCCCTGCTCACCACCATGTACCTGCTCGAAGGGCTGGGCGAGAACTGCCGCGACTCCGGGCTGAGCTTCTCGGTCACCACCACGATGGCCAGCACCGGCGTCCCTCTGGAGCAGTTCGGCACGGACGCGCAGAAGGACACCTATCTGGCGCGGATCTGCTCGGGCGAAGTGATCGGCGCCCATGCCATCACCGAGGCCGAGGGCGGCTCGGACGCCATGGCGATGACCACGCGGGCGGTACGGGACGGCGACCAGTTCGTCCTGACCGGCTCCAAGATCTTCGTCAGCAACGGACCGGTCGCCGATGTGTTCGTCGTCTACGCGCGTACGCGTCCGGACGGCGGCGCGCTCGGTGTGACCGCGTTCCTCGTGGACCGGGACACCCCCGGGCTCACGATCGGCAAACCGACCAAGAAAATGGGACTGCGGACCTCGCCGCTGAGCGAGCTGTTCTTCGACGAGTGCCGAGTCCCCGCGACCCAGGTCCTGGGCCGTGTCGGCGGTGGGTTCATCGTGCTCGACTACGTGATGAAGCGGGAGATCCTCTTCTCCTTCATCGTCAACGTGGGGGAGATGCAGCACCGGCTCGACCGCTGCGTCGACTACGCGAAGACCCGCCGTTCCTTCGGCAAGCCGATCGGCTCCTACCAGTCCGTCGCCAACAAGATCGTCGACACGAAGATCCGACTGGAGACGGCCAGGAAATGGCTGTACGACACCGGTGAACGCCTCGCAGCCGGCGAGAACGTCACGGTGGATCTGGCCATCGCCAAACTGGTGACGAGCGAGAGCAACGTGGCGACGAGCCTGACCGCCGTACAGATCTTCGGCGGTCACGGCTACATGACCGAGTACGGGCTCGAGAAAGACGTGCGCAACGCCGTGGCCGGCACGATCTACTCGGGCACCAGCGAGATCCAGTACAACCGCATCGCCTCGATGCTGGGTCTGGGCAAATGAGTCCGGAACCCGGCTCCAGGCTCCCGGCGGGACACTCGGCCGCACCCGAGACCCGCCGGGTTCTGAAGGTATGCGGGGCCACGGCCCCCGATGACATCGCGACACTCGCCGCCGCCGGAGCCGACCTGGTCGGCCTGTGGCACGGCATACCCGGCGGCCACGCCGAGCTGCCCGAGGAGCGGCTGACCGGTCTGGTCGCGGCGGCCCACGCCACCGGCCGGCTCGAACCGGTCCTCGTCACGTTCCTGAGCGACCCCGACACCCTTACCGGCCTGGCCCGCCGCACCGGGCTGCGCTGGCTGCAACTGCACGCCTACCAGCCGCCCGCCGTGGTGAAGGCGCTGCGCGCCGCCCTGCCCGACGCGGTCCTCGTCAAGGTCCTCCATCTGCGCGGCGGCAGCTGCCTCGAACGCCCCCTGATCGGCGCGTACGAACGGGCGGGCACGGACCTGTTCCTGCTCGACACCGCCACCGAGGACGGCCGTATCGGCAGCACGGGCCGCCAGCTGCCGGAACAGGACGTCCTGAGCCTGCTGCCCCGGCTCACCCGGCCGTTCCTGCTCGCGGGGGGCATCTCCCCGCACAACCGTCCCGACTACCCGCGCGTCACCGAGCACCCCGGGTTCCGCGGCATCGATGTCGACACCGCGGCCCGGGACGGACACGGGCGCTTCTCCGCGCCCGCCGTCACCGCTCTGGCCCGCACCTGGCGGACCGTCACATCCCTTGAGGAGAGCACATGACCGCCCGGTTCCTGGAAGCCCTGCTGGCCGCCGAACGCCCCCTGGTCATGGAGGTCAAACGGCGCGACGCGCACGGCTACGACCTGCTCGGCGGCCGCACCCCGGCCGCGATCGTCGAGTCGTACGAGACCGCGGGCGCGCCCTGCATCTCGGTGGTCACCGGACGCTGGTTCGGCGGCACCACCGCCCTGCTGCGCGATGTCGCCGCGCTCACCGACCTGCCGCTGCTCCAGAAGGACTTCATCACCCGCCGGGACCAGCTGGGTACCGCCAAGGAACTCGGCGCCTCCGCCGTGCTGCTCACCGCCGCGCTGCTGCCCAGGTCCAGCATGCGCACCCTGATCACCGCCTGCCTGTCCACCGGCCTCACCCCCTTCGTCGAGGTGACCGAGGAGGCCGAACTCGACGGCCTGCCGCACGCCGACGAATGCGTCGTCGCCGTCAACAACAAGGACATCAAGACGAAGGAGAAGGACCGGGGGGACATCGACCGCAGCCTCGCGCTGCTGCCGGCGCTCCGAGCCTCCGGTACGCGCTGCCCGGTCAGCGCCAGCGCGATCGACGGCCCGCTCGCCGCCGCGAAGCTGCTGGACGCGGGCTTCGCGGGCCTGCTGGTCGGCACCTCGCTGCTGCGCACCGAGAGCGCGAGCGCCTGGCTCGACACCCTGGACCGTGCCCGGACCCGCCCCGAGGCCAGGACGGTCTGACCGGCCCCGGCCCACCCCCGCTCCCCAGGAGAACCGCCAGCCATGACAGCTCCCGCCCCTGCCGCCGTCCCCGCCGGAAGCCTGCCCGCCGCCCCGGGCGCCACCCTGCCCGTCGAAGCGCCGCCGGTCGAAGCCGTGCCCGTACAAGCCGTGCCCGTACAAGCCGTTCCGGTCGAAACCGCGCCCGCCGGTGTCGCGCCCACCGTTCCCGACGGCGCCCTGCCCGCCGCCGAGGTGGCGCCCGCGGTCCGCCCCGTCACCCTCGACGCCGACGGCGTACAGGTGTCGGGTCTGCTCGCCGAGCCGGCCGGCGGAGAACCCCGTGCCGTGATCGTCGCCATCCACGGCCGCGGCATGTGCGCCGACTACTTCAACGGGCTGACCGATCCGGCCAACTCGCTGCTCACGCTCGGCGCGCGGCTCGGCCACTCCGTGCTGGCGCTGGACCGTCCCGGCTACGGCCTCTCCACTGGGCAACTGCCCGAGGGCCAGCCGCTCGGCGAGCAGGCGACCACCCTGCACGCCGCGCTCGCCGACTTCGCCCGCACCCACGAGACCGGGGCGGGCTTCTTCGTCGTCGCCCACTCCGACGGCGGCAAGGTCGCGCTGCACATGGCGGCGGAGGAGGCGGGCAAGGGGCTGATCGGCCTCGACATCAACGGCTGCGGCTGGCTGTACGCCCCCGAGGCCCGGCACTTCCCCGACACCCTCGGCGGCGGCGCCTCCAAGCTCAACTGGGGTCCGCTGCGGCTGTACGCACCCGGTACGTTCCGGGCGAGCCGCACCCTCCTGATGCCGGTGCCGAGGCGGGAGGCCGCCCAGACGGCGATCTGGCCCGCCCAGTACCCGCGCCTGGCCGGCCGGATCACGAACCCGGTCAGGCTCACCTTCGCCGAGCACGAACTCTGGTGGGAACTGGACGACGACGCGCTGGCCGCGATGCGGGACCGGCTGACCGCCGCCCCCCTGGTCACGGTGGAACGGCTGGCAGCCGCCGGCCACAACATCAGCATCGGCCGCGCCGCCCGCACCTACCATCTGCGGGCGCTGGCCTTCCTGGAGGAATGCCTGCTGCGCGAGCGGGACAGCCCCGCGCGCACCTGAATTCCGGCTTCAGAAGCGACGGTTACCGGGCTCCGCCATGCCGGTGATCAGTCCGTGGTCATGCCCGCGGAACCGCCGTACATCGCGGCTACTGTGTGCGGACCGTGCCCACCCACGCACCGAGCGACTCCAGGAAGGACCCCTGCCATGGCGGCAGAGACCGCAGACCGTCCGCAGTACCCCGGGCCCGGGCGGCGCGTCCTGCCGGGCGACGGCCGGCGCTCGTACTCCTTCGAGTTCTTCCCGCCGAGGACCGAGGCGGGTGAACGCACGCTGTGGAACGCGATCCGCCGTATCGAGGCGCTCGCGCCCTCCTTCGTCTCCGTGACCTACGGCGCCGGCGGCTCGTCCAGGGACCGCACGATCGAGGTCACCAAGCGCATCGCCGCCGAGACCACCCTGCGCCCCGTCGCCCATCTCACCGCGGTCGGGCACTCGGTCGCCGAACTGCGGCACATCATCGGCCAGTACGCGGACGCCGGCATCCGGGACGTCCTCGCGCTGCGCGGCGACCCGCCAGGTGACCCCCGGGGCGAGTGGGTCCGCCATCCGGAGGGCTTCGCCCAGGCGAGTGAACTGGTCTCCCTCATCAGGGAACTGGGAGACTTCACCGTCGGCGTGGCCGCCTTCCCCGAGCGCCACCCCCGCTCGGCCGACTGGGACAGCGACATCCGCCACTTCGTCGCCAAGTGCCGGGCGGGCGCCGACTACGCCATCACCCAGATGTTCTTCGACGTGGACGACTACCTGCGGCTGCGCGACCGGCTCGGCGCCGCCGGATGCACGACCCCGATCATCCCGGAGATCATGCCGGCCACCGACGTACGGCAGATCCGCCGCTTCGCCGAACTGAGCGACGCCCGCTTCCCCGACGCGCTGGCCCGGCGGCTCGAAGCGGCCCGCGACCGTCCCGCGGACGGCCATCGCATCGGAGTCGAGTACGCCACGGCCATGGCCGAGCGGCTGCTCGCCGAGGGAGCACCGGGGCTGCACTACATCACCCTCAACCGCTCCACGGCGACCCTGGAGATCCATCAGAACCTGGGCGTGGGCGGACGGCCCGACCGGACGCTCGCCGCCACCCCGTACTGAACCGCCGCGGCCGGGCCGCGGCCCGTTCCGTACCCGCTGGAGACCCGGTCGAGGATGCGTCCAGACGGCCTGGCAGGCCGTCGTAGCGGCTGTCTATGATCTCCGGGCTTGCCCTCCCGTGGACAGGCTCCGACGGGGGGAGCGGGAACACCGACAGCGGCTTGGACGCAGAGACATGGACCTGAGATCCATGGCTATGTACCGTCTCACCGCGCTGGACTTGACTGGTTCCATGACGTTGAGCAGGAGATGTGCCCAGGGGTCCGGACAGGCCGTGCGGACCGTCTGAGAACAGCGGGCGTCGACGGATCCCGGCAACGACACCGTGGCGGCCGCCGGATCACCTCGCATCGGACGGCTTCGACCACCAGACAAGGAACTCCCATGAGCTTCAACCCGACCGGAACCCCCAACCCCTACGCGGCCTACCCGCCGGCCCCCGCCGCCGCACCGCCCGTGCGCCAGAGCAAGGCCGCCGGACCGCTGCTGATGATCGCCACCATCACCATGGGGCTCATGGCCGGCCTCTTCTTCGCGTTCGACGTCTCGGTCATGCCGGGGCTGGCGAAGACGGACGACCGCACCTATGTGGCCGCGATGCAGAACTTCAACGCACTGATCGACGGCAGCGGTCTCTTCGGCATGGTTTTCGTCGGAGCGCTGCTGGCCACGGGGGTCGCGGTCGTCCTGGAACACCGTCAGGGCCGGCGCGGCGCCGCGCGCTGGGTCGGCGCGGCCGCCGTGCTCTACGTGGTGGCCCTGATCATCACGGTCAGCGTCAACATCCCGCTCAACAACGAGCTGGCCCAGGCCGGTGACCCGTCGAAGATCACGGACTTCTCCATCGTCGACAAGTTCAAGGACACCTGGGTGGCGACCAACATCCTGCGGACCCTGGTCTGCACGGCGGCGCTGGGCTTCCTCGCCCGTGCCCTGGTGCTGCACGGCCGCGGCACCACCGCCCCCGCGATGCGCCCGCACGGCGTCTGATTTCCGGCGGCCGCACCCGCCTCACGAACCGCGCCCGTCCTCCCGAGAGGTTCCCCCGGGGAGAGGCGGGCGCTTCGTCGTTCCCGCTCGGCCGAATGGCACAGGGACGGTGACGTGGGCCCGTGCTCCTCGTTGGCGTGGCGAATCAGGCCGTCGGCGCCCGCGGACCGGGCGCCGACGGCCTCCGAGGGACAACCGGAGAGAGCCATGACGACTGCCCACGCCCCCCACCCGAACCACACCCACCAGCACGGTGAGGGCTGCGGCCATGTGGCCGTCCCGCACGACGGCCATGTGGACTATGTGCACGACGGCCATCTGCACCAGGTCCACGACGACCACGTGGACGAGTGCGAGCCCCGCGACCACGCCCCGCACAGTGGTCATGCGCACCAGCACGGCGCAGCGTGCGGTCATGTGGCGGTGCCCCACGGAGACCATGTGGACTACGTGCACGAAGGCCACCGGCACGCCGAGCACGACGGTCACTGGGACGACCACTGAGCCGCCCTGTTCATGCGGATGGCCCCTGGAATCCCAGGGGCCATCCGGCTACGCGGCGTGGTACCGCGCGGTGCGCGCGGACGCGGGTCAGACCACCGGGGCGGGCGGCGCCGCCTTGGCGTCCTCCTGGGACTGCTTGCTCTCCTCCTGCTTGCTCTCCTCGATGAGGCGCTCCATACCGCTCGTCGTCTTGAGCGGCTTCTCCTTGATGAAGATCACCGCGACCAGTGCGAGAGCGGCGAACGGGACGGCGACCAGGAAGAGTTCCGCCGTGGCCAGCCCGTAGGCGTTCTCCACGATCTCCCGCATCGGCTCGGGCAGTTTGGACATGTCCGGTACGGAGGTCTCCCCGGAACCGCCGGAGGCGGCCTGGCCGGCCGTGCCCAGGCTCTTGGAGATCTCGGCGGTCACCTTGTTGGCCAGCACCGCGCCCAGCACGCTCACCCCGATCGTGCCGCCCATGGAGCGGAAGAACGACAGGACGGACGTGGCCGCGCCCAGCTCCGACGCGGGGACATCGTTCTGCGCCGCGAGGACCAGGTTCTGCATCAGCAGGCCGACGCCGATGCCGAGGACGGCCATGTAGACGCTGAGCAGACCGAAGCCGGTGTCCGTGTCGATGGTGGCCAGGAGCCCGAGGCCCGCCGTCATGATGACGCCGCCGGCGACCAGATAGACCTTCCACTTGCCGGTGGCGCTGATGATCTGGCCGGCGATGGTGGAGGACACCAGCAGACCGAGGATCAGCGGCAGGCTCATCAGCCCCGCGATGGTCGGGGACTTGCCCAGCGCGATCTGGAAGTACTGCGAGAGGAAGACGGTGCCGCCGAACATGGCCACACCGACCAGCAGGCTGGCGAGGGTGGTCAGCGAGACGGTGCGGTTACGGAAGATGGTCAGCGGGATGATCGGCTCGGGTACCCGCGCCTCCACGAAGACCGCGGCCACCAGCAGCACCGCACCCGTACCGGTCAGGGCGGCCGTCTGCCAGGACGCCCAGTCGAACTGATTGCCCGCCAGCGAGGTCCAGATGAGCAGCGAGCAGACGCCCGCGACGATCAGGAACGCGCCCAGGAAGTCGATCTTCACCTCACGGCGGACCGTGGGCAGCTTCAGCGTGCGCTGCAGCATCAGGATCGCGGCCAGCGCGAAGGGCACGCCGATGAAGAAGCACCAGCGCCAGCCCAGCCACGAGGTGTCCACCAGCACGCCGCCGACCAGCGGTCCTGCGACCGTACCGACGGCGAAGACGGCGCCGAAGATGCCGGCGTACTTGCCCAGCCGCCGGGGCGGGATGACCGCGGCCATGACGACCTGGGCGAGGGCGGTCAGACCGCCGGCGCCGATGCCCTGGACGACACGGCTGAAGATGAGCAGGCCGACGCCCTGCGAGAAGCCGGCGAGCAGGGAGCCGACCACGAACATGGCGAGCGACAGCTGCAGCAGCAGCTTCTTGTTGTAGAGATCGGAGAGCTTGCCCCAGAGCGGGACGGTCGCCGTCATGGCGAGCAGCTCGGAGGTGACGACCCAGGTGTACGACGACTGGGTGGCGCCGAGGTCGGCGATGATGCGGGGCAGCGCGTTGGCCACCACCGTGCCGGCCAGGATGGCGACGAACATGCCGGCCATCAGCCCCGACATGGCCTGCAGTATCTGCCGGTTGGACATGGAAGTCGGCGCCTGCTCAGGCGCCTCTGTTGCACTCAAGGTGTCCTTCTTCAAATCCATGGACTCGGATGCTCAGGAAAGAAAACAAGGGATCAGCAGTCGGAGGGAGATACCGGCGGTGACACGGGCCGGGCCGGCGCCGGCGGTTCGGGAAGTCCGGCCTCGAGATGGGCGAAGACGCGCTGGAACACGTCGGGGAAGGCCTCTGCGGGGGCCTGGGCGCACCAGTGCTCGACACAGACCCGTACGGCGGTCCCCGCGACGGCCGCGAGCAGCCGCGGATAGAGTTCGAGAGCCGCCGGATCGGGGCCGTCCGTCCCCCCTGAACCGAGCCGTTCCGCGATGGCGCCGGCCAGGTCGAGTTCCTGGGCCATGTGCGCGCCCAGGCCGCGGACCAGCAGATGCGGAGAACGCTTCAGCACCGTGGCCCGCAGTTTCCAGATCTTCTGGCGCTCCTCCACATCGGCCAGTTCGGTGGCCAGCGCCTCACGCACCACATCGAGCGGGGACAGGGCGGCCGGTGCCTCGCGCACCGCGCGCCGTACCCGCTCCCCGATCTCCGGGTCGAGCATGACGAACGCGTCGTCGTGGGTGTCGAAGTAGTTGAAGAACGTACGCGGCGAGACCCCGGCGGCCTCGCTGATCGCCTCGACGGTGACGTTCTCCGCGCCGTGCTCGGCGGCGAGCCGCACCGCGGCCTCCGCCAGGGCCGTACGCGTCGCCTGCTTCTTGCGCTCACGGAGTCCCGGCGCGCCACCTTCGGTTTTCACATCTTGCAGAGTATGCAAAAGTGCAGGATCTGCAAAATTAATGGCGCCCGGCGGGGGACGTAGCATGATCCGTATGGAGCAGCGTGTATTGGGCAGGACAGGAAGAGACGTCTCCGTCGTAGGACTGGGGACATGGCAGCTCGGCGCCGACTGGGGTGATGTGACCGAATCGGACGCGTTCGCCGTCCTGGACGCGGCGGTCGAGTCGGGGGTCACGTTCTTCGACACGGCCGATGTGTACGGCGACGGGCGCAGCGAGCAGCTCATCGGCCGGTATCTCAAGGACCGTCCGGACGCCGGGGTCTTCGTCGCGACGAAGATGGGCCGGCGCGCCGAGCAGCTGCCCGAGAACTACGTCCTGGACAACTTCCGGGCCTGGAACGACCGTTCGCGGGCCAATCTGGGTGTGGAGACCCTCGACCTCGTGCAGTTGCACTGCCCGCCCACGAGCGTCTACACCTCCGACGCGGTCTTCGACGCGCTCGACACCCTGGTCGCGGAGCGGCGGGTCGCCGCCTACGCCGTCAGTGTCGAGACCTGCGCCGAGGCGCTCGCCGCCATCGCCCGTCCCGGCGTCGCCAGTGTGCAGATCATCCTCAACCCGTTCCGGCTGAAGCCGTTGGAAGAGGTGCTCCCGGCCGCCCGTGAGGCGGGCGTCGGCATCATCGCGCGGGTTCCGCTCGCCTCCGGACTGCTGTCCGGCAAGTACACCAAGGACACGGTCTTCGCCGCCGACGACCACCGTACGTACAACCGGCACGGCGAGGCCTTCGACCAGGGCGAGACGTTCTCCGGCATCGAGTACGGGACGGGCGTCGCGGCGGCCGCCGAGTTCGCCGGGCTGGCTCCCGAAGGGGCCACCTCGGCCGGCACCGCGCTGCGCTGGATCATTCAGCAGCCCGGCGTCAGCAGTGTCATCCCCGGCGCCCGCTCCGTCGAGCAGGCCCGCGCCAACGGTGCGGCCGCCGCGCTCCCGGCGCTGGAACAGCCGGTTCTCGACGGAGTGCGGGAGCTCTACGACCGCCGCCTGCGAGCCTCGATCCATCACCGCTGGTAGGAAGCGGGGCACGGGCGGTGCGGCGGAGATGTCACGATTGTCGTCGTTCGAGTCGACTGAGCAGATTGCCTGATAATGGGAACAGGCGATGATGAGACAATTGCGGCCCGAGGGGCGGCACAGACGCAAGAGTTGCCGGTTTCTGTGGCTGTATCGCGCCGCGCACTGTAGCGTCTTGATCAGCTGTCGTGGTTCCGAAGTACCGCTCGCCCGTGACGTGCAGTCACGGGCGTTTGTGCTGTTCAGCGTCTCTGCGGACCAGGGCGATCACCTCCGGTTCCCGCGCCGTGCGGGAACCACGCGTCCCTCTAAAACGGAGACTGAACATGGCCAGTGGAACAGTGAAGTGGTTCAACTCGGAAAAGGGCTTCGGCTTCATCGCGCAGGACGGCGGTGGCCCCGACGTGTTCGCGCACTACTCGAACATCGCGACGTCCGGCTTCCGTGAGCTGCAGGAGGGCCAGAAGGTGACCTTCGAGGTCACGCAGGGCCAGAAGGGCCCGCAGGCGGAGAACATCCTCCCCGCATAACACAGCCGTCCGCCGAGCCTGCGAAGGCATGGACGACAGGGCGCCGGTCCGGTGGAATTCCCTTCCACCGGACCGGCGCCCGCCGCGTTGTCCGGCCGGTGCGGCCGGTGCGGCCGGTGGGGTCAGAGGGCCGAGGAACCCGCCGTGTCCCCGTCCTTGGCCCCACGGGCCGACAGCGGCGTGGCGATGTCCTCGAGCGACTTGCCCTCGGCGGCGACGGCGAAGAACACCGCCACCAGACCCGCGAGCACCATCAGCGACGCACCGACGCAGAACGCGATGACGGCGTCGGCGACGACTCCGCTCTCGGTCAGACCCGCGAACAGCAGCGGTCCCGAGATACCGCCCGCCGCCGTACCGATGGCGTAGAAGAAGGCGATCGACATGGCCCGGGTCTCCATCGGGAAGATCTCGCTGACCGTGAGGTACGCGGAGCTGGCACCGGCCGAGGCGAAGAAGAGGACCACGCCCCAGCACACCGTCATGGTCGTCGCGGTGAGCCAGCCGTTGCTGAAGAACCACGCGGTGACGAAGAGCAGGAGCCCGGAGAGGATATAGGTGCCCGCGATCATGGGCCTGCGGCCCACCGTGTCGAACAGCCGCCCGAGCAGCAGCGGGCCGAGGAAGTTGCCGAACGCGATGGCGGCGAAGAAGTAGCCGGTCGAGCCGCTGGAGACGTCGAAGAAGGTCACCAGGATCGAACCGAAGCCGAAGGTGATGGCGTTGTAGAGGAACGCCTGCCCGACGAAGAGCGAGAAGCCGAGAATCGCGCGCTTGGGGTAGTCGCGGAACAGCGTCCTGGCGATCTCTATGAAGCCGATGGAGCCCCGCTGTTCGATGGTGATGGCGCCCGCGGGCTCGGGCAGCTTCCGGCCGGTCTCCGCCTCGATCTCCCGTTCCGCGCCGGCGACGAGCCGGTCCGCTTCTTCCGCCTGCCCGTGGATGTACATCCACCGCGGGCTCTCCGGTACATGACGGCGGACCAGCAGGATGACCAGCCCCAGGACCACGCCCAGGGCGAAGGTGAGCCGCCAGCCGACGTCCTTGGGGAAGATGTCGGTGTTGAGGGCCAGGACCGACAGCAGCGCGCCACCCATGGCGCCGAGCCAGAAGCTGCCGTTGATGATGAGGTCCACGCGGCCGCGGTACTTACTGGGGATCAGTTCGTCGATGGCCGAGTTGATGGCCGCGTACTCGCCGCCGATACCGAAACCGGTCAGGAAACGGAAGAGGAAGAACCACCAGACCGAGAAGGACAGGGCCGTCGCGGCGGTCGCCGCGAGATAGACCGCGAGCGTGATGAGGAAGAGCTTCTTGCGGCCGTACCGGTCGGTGAGCCAGCCGAAGAACAGCGCGCCGGAGCAGGAGCCGGCCACATAGAGCGCGGCGGCCACGCCGGTGACCTGCGTGTCCGAGATCGGCAGCCCGCTGCCGTCCTCCGAGAGACGGCTCGCGATATTGCCGACGACCGTCACTTCCAGGCCGTCGAGGATCCATACGGTTCCCAGGCCGATCACGATCATCCAATGCCATCGTGACCAGGGAAGACGGTCGAGTCTGGCGGGGACCTTGGTGGTGACGGTCGCGATCCCCGTACCTCCGGACTGGCTCATGGTGTGCCTCCTGCCTGGCGACGACTCCTTCGGCGTCGAAGGTGCTGGCTGCGAGTACCCCATGATCAAACTTCATAAACAGGCGCTTTGCCTCCGCTGCCGGGCGCGCCGCCGTTCCTGACCGAGCCGCACATCGCCGCGCCGGCGGTGGCCGCGGCGCCGGGACGGGCTCCGCTCACCGTTCCGATCTGGTACCAGTACGAGCCCGGCGGCAGCATCTGGATCCTTACGACCTGGTGCACGATAGCCAGCGGGCTTCCGACGCCCTGCGACTCCGCCTCCGGCGTTGTCGTCAGTCGACGACGCTCCGCGTCGCCTCCCTCCTCCGCCTTGGATTCGAAGCCGCATGACGCCGCTCGCTGATCCACTGGCTATCGTGCACCAGGTCGTTACCGGACGGCATTCCCGCAAGGGGCCGCGCTCCCGGGCCGACGCCCGTCGGCGCGGTCAGGCCGCGGTTTCCTTCTCCCGCGGCGTGGCGCGCAGAAGGCTCTCGGGAAGCGCGAAATTCCAGGCCGTGACGACCGGACGGTCATGCTCCGTGCCGAGGCGCGAGACGGTCCCGGTGGCGAGCGTGAAGAGGGAGCCCGCGGCGGGCGCCAGCCCGAGGTAGCGCGCGGTGAGCACGCGCAGGAAGTGGGAGTGCGAGACCAGGGCGACATCGTCGTCCCCCGCGCGCAGGGTGTCCAGAGCCTCGGCGAGTACGCGGTCGGCGCGGTGCCCGACCTCCGCGGGGCTCTCCCCGGGATGGCCGTCCGGGCCGGGGACCACGCCGTCGGTCCACAGGTTCCAGCCGGCGCGCGTGCGGTGGATCTCCGTGGTGGCGATGCCCTCGTAGCCGCCGTAGTCCCACTCGCGCAGTTCCTCGGTGACGCGGGCGTCGCCGAGGCCGGCCAGCTCAGCCGTACGCCGCGCGCGCGTCATGGGGCTGACCAGCGTGAGCCCGATGGTGCGGTCGGCGAGCAGGGGCGCGAGGGTGCGGGCCTGCCCCTCGCCGCGCTCGGTCATCGGAAGGTCGGTGTAACTGGTGTGCTGCCCGGACCGGGACCAGGTGGTCTCTCCGTGCCGTACCAGGATCAACTCACCCATGACTGCCGCCCACTTCCCGCTCTCCGCGCTCTGTCACCGGAGCGGACCCTATGTGGTCCGCCAAGCCCAGTGTCCCCTGTCCCGGCGTCCCTGACCTGGCGGGAATGCCTCCGGGGGCCGTCGCGTTACACCGACGTACCACTTGATGGGAACGACATCCACCCCCAGTTCGACCAGGGGACGGTGTCGAGGAACAGCGTCTGGAGAACTTCATGGCACGCAGCGATGCCCGCCCGATCGTCACTCTCCGGTCCACGGCCGGCACCGGCCACACCTATGTGACGCGCAAGAGCCGTCGGAACGATCCCGACCGCCTCTACCTGCGCAAGTACGACCCCGCTCTCGGCGAGCACGTCATGTTCCGCGAGGAGCGCTGACCCACCCCGCCAGCGCGATGAACATCCGTCCAGCCCCCTCGTACCGAGGAAGGAATCCCGCATGAAGCCTCGTATCCACCCCGAATCCCGTCCGGTCGTCTTCCGGGACCGCGCCGCGGGAACCGCCTTCCTGACACGTTCCACCGCGGACTCGGCGCGGAGCGTGGAGTGGGAGGACGGCAATACGTACCCCGTCGTCGACGTGGAGATCTCCTCCGCGAGCCACCCCTTCTACACCGGAGCCACCCGCGTGGTGGACACCGCAGGACGGGTGGAGCGCTTCGAGCGCCGCTACGGCGCGCGCGGGAAGGCGCCGCGGAGCTGACCCGTACGGCCGTCTCGTGCGGCTGAACCGCCGGTCTGTGTGTGAGAGCCGGGCAGGAACCCCGATCAGGGTTCCTGCCCGGCTCTCGTCATGAGCGGCTGACCGGAGCCCGCACTCCCGGGGCAGGCGCGGATAGCGCGCTCCTGCAATAGGGCGCGCTTGCAACTAGTCGGCGCCTGCAAGTATTGTGTTCGCTCGTAAGGCGCACGTGCAATCTCCTGGGAAGGTTCTACCCATGCCACTCGCGCTCCTCGCGCTGGCCATCGGGGCATTCGGTATCGGCACCACCGAGTTCGTGATCATGGGGCTGCTCCCCGAGGTCGCCGCCGAGTACGGGGTCGGGATCCCCACCGCCGGGCTGCTGGTCACCGGCTACGCCCTCGGTGTGGTGCTCGGCGCCCCGGTGATGACCGTCCTCGGTACCCGGATCTCCCGCAAGCGCATGCTGATGCTGCTGATGGGGCTGTTCGTCGCGGGCAATGTGCTCTCCGCGCTCGCCCCCACCTTCGGGGTGATGCTCACCGGGCGTGTCGTCGCCTCGCTGGCCCATGGGGCGTTCTTCGGCATCGGTTCCGTCGTCGCCGCCGGTCTGGTCGCGCCGCAGAAGAAGGCCGGGGCCATCGCCCTGATGTTCACCGGCCTGACGGTCGCCAATGTCGTCGGCGTACCGCTGGGCACCTTCATCGGCCAGTCGGCCGGCTGGCGGGCGACGTTCCTCGTCGTCGCCGGACTCGGTGTCCTGGGCCTCGTGGGCATCGCCAAGCTGATACCGGAGCAGCCCCGTCCCGAGGGCGTACGGCTCCGCCACGAGCTGGCCGCCTTCCGCAATGTGCAGGTGCTCCTCGCCATGGCGATGACCGTGCTGGGCTTCGGCGGTGTGTTCGCGGCGATCACCTACATCAGCCCGATGATGACCGGGACCGCCGGTTTCGCGGACTCCTCGGTGACCTGGCTGCTGGTGCTCTTCGGCCTCGGTATGGTCGGCGGCAATCTCATCGGCGGCAGGTTCGCCGACCGGCGTCTGATGCCGATGCTGTACGTGTCCCTCGGCGCTCTCGCCGTGGTCCTGGCACTGTTCACCGTCACCGCTCACCACAAGGTCGCGGCGGCCGTCACGATCGCGCTGATCGGGGCGCTGGGCTTCGCGACCGTACCGCCGCTGCAGAAGCGGGTCCTTGACCAGGCGTCCGCCGCCCCCACCCTGGCCTCCGCCGTCAACATCGGCGCCTTCAACCTGGGCAACGCGCTGGCCGCCTGGCTCGGCGGCATGGTCATCGCCGCGGGGCTCGGGTACACCGCGCCCAACTGGGTGGGCGCCGCGCTGGCCGGCTCCGCACTCGTCCTCGCGGTCGTCTCCGGCGCCTTGGAGCGCCGTACGCGAGCCGGCGGCCGACGGGGCGCCGAAGCCCAAGCCGACGGCGACGCCGACGCCGACGCCGAGGCCGCGGCCGAGTCCGTGGATGCTCCGGAGCCGGGCCGGGCCACCGCGGCCCACGGCTGAGGCGCGCACCCCGGCCTGCCACAGCGCGCGTCGTGGATGACGTCGTTACGTTGGTAGTCGGTGTGTCCCTGTCCTCCCCGCGCCGCCCCCTCCCCCCGGCGCACCCGCAAAGAAAAGGAACACCATGACTTCCGTCCCCCATGTCGTACTCAACAACGGCGTCACGATCCCGCAGCTCGGCTTCGGTGTCTTCCAGGTCGACGACGCGCGGTCCACCGACGCGGTCCTGACCGCCCTGGAGGCGGGCTACCGCAGCATCGACACGGCCGCGGTGTACCGCAACGAGACCGGAGTCGGCCGCGCCATCGCCTCCTCGGGCCTGTCCCGCGACGATCTGTTCATCACCACCAAGCTGTGGAACGACGACCAGGGGTACGAGTCGGCCCTCGCCGCGTTCGACGCCAGCCTGGACCGGCTGGGCCTGGACCATGTGGACCTGTATCTCATCCACTGGCCCACTCCCGCGCGTGGCCTCTACCTCGACACCTGGCGCGCGATGGAGAAGCTGCTCGCCGACGGGCGCGCCCGCTCCATCGGCGTGTCCAACTTCCAGCCCGCCCATCTCCAGCGTGTCCTGGACGAGACCGGCGTGGCCCCGGCCGTGAACCAGGTCGAGCTGCACCCGGCCCTCCAGCAGGCGGAGCTGCGGGACTTCCACGCCCAGCACGGCATCGCGACCGAGGCCTGGAGCCCGCTGGCGCAGGGCGCGGTGCTCGAAGAGGAGGCGATCACCGAGATCGCGGGGCGGCACGAGAAGACGCCCGCCCAGGTGGTGCTGCGCTGGCACCTCCAGCTCGGGAACGTCGTGATCCCCAAGTCCGTCACCCCCGCGCGCATCCGCGAGAACATCGACATCTTCGACTTCGAGCTCTCGGCCGGGGACATGGACGCGCTGGCCACGCTCGACCGCGGGCTGCGCACGGGCCCGGACCCCGACGCCTTCAACTGACGGTGGCGCAGTTCACACGGTGCGGTGGCCCGGGGGCGGAACAGCCGACTGTCGTTGAGCGTTCATCCATATGTGATCGCGGGGGGACCGCGCCCCCGGGCCGCGATCACATGTGATCGGCCCCGGCTGGGATCCCCCGAACCAGCCGGGGCTCCCTCCTGTTCGGGGCTCCGCCGGCGTCCTACGGTGTGTCGTCCGGGTTCCAGTCCAGCAGGCGCACCTTCGCCACGGTCCGCACATGGCGCCGCATCGCGGCGGCCGCCGCCTTGCCGCGGCGGGTTTCGATCGCTTCGAGAATCGCTCGGTGCTGGGTCAACGACCGCTTGGGGCGGCCGGGTTGACGCAGGGATTCATTGCGGCTCTCGGTGATCTGCTCGGCGATGGAGCGCATGAACTCCGCGAGCAGGGTGCTGTGGGCTGCGGCGGTCACCGCCGCGTGGAAGCGCCGGTCGCCCTCCACGCCGTGCCCGCCCGCGCCGATCTCCTCGGCCATGTGGTGCAGTGCGTCGTGCAGCGCCGCGAGATCTTCCTCCGTGCGCCGCTCCGCGGCGAGTTCGGCGAGCTTGGTCTCCAGCGCCTCGCGCGCCTCCAGCACATCCGGCAGTCGGCGCTTGCGCTCCACCAGCCGTTCGACCGGCTCCGGATCGAGGCTGTCCTTCGCCAGATACGTGCCGCCGCCATGCCGCACCTCGACCAGGCCCTGCACTTCGAGGACGACGATCGCCTGCTTGACCGAGGCGCGACTGACCCCGAGCCGCTGGGCCAACTCCCGCTCGGGCGGCAGCCGGTCGCCCGCACCGAGATCTCCTTCGGCGACATAGCTGCGCAGCCGGTCGAGAACCTGCTCGTACAGCCGTGGCCGGGTCATCGGCCGTAGTGCGTCGGACATCCGGACCCCCCATCCCTGCCCAATATCTCCCGATCCCTGTGCCCTCAGCCTACCTCGGGCGGTCAAGTGGCTGAGCCAATTTCTGCGCAATCCCTTGACGCTCTCCGCGGTTGATGGTCAATGTGGTCCAGCCACTTGGCCAGTTGCCCAATCAGCCAGTTGGCCAGTTGGCCAATTCCCCCTGCACCAGGGAGACCCAGGAACGGGAGCCCCCGCCATGTCCGCCGAACTGATCTCGATCCTCGCTCTGGTGGTGGTCTTCGTGATCGCCACCACGCGCTCCATCAATATGGGCGCGCTCGCCTTCGCGGCCGCCTTCGCCGTCGGTGAGCTGGTCGCCGGCCTCGACGCCGACGGCATTTTCGCCGGTTTCCCCGGTGACCTGTTCGTGGTGCTCGTCGGTGTCACCTATCTGTTCGCGATAGCCCGCGCCAACGGGACCACGGACTGGCTGGTCCATGCCGCGATCCGGCTGGTCCGCGGCCGGCTCGCGCTGATCCCCTGGGTGATGTTCGCGATCACCGCCGTGCTGACCGCCATCGGCGCCGTCTCCCCGGCGGCCGTGGCGATCGTCGCGCCGATCGCGCTGAGCTTCGCCGCGCGGTACGGGATCAGCCCCCTGCTGATGGGCGCCATGGTCGTGCACGGCGCCCAGGGCGGCGGGTTCTCGCCCATCAGCATCTACGGTTCGATCGTCAACGGCATCGTGGAGCGCGAGAAGCTCCCCGGAAGCGAACTCACCCTCTTCTTCGCCTCCCTTGTGGCCAACCTCGTCATCGCCGGGATCGTCTTCGTACTCTTCGGCGGGCTCAAGCTCTCCGGGAAGCAGGAGGAGCCGGGGCCGGAGCAGGACCGGTCCGCCGGTGAGGCGGGCAAGGCCGGTGAGGCCGGTGAGAAGGGGCAGCAGGAGCCGGAGCGCGCGGCCTCCCGCCTCACCCCCGCCCGTATCGCCACCCTCGCCGCCCTGGTCGCGCTCGTCGTCGCCGTCCTCGCCTTCGACCTCGACGCCGGGCTCTCCTCCGTCACCCTCGCCGTACTGCTCAGCGCCTTCTGGCCGGAGACCAGCCGCAGGGCGGTCGGCGAAATAGCCTGGCCGACCGTGCTGCTGATCTGCGGTGTCCTCACCTATGTCGGCGTCCTGGAGGAGATGGGCACGATCGACTACGCGGGCCACGCCGTCGGCGACATCGGCATCCCGCTCCTCGCCGCCGTACTGCTCTGCTACATCGGCGCGATCGTCTCCGCCTTCGCCTCCTCCGTCGGCATCATGGGCGCGCTCATCCCGCTCGCCGTACCGTTCCTCGCCCAGGGCGAGATCGGCGCGATCGGCATGATCACGGCCCTCGCGATCTCCGCGACGGTCGTCGACGTCAGCCCCTTCTCCACCAATGGCGCCCTCGTGCTGGCCGCCGCTCCCGAGGTGGACCGTGAGCGTTTCTTCCGGCAGCTCATGGTGTACGGCGGGATCGTGGTGGCGGTGGTACCCGCCGCCGTCTGGCTTGTGCTGGTGGTGCCAGGCTTCGGATGACCGGTCAGACTCGTCGACAGCAAGGAGAACGACGCGTGTCCCCTCTCTTCCCGGCCCTCGCCGCCCGCTCGGACCGGCCCGCCCTCCGGTTCGGTGACCGGACCCTCACCCACGCCGAACTGGCCGACGCGGCCGGCGCCCTGACCGCCCGGATCGCCGGCGCGCGGCGGATCGCGGTCTGGGCCACCCCCACGCTGGGGACGGCGGTGGGCGTCGTGGCCGCACTGCTCGCCGGAGTGCCCGTCGTGCCGGTCAACCCCAAGAGCGGCGAACGGGAGCTGGCCCATATCGTCGCGGACAGCGAGCCCACACTCGTCGTGGCGGAACCGGGCGTCGTGCTCCCGCCGGCGCTGGCCGCGCTGGAGCGCGTGGACGCGGTGGCCGACGGCCCGTCGGCGCGGCCCGCGGCCGGATCAGTGACGGGGGAGTGGCCCGAGCCTGCCCCGGAGTCTCCCGCGCTGATCGTCTACACCTCCGGCACCACCGGGCCGCCGAAGGGCGCCGTCCTGCCGCGCCGCGCCGTCGCCGCCACCCTGGACGCGCTGGAGGACGCCTGGCAGTGGACCGCCGACGACGTACTCGTCCACGCCCTGCCCCTCTTCCATGTCCATGGACTGATCCTCGGCATCCTCGGCCCGCTGCGCCGCGGCGGCTCCGTGCGCCATCTGGGCCGGTTCGACACCGAGGGCGTCGCCCGCGAACTGTCCTCGGGCGCCACGATGCTCTTCGGGGTACCGACGATGTACCACCGCATCGCCGAGGCGCTCTCCGACGACCCCGCTCTGGCGAAGGCCCTGGCCGGGGCGCGGCTGCTGGTGTCCGGATCCGCCGCGCTGCCCGTCCACGACCATCAGCGGATCGCCGCCGCGACCGGCCGCCGGGTCATCGAGCGCTACGGCATGACGGAAACCCTGATGAACACCAGCGTGCGCGCCGACGGCGAACCGCGCGCCGGGACGGTCGGAGTACCGCTGCGGGGTGTGGAACTGCGCCTCGTCGACGAGGCGGGCGGCCCGATCGAGGCGTACGACGGTGAGACGGTCGGCGAGATCCAGGTCCGCGGCCCGAACCTCTTCACGGAGTATCTGAACCGGCCCGACGCGACCGAGGCGGCCTTCACCGACGGCTGGTTCCGCACGGGGGACATGGCGATCCGCGACCCCGACGGCTATGTCCGCATCGTCGGCCGCAAGGCCACCGACCTGATCAAGAGCGGGGGTTACAAGATCGGCGCGGGCGAGATCGAGAACGTGCTGCTGGAACATCCAGGGGTACGGGAAGCCGCCGTGACCGGAGAGCCCGACGCCGACCTCGGCGAGCGGATCGTCGCCTGGATCGTCCCGGCGCACGCCGAGGACCCGCCGTCCGCCGAGGAGTTGGCGGACCACGTGGCGGCGCAGCTCGCCGCGCACAAGCGGCCGCGCACGGTGCGCTATCTGGACGCGCTGCCCCGCAACGACATGGGCAAGATCATGAAGCGGGCCCTTCATGCCTGAGCGGATGACCGCGCGCGAGGCCGTCGCGGCCGTCGCCGACGCGGGCACGTTCACCGAACTGCCCGCGCCCCCGGGCACCTCGGCGCCGGACGGCCCGCTCGCCTGGGAGGGGTACGACGCCGCCCGCGCCCGCGCCCGGGACCGCACCGGTGAGGACGAGTCCGTCGTGTGCGGCACCGGGCGGGTCGGCGCCACCGACGCCGTGCTGATCTCCTTCGAGTTCGGCTTTCTCGGCGGCTCGCTGGGCGAGCGTACGGGCGACCGCCTCGAAGCCGCGTACACCCGGGCGCGCGAGCGGGGCCTGCCCGTCGTCTCGTTGATCGCGACCGGCGGCAGCCGTATGCAGGAAGGCATGCGCGCGCTGCTCCAACTCCAGCGGGTGGCACGGCAGTCCGCGCTGACCCGCGCGGCCGGTCTGCCCCAGCTGGCCGTGGTGCGCGACCCGACGACGGGCGGCGGCTGGGCGACCCTGGGCGCGGGCGCGGATGTCGTACTGGCCCTGCCGGGCGCCCAGATCGGCTTCGCGGGCTCGCGGGTGCGCCCCGCGGACGCCGATCCGTACGCCTACACCGCGGAGGCGCAGTTGGCCGCGGGCCATATCGACGCGGTGGTACGCCAGGAGGAGCTGCGCGCCGCCGTCGACCGCTGGCTGACGCTGCTGACCGGAGGGGTACGGGACGCCGGGGCCGCCGCGCCGCCCCCCGACGGTCTCGGCCGCGGCGGGCTCCCCGCCACCGGCTGGGACGCGGTGCTCCGGGCCCGTTCCCCGCGCCGTCCGCGCGCCGAGGCATATCTGGACGCGTACCTCACCCGGCGCGAGGCCATCGGCGGCGACCGCTGCGGTGGCACGGACCCCGGGATGCTGTGCGGCTTCGGGCTGCGTGAGGGCCGTACGATCGCGTTCGCGGCCCAGCGCGGCACCGCCACCCTCCCGGCGGGTTACCGCACGGCGTCCCGGCTGATCCGCCTCGCCGACCGGCTGGGCATCCCCGTGCTGACCCTCGTCGACACCCCCGGCGCCGCGAGCGACGCCGAGGCCGAACGCGCGGGAGCGGGCAGCGCCATCGCGGACCTCTTCGCGGCGGTGGCCACCGCCCGGGTGCCCCTCACCACGCTGCTGATCGGCGAGGGCGGTTCCGGTGGGGCGCTGGCGCTGTCGGCGCCCGGCAACACCTGGGCCACGAGCGACAGTTACTTCTCCGTCATCGCACCGGAGCTGGCCGCCGCCATCCTCAAGCGCCCCCCGGACGAAGCCCGTTCGACGGCCGGCCAGCTCCGGCTGCGCCCGCAGGACCTGGTGTCCCTCGGAGCCGTACGGGGCATCGTGCCGGACGCGGCCTCGTAGGCCGTGCCCGGACGGACGTGCGAACGTACGGACCTACGGACCCACAGAACAGGCGCCCGCCGCGCGGGCCCGGCCGGCCCGCGCCGTGGATTCTCATGGGCCTCTCACCAGCTTTTCAGACAGTGTGCTTAGAGTGAGAGCCGTGACGTATACGACTCCGCCCGGCTGGTATCCCGATCCAGGGCACACAGGTGACGCTCCCCGCCCGGAACGGTGGTGGGACGGGTCCGCCTGGACCGATGAAGTCCGCGCCACCTCTCCCGCGGCGTGGGGCCCGCCGACCGCGCCGCCCTACCCCGGGACACCACCGCCCGGGCCACGGAACCGCGGACGGCGGATCGCCGTCGGCGCCACCGCCCTGATCGTGGTGGCGGCCATCGCGGGCGGCTTCTATCTGCTCGGGCGCGACGGCGGAAGCGGCGGCACCGCGAGCCGCCCCGGTGTGTCCGAGGCCCCCTCGCGGCCAGGACAGCAGAGCCCGGCCCCCGACGAGCAGCGGGAGCGGGGCGGCCCCGGCGGCGGGGAGAGCGGCGCGCCCCGGCAGCCGCAGACCGAGGACGGCTACGCCACCGACGCGGCCAGCGGCATCGCCATTCCCGTACCGGACGGCTGGACCGGCGAGTCCGGGCCCATCGGCGCCGGGGTGACGACCGGGAAATACTCCTGTCCCGGGGATTCGTCCGAGACCTGTGTCCGGGGCGGCGTGTTCTCCGCTCCCGCCGTGGCGCTGAAGATCGAGGCCACCACGGCCAAGGCGTCCGCCGAGAAGGACATCGAGACCAACGCCAAGGAGTCCTACGGCGGCGCGATCTACGGTGACATCTCCTCGCACCAGCAGCTGAAGTCCGAGGCGGTCACCGTCGCCGGCCAGAAGGGCTATCTGGTCCGGTGGAAGGTCGTCACGAGCAAGGGCGACGACGGCTACGTGCAGTCGCTCGCCTTCCCCTCGCCCTCCTCCCCCGAACTGCTCGTCGTCGTGCGGTCCGGGTTCGACATCAACGACAAGGCGCCCGAACTGTCCGTCATGGACGAGATCACCAAGGGCATCAAGGCGGCCGCGGGCTCGGGCTCCGGTTCCGGCCAGGGAGTCTGACGACAGCCGATCCCCACCCCTTCATGGGCGGGCCGCACCACGCGGCCCGCCCTTCGCCGCGCCCGGGAGCGCCCCACCGGCCGTACACTCCACTCATGGGTTGTACACGTGCTGTGAGGGAGTGCCTGCGACAGGCCCCCTGCGCGCTGTGCTCGGCCGCCGCGGGCGCCCTCGTCGTGGGCCCGGTATCCGCACCGGAAGCCGGCTGCCGCGCTCTGCACGGTCACGGTTAGCACCCCCTTCGCCGCACGCCCGGCCCGTTCTCCGGCCGCCCGTGGAGTTCTCCCGCGGCCCGCTCCCTCCGGTAGCACCGTAGAAGCCTGCCCGCCGAGCCGTCCCCGGCGTCCGCCCCCCACCACTCACCGCGACGCTACGGCGTGCCGTCGGCGCCTCCTCGGCGACCGCCGGAAACCGCCGCGCGCCGCACCTTCGAGAGGATCCCTGTGAAGTTGAGCGACTTGCTCATCGGGCACGACCACGAGATTCTGCGGGGCGATCCGGAGACGGCGATCACCGCGGGCACCTGCTTCGACGCCCACCGGGTCGTACCCGGTTCGCTGTTCATCGCGGTGCCGGGCCATCGCGAGGGCGGCCCCGGGTCCATCGGCCCCGCCCTCGCGCGCGGCGCGGTGGCGGTGCTGGTCGACGCCGCGGAACCGGACGTTCCCCCCTCGGTGTGGGCGGGCACGGAGGTGTGTGTGATCCGGGTCAGGAACACCCGTACGACCGCCGCGGTCGCCGCCTCGCGCTACTACGGCGAGCCGGGCCGGGGGATGGACATGGTGGCCGTCACCGGCACCAACGGGAAGACCTCGGTGTCGTACATGGTCGAGTCCGTGCTGCGGCTCGCCGAGGGCGCCACGGTCGGGGTCATCGGGACCGCGGGCAGCCGGATCGGCGACGAACTGATCCCCATGCCGAGGTCGGTGCTGACCACACCCGAGTCGCCGGACTTCCAGTATCTGCTGGGACGCATGCGGGACCGCGAGGTGGGCACCGTGGTGCTGGAGGCCACGTCCATGGGCCTGTTGACGCACCGCGTCGACCACTCGTTCATCGACGTCGGGATCTTCACCAATCTGACGCAGGATCATTTGGACGACCACGGCACCATGGAGAACTACCGCGACGCCAAACTCCGGCTCTTCCAGGGCCTGTGCAAGCGCGCGGTGGTCAACGCCGACGATCCGGTGGGCGCGGGGATCGGCGCGCTGATGCCCGGGGCCGTCACGACGTACGCTCTCGACGCCGAGGCGGACTACCGGGCGACCGACCTGACCATGGACGCGCACGGGACGCGGTTCACCCTGCACCACGAGGGACGCAAGTACCCGGCGGCGATCCCGTTGCCCGGCCGCTTCTCGGTCGCCAACGCCCTGGCCACCGTGGCCGCCTGCCATCTGCTGGGACATGATCTGCACGGACTGGTCGGCGCGCTCGACCGGATGCCCCCGATCCCGGGCCGGTTCGAGCGCTTCGAGACCCCGCGCGGCACGTCCGTCATCGTCGACTACGCGCACTCTCCCGACTCGCTGGACAAGGTGCTGTCCACCATCCGTGACTTCGCCCGGGGCCGGATCATCACCGTCTTCGGCTGCGGCGGCGACCGGGACATCACCAAGCGCGCCCGGATGGGGGAGATCGCCGGGACGTATTCCGATCTCTGTGTCCTCACCTCGGACAATCCGCGCAACGAGGACCCCGAGACGATCCTGGACCAGATCACCCCGGGGCTCACGGCCACCTCCACCCGGTTCGAGCGGTTCGCCGACCGCCGCCGGGCGATCGGCTTCGCGCTGTCCGAGGCCGGCCCCGACGACATCGTGCTGATCGCGGGGAAGGGCAGCGAGCCGTACCAGATCGTCGGTGAACAGCTGATTCCGTTCAGCGACATGGCGACCGTGCGCGAACTCGCCCAGTAGGACGGCGTGGTGGAGGGCCGACGCGAGCCGCGCCGTCGGCCCGTCGGCCATTCGGCCGTCCATGACTCCATGCTCCGGCTCCTTGCCGGCGGAGTCTCTGCGATGCTGGCCGGGTGTCGCCCACCCCCAGCTCACCGGAACCGGTCACCCCCGATCCGCCCCGGGACGAGCCGAAGCCGCTGCTCACCCAGTCCTGGCTGGATCTGGCTTTTCTGCACTGGGCGGTCGATCCCGCGCAGGTGGCGCCGCTGCTGCCGTCCGGGACATGCCCCGACACCCTCGACGGGGTGACCTACGTGGGTCTGGTGGCCTTCCGTATGCACCGGATCGGCTGGCTCCGGCTCCCCGGTCTACCGTATCTGGGCACCTTTCCCGAGACCAATGTCCGGCTCTACTCGGTGGACGGGCAGGGGCGCCGAGGTGTGGTCTTCCGCTCGCTGGACGCCTCCCGCCTCCTTCCGGTGGTGGTCGGCCGCACCGCCTTCCGGCTGCCGTACGTGTGGTCCCGGATGACGATCGAGCGCGACGGCGGCTCTCTCACGTACACCAGCCGGCGGCGCTGGCCGGGGCCGCGGGGCGCGTGCAGCAGGATCGGGCTGCGGATCGGGGAGCGCGTCGAGGAGCCCAGCGCGCTGGAGCACTTCGTGACCGCGCGCTGGGGGATGCACAGCACGGTTTTCGGCCACCCGACGTATCTGCCGAACACCCACCCGCGCTGGCCGCTGCACCGCGCGGAACTGACCGAGTGCACCGAGGACCTGCTGACGGCGGCGGGGCTGTCCGCCCCGGCCGGGGATCCGGTGAGCGTGCTCTACTCGCCCGGTGTCCCGGTCCGCTTCGGGCGGCCCGCCCGCGCCGGCGGGATCCCGCCCGGCTGACCGCCGGCGACGTGGTCCGGGCGGATCCCGTGCCGACGCGCGGCGCGCACACTACGGGGGTGGAGAGTATGCCTGAAGAGGGACCGGCCCCGAGGGGGAAAGCGGTCGACGACCTGCTGCCGGCGCTGTTCGAACACGCCGCCGCGGGCATGTACGCCGTCGACGGCGAAGGTCTGGTGATCGCCTGCAATCCCTGGGCGGAGCGCGTGCTCGGCTATCAGCCGGGTGGCCTGATCGGACTGGACGCCCACCTTGTGCTGCACCCGGTCCGGGGGGACATGCCGAGCGGTCTGTCCGCCCAGCAGCCGGTCCAGAGCGTGGTGGCCGAGGGGCGCAGGGTGAGCGGCGACCACGGCGTGCTGCTGCGAGCCGACGGCACCGCGCTCGCCGTCTGGTGGACGGCGGCTCCGCTGCCCCGGGGAGACCATCAGGCCCCGGGCGCGGTGGTGGTCTTCCACGACACCCACGCCGAGCGGGCACGCAGCGAACGGCGCTCCGACCGCTACGCCCACAGCGAGCTGGCCCGTGAACAGGCCGAATACGATCTCGCGGAAGCCAGTTGGCTCAGCGAGCTGACCCTCGCCCTGGTCAGCACGCTGGAAGCCGAAGAAGGTCTGGCGCGGCTGGTCCGGCTCCTGGTACCACGGCTCGCCGACGCCGCGATGATCGATCTGATCGTCGACCGGGGCCGCGTCCGGCGGACCGCCTGGAGCCATCACGACCCGGACCAGGTGTCCGCCGCGGTGCTGGAGACCGATCCGCCCGGGTACGGGGAGAGCTCGACCGCCGCCCTGGCGCAGGTCCTGCGGGGCGGCCCCACCCAGCAGCTGACCGGTCCGTTCGACCCCCAGGACGCGCCGCTCACGGCGGCCGCCCCGCCCCCGGCCCCCGTCGACGCGCTCGGGCGAGCCACGACTGCGATGCTGGCCGGTCTGGAGGCCGTCCAGGCGCTGATCGTGCCGCTGCGTCTGCGTACCAGCACCTTCGGGGCGCTCACGCTGACGCGCGGCGCGGCCGGTCCGCCGTTCAACGACGCCGACCGGGTGCTGGCCGAGGAGGTGGCGCGGCGCACCGCGCTCGGGCTCGACAACGCCCGGCTGCACGCCCAGCAGGCCGATATCGCGGCCACCCTGCAGCGTGCCCTGCTCACCGACCTGCCGCCGGTGGAGACGCTGGAGCTGGCGGCCCACTACCAGCCGGCCGAACGTACCGCCGAGGTCGGCGGTGACTGGTACGACGCCTTCCGGCTGCCCGGCGGGGACCTGGCCCTGGTGGTGGGCGATGTCACCGGGCACGACATCCAGGCCGCGGCGCGGATGAGCGAATTGCGCAATATGCTCCGGGCGCTGGCGGTCGACCGCCCCGAGGAGGGTCCTGGCAGCATCCTGCAGCGGCTGGACACCGCACAGGCACATCTCCAACTGGCCGATTCGGCCACCGCCGTCCTGGCCCGGCTGCACGCCAGGGAGGACGGCACGTGGCGGCTCAGCTGGTCCACCGCCGGCCACCCGCCGCCCCTCCTCGTCACCGAGGACGGCACGGCCCGCTACCTCACCGAGGCACACGCGATGCTGATCGGCCTCCGTCCGCACCTCTCCCGGCCGACGGCCACGATCGAGCTGCCGCCGGGAGCCACCGTCCTGCTGTACACCGACGGGCTGATCGAGTCCCGGACCCAGGACATGGACACGGGCATGACGAGATTGCGCCAGCACACCGCCGCCCAGCGCGCCGAGCCGCTGGACCGGCTGTGCGTCGGCCTCGCCAGGACGCTCGGCGACACCCGCGACGACATCACCCTCATCGCCGCGCGTATCCCGCCGTTGTCCTGAATCCGGACAGGCGCCCGCGGGCGCCGGCGCACGGCGTGATGATTCGCTTGTCGAAGCAGTGGTACGGCGCGATGGCGGGAAGCGTTCATCACCTGAAGGTGGGCAAGACTCTTGCTTTTCGATGTCGGTACGGAGCGCGGGGTGCTCGGCGAGGGCGGACAGTCCTCACCACCGCCCCCGGACACCTCCTGATGTCACGGGGCTCACCTGGTACGACACCGCTGACCGGTCGCCCGGGCCCACGCCTGCCCACCGGGCGGGGACGCCTCCGCATACACCTCAACGGGGCGGATATTGCCTCCGCGCCAACAAATTCCTGACGGGCCGTTAGTTCCGGAACTTGACGCGACACCTTGACGCCCCCTGAGGCCAGTTCTAACGTCCGGCACTCAAGGGAGCCCGATACGGAACTCCCTGACCCCCCACCATCGGAGTCCCGCGCAGCCCGAGCCCCCGGCCCCACGCCGGGAGTCGGCCGCGCGCGGAACCCTCAACTCCCTTTGGAGCGCTCATGAGATCACTGCGGTCCAAGAACGGCCGCGGCGTCCGCAGAGGACGCCGGCCGGCCTTTCTCGCCGGCTTAGTGGCGGCCTGTGCCGTCGCCGCTCAGCTCGTCTTCGGCACCACGGGCGCCGTCGCCCAGGTGGACAGCGGCGCCACCCGGCAAGCCGCCCCCGCCAAGGCCAAGGCCGGTGCCGATGTCGTACGCGTCGCCGAGTTCCTGGCCGAGTGCAAGTTCAGCCACCGGCTGCCGGACGACCCGATCGTGCTGCCGGGCATGCCCGGTGCCTCGCACTCGCACAGCTTCTTCGGCAGCCACGTCACCGACGCCTACACCAACCTGGGCGATCTGAAGAGCTCCGAGACCACCTGCGACCCCAAGGTCGACCTCTCCTCGTACTGGGTGCCGACCCTGTTCGTGAACGACCAGCCCGTCGAGCCCACCGGCACGACGTTCTACTACCTGGGTGAGGGTGTCTCCGACGAGCTCATCGCCCGTACCCAGCCGCTGCCCGAGGGTCTGAAGATCATCGCGGGTAACGCCAGGGCGACAGGCCCGAACGACGGGGACATACGTGCCCGCTGGTCGTGCCTGCACGCGGGGCAGGTCAACCCGTCGAAGGACTTCGTCAACTGTCCGGCCGGCACGATGCTGGAGTCGTACCTCGACTTCCCGCAGTGCTGGAACGGCAGGGACCTCGACTCGGCCGACCACAAGAGCCACATGTCCTACCCGGTGAACAACGCGTGCCCGGCGACCCACCCGGTCCCGGTGCCCAAGCTGCGTCAGGTCCTGCGGTACCCGGTCAACGGCAACCCGGCCGGCTTCCGGCTCGCCTCGGGGCCCGGATACACGATGCACGGTGACTTCTTCAACGCCTGGCCCGTGGCGGAGATGGAGCGCCGCGTGCGTGACTGCATCAACCCGATCATCAAATGCGGCGCCAACGGGACTCCGTGATGGCGTGGGGCGGCGGCCGGTCGCACGCTGACGGGCCGTCGCCCCGTTCCGGCCGCCGGCCGGACGGGCGGGGCCGGGACCGGGGATTTTGTCCGGGCAGGAGCGTGCTGCCCGCGATGCTGGTGGCGCTGGCCGTGCTCGGGCCGATCGGCTGCGGCAGCGCGGGGACGTCCTCGGGCGACACCCCGCGGCGCACGGCTGCCGCGGACCCGGCGAAGGGCCGGGCGGCGCCGGCCGTCTCCGCGCCCGCCATCGAGGAGGGCGGCTTCAACGCCACCGACCGGGGATGGGCCCAGCTGATGGTGCCCATGAACGAGCGGACGCTGCTGCTGCTCGACCTGATCTCCGACCGCGCGAGCGACTCCGGCCTGTCGGATCTCGCGCGGCGTACGACGGTGACGCACCGGGCCGAGCTGACCCGGCTGCGCGCGGTCCTCAAGGAGGCGGGGGCGGCAGGAACCAACCCGCACGAGGGCCACGACATGAAGGGGATGGTGACCGACCAGGAACTGGGGACGGTCGCCGCGAAGCGGGGCAAGGCCTTCGACGACGCCTCCATGACGTATCTCCGCGAGCACCTGGAGCAGACCATCCTGGTGGCGCGCGGCGAGGAACAGTCGGGGGCCGCTCCGGCCGCCACGGGCCTCGCCGAAGAACTGCGAAAGCGACGCGCCGGGCAGCTGGAAGCACTGGGACTGCTGGGCGGCTGAGAAAGCGCCGTTCCCGGGCCGGGACCACCCCCAGCCGCCCGGCCCGGGCACGGTCACCTTCGCGGTGCTTTACCTGTTCTGCATGCGCTGTTCAGCTGTCCGACACCCCGCCTGTGCCGGGGCGACCACACGAGGGTGTGGCGTGAGTCACGGCAACGCAGGACCGGCGTCGGACAGGGACAGGTGTGAACCTTTCACCGCGTGCCCGCATCCGAGCCGGAGACCCGGCCGCTTTCGGGCAGCTATTCGAAGAGTACGCAGGAGCGGTATACCGCTATGCCCGCCGGGTCGTGGGCGACTGGTCCGCGGCCGAGGACGTGGTGTCGCTGACCTTCCTGGAAGCGTGGCGGCTGCGCGAAAAGGTACATCCGGACGGTGAGAGCCTGCGCCCGTGGCTGCTGGGAATCGCCACGAACGTCATGCGCAACACGGCACGGACGGCCAAGCGCCACCACCTCGCGCTCTCCCGCCTGCCGGAACCGGAACACGTACCCGACTTCGCGGACAGCCTGGTCGGCCGGCTGGCCGATTCCGAGGAACTGGCCGCCGCGCGCGTGGCGCTGGGCCGGCTCCGCCGCGCGGAGCGGGAGGTCTTCACGCTCTGTGTCTGGGAGGACCTCGACCACGCGGCAGCCGCAGAAGCCCTCGGCGTGGCCGTGGGCACCGTGCGCTCCCGGCTGTCCCGCGCCCGGAGCCGGCTGCGGAAACTCACCGAAGCGGAATTGCGCCGCAGCGGAAATAACACGCAACGCTCCGCCCGCCCCGGACAGTTCATGAGTGACCGCACTGCGGCGGTCACGCCGGCTCAGGAAGGAACCCGATGAACGTCTTTTCGCGACGGCTGTCCAGCGCGCGGCACGAGGAACCGACTCCGCTGCCCCCCGCGCCGCGGTACCCGGACCTCTCCTCCGGCCGGCACGGCCTTCTCAAGGAGCGCTTCATGGAGAAGATCATCCAGGAATCCGCCCCCGCGCCGGTGTTCGTTCCCGCGCCGGTCGCACGTCCTTCCTGGAAGCGGCGTACGGCGCTGGTGGCTCTGCCCGCGCTGCTCGTCGCCGGCGCCGTCACCGTGGCGGGCGTGGGCGGGGTCTTCGGGGAGTCCGCACCGACGGTGAGCGCGGCCGAGCACCGGGAGGCCGTGCGGCTGCTGGACCGTATCGCCCTGGTGGCCGCCGGACGGCCGGCCCTGACGGTCCGCGACGACCAGTACGTCTACACCAAGGTCAAGGGCTCGCGGGAGTTCCTCGGCAAAGGCACGGACGTCTTCGAGCGTGAGGACTGGCAGGCGGTCGACGGCAGGCGGAACGGTCTCGCCCGGGAAGTGTTCGAGCCGGGAAGCCCTTCGATCGACCAGGGGCCCGCGACGCGGAGAACGGTGCTGAACAGGGATCCGAACGCGACCACGTACCGGGAGCTGGCGGCGCTGCCCACCGACCCCGCCGCTCTGCTGGAGAAGATCAAGGCCGATACGAACGGCCAGGGCCCGAGCCGGTACGAGGGGGTCTTCGAGGCCATCGGCGCGATGCTGCCCCAGTCGACCCTGATCCCCGATCTGAACGCCGCCCTGTACCGGGCGACCGCCAGGATCCCCGGGGTCGTCGTGAAGGACGACGCGGTCGACGCCGCCGGACGCGAGGGGGTCGGCCTGACGTTCAGGACCGCGCGGGGTGACAGCGTCACCTGGGTCTTCGACCGGACATCGCTGACCTACCTCGGTACGGACAAGGTCGCCGCCCTGGGGGTCGGCATCGCCGACAGCACGGACCAGCCGCCCGCGTAGTCGCCCCGCCGGGCGTTTCCCCGGACAAACCCTCGCTGGGGTGAACCTGGCGGGGGCCCGGCCGGTGCGCTTGACTTCGAGCGCGCTCCAATTCGTAGCCTTCGAGGCATGACAACGCCTCAGCGCAAGATCGGATCAGGGTTCGGAGCGGACAGCACCGCGGCGGAGGTTCTGCGCGGGATCGACCTCAGCGGAAAACTCGCCATCGTCACCGGTGGCTACTCGGGCCTCGGCCTGGAGACGACACGCGCGCTCGCCGGGGCCGGGGCGCGTGTCGTCGTGCCCGCCCGGCGGCGCGCGACCGCCGAGGAGGCGCTCGACGGCATCGACGGGGCCGAGATCGACGAACTCGACCTCGCCGATCTCGACAGTGTCCGCGGATTCTCCGAGCGCTTCCTCGCCTCGGGCCGGAACGTCGATCTCGTCATCAACAACGCGGGGATCATGGCCTGCCCCGAGACGCGCGTCGGCCCCGGCTGGGAGGCGCAGTTCGCGACCAACCACCTCGGCCACTTCGCGCTCGTGAACCGGCTCTGGCCGGCGATCGTGCCCGGCGGGGCCCGTGTCATCTCGGTGTCCTCGTCCGGCCACCGCCTCTCGAGTATCCGCTGGGACGACATCCAGTTCGAGCACGGTTACGACAAGTGGCAGGCGTACGGCCAGGCGAAGACGGCCAACGCGCTGTTCGCCGTACAGCTCGACGCGCTCGGCCGTGACGCCGGGGTGCGGGCGTTCTCGCTGCACCCCGGCGGCATCCTCACGCCGCTGCAGCGCCACCTCCCGAAGGAGGAGATGGTCGCCGCGGGCTGGATCGACGAGGACGGCAACGCGCTCAACCCCGCGTTCAAGACACCCGAGCAGGGTGCGGCGACCCAGGTGTGGGCGGCGACCTCGCCCCGGCTCGCGGACCTGGGCGGCGTCTTCTGCGAGGACTGCGACATCGCCGAGCCGGCCGCGGCGGAAGGCCCCGCCGGCGGGGTTCGTCCGCACGCGACAGACCCGGAGCAGGCCGCGCGCCTGTGGACGCTCTCGGCCGAGCTGACCGGGGTCAACGCGTTCGCGGCGACCGTCTGAGCGGTCCCGGCCGTCCGGCCGCCAGCCGTCCGCCGCCGGTGATCACGTGGTCCGGCGGTGGACGAGCGTGGTGGGGAGCGTGAGATGGTGGCGTGCCTGGCCGGGGTCGTTGATCTCGTCCAGGAGGAGCCGGGTGATCGTACGCCCGATGTCCTCGGTCGGCTGGCTGACGCTGGTCAGGGGCGGAACGGTGTGGCGCGCGATGATCGAGTCGTCGAATCCGATGACCGCCACGTCCTCGGGGACGCGCCGCCCGCGCTCACGCAGCTCCGCCATCGCGCCCGCCGCCATGACGTCGGACGCGGCGAAGACGGCGTCGATGTCCGGGCGCCGCTCCAGGAGTTCGCGCATGGCGGCGCGGCCGCCGTCCTCGGTGAAGTCACCGGGCGCGACCAGCGATTCGTCCGGCTGCCCGCCCCGTTCCGTGTGGGCGTCGCGCCACCCCTGAAGCCGGCTGTGGCCGACGTCCATGTCGAGCGGTCCGGTGATCGTCCCGACGGTGGTACGCCCCTGCCCGAGCAGATACCGCACGGCCTGCGCCGCCCCGCCGGCATTGTCGGAGCGGACATGGCTGAGGGACTCGGCGGGCGTGCGCCGTCCCGCGAGGACGGTCGGGATCTGCAACTTCTCCAGGAGCGCGGGCAGCGGGTCGTCGCGGTGGACCGAGACCAGCAGCACACCGTCGACCCGGTGCGCCTCCACGAACCGGGTCAGCCGGTCGAGTTCGCGCTCATTGCGTACGAGAATCAAAAGCAACTGCATCTCGGTGTCGGCGAGTTCCGTGCTCACCCCGCGGATGACGGCGGAGAAGTACGGCTCCGAGGCCAGCCGGCTCTCCGACTCGGGGATCACCAGCGCGATGCTGTCGGTCCGGCTGGTGACCAGGCTGCGGGCGGCCGGATTCGGTACGTAGTTGAGTTCCGCGACGGCCGCCTCGACCGCTGCCCTGGCCTTCGCGCTCACGCCCGGGGAGCCGTTGACCACCCGGGAAACCGTCCCCCTGCCCACGCCCGCCAGCTGGGCGACGGCTTCAAGGGTTGGCCTCCGGCCTGGGCGTTTACGGCTGCTCATCACGTCTCCTGACTCTCGCTCCCGGTGCTGCCCCGAAGCGCTCACCAGGAGATTGTGCCGCGTGACCGGCATCCAAACGGCAAGGGACCACCGTCCGGACACATTCACGCAACGGAACCGACTTCGGCTCTTGACACGGCCCGGTATCTGCGGAGAGTCTTCCACAACCCGTTGGGAGCGCTCCCAGTTTTGATCGGAACGGGTCTCTCATCCAGTCGACCGTGAGCCGCAGCAGGCGCGCGCCTGAGCGCCGCTGCTAGGAGGAAGCATGGGCACCGCCCGTAATCGCTTCGGTTCCACCCTCGCATCCGTTACCGCGGCTGCAGTGTCCCTCGTCCTCGTCGCCGGCTGCGGAAGCGGCGACGACACGGGCAAGGCGCGCACCAAGGACGGCAAGACCGTCATCAGCATGGGCCTGTTCGGGGTCATGGGCTTCAAGGAGACCGATCTGCTGGACCGCTACATGAAGGAGAACCCCGGCATCCTGATCGAGGCCGATGTGGCCGGTGACGAGCAGACCTACTACACCGCGCTGCAGACGCACCTCGCCGCGGGCAGCGGTCTGAAGGATATTCAGGGCATAGAGATCGGCCGGGCCAAGGAGCTGGTGGACACCCGGGCCGACAAGTTCGCCGATCTGTCCAAGACCGGCAACCTCGATCACTTCCTGCCGTGGAAGTCGAATCAGGTCACCACCGGCGACGGCAAGCTGCTGGGCCTGGGCACGGACATCGGCCCGATGGCCGTGTGTTACCGCAAGGACCTCTTCGAGCAGGCCGGTCTGCCGACCGACCGCGCGGAGGTGGCGAAGCTGTGGGAGGGGGACTGGTCGAAGTACGTGGACGTCGGCCGGGACTTCAAGAAGCAGTCCAAGGACACCAAGGTCTCCTTCATGGACAGCTCCAGCGGGCTGTTCAACGCGATGATCTACGGCGATGAGAAGCAGTTCTACGACAAGGACGGCAAGCTCATCTACCAGGACAACCCGGTCGTCAAGGACGCCTGGAGCCTGGCGTCGGACGCCGCGGAGTCCGGACTCACCGCCAAGCTGCGCCAGTTCCAGCCGGGCTGGGATCCGGGACTGTCCAACAGCACCTTCGCCACCACCGTCTGCCCGGCCTGGATGCTCGCCCACATCAGCGAGAAGGCCGGTCCGGCGAACAAGGGCAAGTGGGATGTCGCCAAGGCCCCCAAGGGTGCCAACTGGGGCGGCTCGTTCCTCGGTGTGATGGAGAGCAGCCCGGTCAAGGAAGAGGCCAAGAAGCTCGTCGCCTGGCTGAGCGCGCCCGAGCAGCAGGCGTACATCTTCGAGAAGCTCGGCAACTTCCCGTCCTCGAAGACGGCGCTCGACATGCCCGCCGTCGCCAACGGCACCTCCGCGTACTTCAACAACGCGCCGATCGGCCAGATCTTCGGTGACGCGGCGAAGGAGATCCCGGACGAGCAGATCCTCGGGCGCAAGGACGGCTCGATCAAGGACACCTTCTCGGCGGGCCTGCAGCTGATCGAGGCGCAGGGCAAGAGCCCCGACGAGGCGTGGAAGACCACGGACGAGCGCATCCAGAAGCTGGCGCGCTGACCTGACGTGCGACCGTCCGGCGGCCGGCGTCCCTCAGCCGGCCCGGCCGCCCGGACGGTCACGCGTCCCACTCTCCCGGCCTGCTCACGGGTCATCCGCTCACGGATCACGTGCTCATGGCTCACCGATCACCTGCTCACCGATCACGTGCTCATGGCGCAACGGCTCACCGATCACCGCCTCACCGATCACTCCACGGAAGGAAGCCCGCGTGGCCACCTCCACCCCGGCAGCCCCCACGGGCGGGCAGCCGCACCCTGCTTCAGCCGGACTCTCCGGGAAGGGCGGCGCAGGCCGCGGCGGGGATCCCCGGCAGTCGCGGCGCAATATCCTCCACCGCCTGGACCTCGGAGCGGTGCCGTACGCCTTCATCGCCCCGTTCTTCCTCATCTTCGGCGCCTTCGGCTTCTACCCGCTGCTCTACACGTTCTGGATCTCGCTGCACCGCGTCGAACTCTCCTCGATGGACATGATGGAGTGGCGTGGCTTCGCCAACTTCACGGAACTCTTCGAGGACGACCGGTTCTGGAACGCGCTGAGCAACACCTTCACCATCGGCGTCATCTCCACCGTGCCGCAGCTGCTGATGGCCCTGGGGCTGGCGCATCTGCTCAACTACCGGCTTCGCGGTTCGGTCTTCTTCCGGGTCGCGGTCCTGACTCCGTACGCGACCTCCATAGCCGCCGCCGCGCTGGTCTTCACCATGCTCTTCGAGCGCGACTTCGGCATGATCAACTGGGTTCTCGGCTTCTTCGGCGTCGACAGCCTCGACTGGGAGAGCCAGAAGTGGCCCGCCCAGCTCGCCATCTCCTCCATCGTGATCTGGCGCTGGACCGGCTACAACGCCCTGCTCTATCTGGCCGCCATGCAGGCCATCCCGAGGGATCTCTACGAGGCCGCGGCCATCGACGGCGCCTCGCGCTGGCAGCAGTTCCGCACCGTGACCGTCCCCGGTATCAGCGCGACGATCATCTTCACGATCGTGCTCTCCACGATCGGCGCCACCCAGCTCTTCGGTGAGCCGCTGATCTTCGGCCAGGGCCCCAACGGCATCAGCGGCGGCGCCGACAACCAGTACCAGACGCTGGGGCTGCTGCTCTACGAAGAGGGCTGGAAGAACTACCAGATGGGGCGGGCGTCGGCCATCGCCTGGGCCATGTTCCTCATCCTCATCCTCGTCTTCGTCCTGCAGCGCGTCATCGCGCGCTTCACGTCCCGTACGTCCTGACCAGGGAGCAGCAGCCCCATGACCACCGATATCGCACAGGTCCGGGTGGACGCGCGTGACCGGACTCCCCAATCACCGCCGCCCGTCCGGCGCCGCTTCGGCCGCATGTTGCGTCCGGGCGCGGGCCGTCAGCACCACGCGGGCCCCCTCGCCTATCTCCTCCTCGGCTTCGCCGCGCTGGTCTCCCTCTTTCCGCTGTACTGGACGATGGTGGCCGCCTCCACCGACAACACCCGGGTCTCCCAGACCCCGCCGCCGTTCCTGCCGGGCCCGAACCTGTTCAAGAACCTCGCCACGGCGTGGCAGGACGCCGCGATGGGCCGGGCGATGGCCAACAGCCTGATCGTCGCGGGCGTGATCGCACTCTCGACGGTGTTCTTCGCGACCCTCGCCGGCTTCGCCTTCGCCAAACTCCGCTTCAAGGGCCGCAATCTCCTGTTGCTGCTGGTCATCGGCACGATGATGGTGCCGCCGCAGCTCGGGGTGGTCCCGCTGTTCATGATGATGGCCGACCTCGGCTGGGGACAGTCACTGCCCTCCGTCATCTTCCCGACGCTGGTCAGCGCCGTCGGCGTGTTCTTCATGCGCCAGTACCTGAAGGAAGCCCTGCCCGACGAACTCATCGAGGCGGGGCGGCTGGACGGCGCGCACTCCCTGCGGATCTTCTGGAGCATCGTCCTGCCGATAGCCCGGCCCCCGATGGCGGTGCTGTTCATGATCACTTTTGTGCACTCCTGGAACGACTTCTTCTGGCCCTTCATCGCCCTGGACATGACCAACCCGACCGTTCCTGTGGCCCTCACGCAGCTCAGCGCCGGCTATGTACGGGACCAGTCGGTGATCATGGCCGGCGCGCTGCTCGGCACGCTGCCGCTGCTGGCGATGTTCATCGTCTTCGGCCGCCAGATCGTCGGCGGCATCATGCAGGGCGCCGTCAAGGGCTGACGGGCGTCCAGGGCCGACGGGCCGACGGGGCGACGAGAACTGACTCCCCGTCACCATCCCTGCGACACAACGCTGTACGTACACCGTTCGAGATATGCGGAAGGACCCTTGTGGCCACCTCAGCACCCACCACCGGGCGAGCCCTGGACCCTGCGGCACCCCTGAGCTTCCCGCCCGATTTCCTCTGGGGCACCGCGACCGCCGCGTACCAGATCGAAGGCGCCGCCCAGGAGGACGGCCGTACCCCGTCCATCTGGGACGTCTACTCCCACACTCCGGGGCGGGTACGCAACGGCGACACCGGTGACATCGCCACCGACCACTATCACCGCTGGCGCGACGACATCGAGATCATGTCCGGCCTGGGCGTCGGCGCGTACCGCTTCTCGGTGTCCTGGCCCCGGGTCCAGCCCACCGGGCGCGGTCCGGTCTCCGCCAAGGGCCTGGACTTCTACCGCCGGCTGACGGACGGACTGCTGGAGAAGGGGATCCAGCCGGTCGTCACCCTCTACCACTGGGACCTGCCCCAGCACCTGGAGGACGCCGGGGGCTGGCCCGAGCGCGACACCAGCTACCGCTTCGCCGAGTACGCGGGCCTCGTCGCCGACGCGCTGGGGGACCGGGTGAAGACCTGGACCACCCTCAACGAGCCGTGGTGCAGCGCGTTCCTCGGATACGGCTCCGGTGTGCACGCGCCCGGCCGTACCGACCCGGCCGACTCCCTGCGGGCGGCCCACCATCTCAACCTCGGCCACGGTCTCGCGGTCCAGGCGCTGCGCGAGCGGCTGCCGGCCACCGCGCAGGTCTCCGTCACGCTCAATCTGCATCATGTACGGCCGCTGACCGAGAGCCCGGCGGACGTCGACGCGGCCCGCCGTATCGACGGCACGGCGAACCGGGTCTTCACCGGCCCCATGCTGACCGGCGGCTACCCGGCCGATGTCCTGGAGGACACCGCGGCGATCACCGACTGGTCGTTCGTCCGGGACGGCGACACCGCGCTCATCCACCAGCCGCTCGACTTCCTCGGCGTCAACTACTACTCGCCGACGCTCGTCTCCCACCACTCGGGACCGTCCGTCCACGGGTCCGACGGACACGGCGCGAGCGAGCACAGCCCCTGGCCGGGGGCGGACCGGGTCGCCTTCCACCAGACGCCCGGCGACCGGACCGCCATGGGCTGGACGATCGACCCGAGCGGTTTCTACGAGCTGCTGATGCGCGTACGGCAGGACCATCCCGACCTGCCCGTGATGATCACCGAGAACGGAGCGGCCTTCGACGACTACGCCGGCCCCGAGGGCGAGGTACGTGACCCGGAGCGGATCGCCTACCTGCGGGAACACCTCGCGGCCGTGCACCGGGCCATCGAGTCGGGGGCGGACATCCGCGGCTACTTCCTGTGGTCGCTGCTGGACAACTTCGAGTGGTCGTACGGCTATGGCAAGCGCTTCGGGACGGTGTACGTGGACTACGCGACCCAGCGCCGCATCCTCAAGTCCAGCGCCCACTGGTACGCGCGCCTGACCCGCAGCGGCAGCCTTCCGCAGGAGTGAGGAACCCCGGGCCGGCGCCCCGGACGCGGTCTCGTTCACGACGGGCGCGTCCGGGGCGCCGGCCCGGGGCGGGTCCGCGGCGGGGCTGGACAGGGGGACGGTGCTGTGCTGTTCTGCTCATGTCAATTACATGTCCACCCGGTCAATTCTGCGTTCCGTCCCCCCACCTCCCTCTTCAGCAAGAGGAGTTCGGATGCGAATCACCCACCGGGCCAGACCGGCAGGACGCCGGTCCAGGTCCGCTCTCGTGTGCGCCATGGCCATCGTGGCCTTCGTGCTCACCCTGGTGTCACCCTCGTCCGCCATGGCCGAGTCCAACGGCGGTCTGCGCATCATGCCGCTCGGCGACTCGATCACCGACGGCTTCAACGTCCCCGGCGGCTACCGGACCCGGCTCTGGCAGCGGGCCGCCGCCGATCACCGCGTCGACGACTTCGTCGGGTCCCAGTTCAACGGACCGCCCGAGCTGGGCGACCACGACCACGAAGGCCACTCCGGCTGGCGTATCGAGCAGATCGACGCCCAGGCCACCGGCTGGGTGCAGGCCACCAAGCCCCGTACCGTACTGCTGCACATCGGCACCAACGACATCGCCCAGAACTACGACGTGGCGGGGGCGCCCGCGCGGCTGTCCGCGCTGATCGACCACATCACCGCCGCCGCGCCGGACGCCGACCTGTTCGTCACCAACATCATCCCGTTCAGCGACGCCAACCTGGAGGAACGGGCACGGCCGTACAACGCGGCCGTGCCCGGTGTCGTCGCTCAATGGGCGAACCAGGGACGCAAGGTCCACTTCATCGACATGCACAGCGCCCTCGGCGTCACGGACCTCGCCGACGGCGTCCATCCCAACGCCGGTGGCTACGCCAAGATGGCCGACCGGTGGTACGAGACCCTGCGTACCGGCCCCTGGATCTGACGGCCGGTCCGTGCCCGCGGCGCATTGGATGAGCACGGCGCGCCGCGTGAGCACGGCGCGCCGCCCGAGCCGCGCCCGCCTGACACCATCGCGGGAGGAACCCGTACCGCCCGGCGCACCCAGCGCCGGGCGGTACCGGGCCCACCGCGGGTCGGGAAGCCACTGAGCGAAGGGCTGGGCGCACGTGCCGGACAACCAGGAGCGCGGGGCGGACGTCCTCGTCATCGGAGCCGGCGTGGCGGGCCTGGCCTGTGCCACCGATCTCAGCGGGGCGGGACTGTCGGTACGCGTCCTGGAAGCCTCGGACGCCGTCGGCGGCCGGATGCGGACCGACCGGCACGAAGGCTTCCTGCTGGACCGCGGCTTCCAGGTCTTCAACACCTCCTACCCCCAGGTGAAGCGGCGCCTGAATCTGCGCGCACTGCGCCTGCGGCCGTTCACCCCCGGCGCGCTCGTCCACACCGACCACGGCCGGCTGCGGTTCACGGACCCCACCCGGCGCCCGCGCGACGCCGCCCTGCCCCCCGGACAGGGCCTTGCGGGGGGCCGCGATCTGTTGGCGCTCGGGCTGCTGACCGCACGCGACATGCTCGGCCCCGTGGGCGGGCTGAAGCGGCGGGAGGACCGTACGACCCTGACCGCACTCGCCGACGCGGGAATCTCACCCGAGCTGGTCGAGACGTTCTTCAGGCCGTTCCTCTCCGGTGTGTTCCTGGAGGACGAGCTGGAGACCTCCTCGCGCTTCTTCCATCTCGTGTGGCGCAGCATGCTGCGCGGCAGCCTCTGTCTGCCCGCGGCCGGCATCGGGGCGGTGCCCGCCCAGCTGGCCGACCGGCTGCCCCCGGGAACGGTCAGCACAGGGACGCCCGTTCGCTCGCTCACGGACTCCGGTGTCCTGGCCGACGACGGTACGCACTGGGAGGCGGGCACCGTCGTGGTGGCGACCGGCCCCCGGGCGGCGGCGGTACTGCTCCCCGGGCTGGACATCCCGGATACCCGCACCGTGACGACGTACTACCACGCGGCCCCCGCCGCGCCGCTGCGCGAGCCGACCATCCTTGTCGACGCCCGCCGCCGGTTCCTGAACACCTGTGTGATCAGCGAGGTCGTGCCCAGCAGCGCGCCGGCCGGCCGGGCTCTCGTCTCCACCTCCGTGCTCGGCCCCGACCGGCCGGGCCGGGAGGCCGCGCTCCGTACCGACCTGGCCGATGCCTACGGCGCCGACACCGGCGGGTGGGAGCCGCTCGCCACGTACACCGTCGAGGACGCCCTGCCCGCCATGCTCCCGCCCTGGCCGCTGTCCAGGCCCACCCGGTTCGCCCCGGGGCGCTATGTGTGCGGCGACCATCGCGCCACCGGCTCGGTGCAGGGAGCGCTCGCTTCGGGGGCCCGCGCCGCCCGCGAGGTCCTGGCGGAGGCGGCCCGCCCCGGTGCGGTGCTCTGAGACTCACCAGGAGTTCCGAGCTGGCCCGCCGACGGTACGGTCGGCGGGCCGGCTCCCCGGGGAACGACGGAACGGTCAGCAGATGCGCGGCAGTTGCTCGCCCAGCGGGACATCCACGACCCGGGTGCCGCCGAGGCCGGTACTCGCCACGACGATGCCGGGATGATCCGCCGTGCAGGTACCGATCGCCACCGCCCCGATGCCCTGGGGATGCGCGCGCATCGCCGCGAGCACCGCGTCGGCGTGCTGCGGGGGCACGAACGCCACGAGCTTGCCCTCGTTGGCCACGTACAGCGGATCGAGACCGAGCAGGGCGCAGGCGTTGGCGACCGCCTCCGGCACCGGCAGCGCCCGCTCCCGGATGGTGATGCCGACCCCGGCGGCCGACGCGATCTCGTTCAGCGAGGTCGCCAGGCCGCCGCGGGTCGGATCCCGCAGGACGTGCAGATCGGCGCAGACGCCCAGCATGGCCCGGACGAGCGAGGCCAGCGGCGCCGTGTCGCTCTCGATCTCCACCCCGAACTCCAGGCCCTCGCGGACGCTCATGATGGCCACGCCGTGCACCCCGATCGGGCCACTCACGATGACCACATCGCCCGGCGCGGCGCGCTGCGGCCGGATGTCGATGCCGTCGGGGATCAGCCCGACGCCCGCGGTGTTGATGAAGATGCCGTCGCCGTGACCGGCGTCCACGACCTTCGTGTCGCCCGTGGCGATGACCACGTCCGCGGCCCTGGCGGCGGCTCCGAGCGCGTCGGCCACCCGGCCGACCGTGGCGAGTTCGACGCCTTCCTCCAGGATGAAACCGCAGGACAGATAGGCGGGACGGGCGCCCATCATCGCCAGGTCGTTCACGGTTCCGTTGACCGCGAGATCGCCGATGCTGCCGCCGGGGAAGAACAGCGGGCGCACGACGTACGAGTCGGTGGAGAAGGCGAGCCGCGCTCCGCCGAGGGTGAAGGTCGCGGAGTCGCCGAGCTCCGCCAGGTGCTCGCTGCGGAACGCGGGGGCGAAGAGATGCTCGACGAGTTCGGCGGACAGCTGTCCGCCGCCGCCGTGTCCCATGACGACCCGCTGATGGTCACGGAGCGGGGCGGGACAGGTCCACCCGGAGAAGTCGGGGGCGGCGGGCCGCGTTCCCGGCAGCACGCCGTCCACCTCGCGGATCCCGGTCGACTCAGCCAACGGAGGTCACCTCTTCCTGCGTACCGGCGGTGCCCGCCGTGCCCGGTGTGTCCAGCCTGCGGTACAGGTAGTACGCGGCGCAGGCGCCCTCGCTCGACACCATCGTGGCGCCGAGCGGATTGCGCGGGGTGCAGGCCGTGCCGAACGCCTCGCACTCGTGCGGCTTGATCAGTCCCTGGAGCACCTCGCCGCTGCGGCAGACGGTGGACTCCTCCGTACGGATGCCGGTCACCGAGAAGCGGTGCTCCGCGTCGTACCGGCGGTACTTGGGAGACAGCCGCCAGCCGCTGGCCGGGATCATGCCGATGCCGCGCCAGGCCCGGTCGGTGACCTCGAAGACGTCCTCCAGCATGGCCCTGGCCGCCGGGCTTCCCTCCGCCGTGACGGCCCTGGGGTAGGCGTTCTCGACGGTGTGCTCGCCGGCCTCCAGCTGGTGGACGGTGCGACGGATGCCCTCCAGGATGTCCAGCGGTTCGAAGCCGGTCACGACAATGGGCACGCGATGGCGCTCGGCGAGTTCGGGATACTCGCCGATCCCCATCACGGTGCAGACATGGCCGGCGGCGAGGAACGCCTGGACCCGGCAGTCGGGCGCGTTCATGATGGCGTCGATCGCCGGAGGCACGCGTACGTGCGACACCAGCAGGCTGAAGTTCTCGATGCCGAGCTTTCTGGCCTGGTAGACGGTCATCGCGTTGGGCGGGGCCGTCGTCTCGAACCCGATGCCGAAGAAGACCACCTGACGGTCCGGGTTCTCCCGGGCGATCTTGAGCGCGTCGAGCGGCGAGTAGACCACCCGTACGTCCGCTCCCTCGCTCTTGACCTTGAACAGATCCCGGCCGCTGCCCGGCACCCGGAGCATGTCGCCGAAGGAGCAGAAGATCACGTCGGGACGGGAGGCGATCTCCAGCGCCTTGTCGATGGTCTCCAGCGGGGTCACGCAGACCGGGCAGCCGGGGCCGTGGATGAGTTCGACGTCGTCAGGGAGCAGTTGGTCGATGCCATGGCGGATGATCGTGTGGGTCTGGCCGCCGCAGACCTCCATCAGGGCCCAAGGGCGGGTGACGGTGGCCCGGATGTCGTCGAAGAGCCGCGCGGCCAGATCGGGATCGCTGAATTCGTCGAGATACTTCATCGTCGGTTCTCCTTCGGGATATCGGGCTTCGGGGGCGTGGTGCCGGCGGGACGGTCGGCGCCCGCCTCCTTCGCGGCCCGGCCCCACGCGTCCCCGAACTCCTCCTCCAGGACGCCCAGATTCGCGAACAGCTCCAGCGTCCGCTTCGCGGACTCCTCGTCCAGCCGCTGGAGGGCGAAGCCGACATGCACGATCGCGTAGTCGCCGATCTTCATCTCCGGCACGTACTCCAGACAGACGTCCTTGACGACGCCACCGAAGTCGACGTGTGCCATCCGGGTGCCGTCGCGTTCCTCGATGTCCAGTACTCTGCCGGGCACGGCAAGGCACATGGCTCCTCCTTCACCAGGTCGTTGAGTCGTTGCGTCGTTCAGCGCGTGGTACCGGACGGGGCCGCCGCCCGAGCGGCTAGACCCGGGCGGCCACCATCAACTGGCCCAGCGCCAGGCCGCCGTCGTTCGGTGGCACCCTGCGGTGCCGCAGTACGGTGAACGCGTCGTCCTCCAGCCGCTCCGCGCAGCCGTCGGTCAGCAGGGCGTTGCAGAACACCCCGCCGGTCAGCGCGACCGTGGCCAGGCCCGTACGGTCACGGGCCGCCCGGCACACGTCGTGCACCAGACCGACCACCGCGCCGTGGAAGCGCGCGGCCACCGTCGCGGCGTCCACGCCCGCCCGTATGTCGTGGGCGGCGGCCGCCAGGACCGGCGCCGGGTCGGCCACCAGCGCCGCACGGTCGGCCCGCCCCGCGGGCACCAGGGCGAACCGGTAGCTCTCCCGCCGCCCGTCGGCCCCCGTCTCCCCGGCCGCGACCGCGGCGCTCTCCAGTTCCATCGCCGCCTGGGCCTCGTACTCCACGCGGTGGCACACGCCGGCGAGCGACGCGACGGCGTCGAACAGCCGCCCCATGCTGGAGGTGGGCACGCAGTTGAAGCCCCGTTCGAACTGCCGCTCCAGCAGCCGCCGTTCACCCGGGGCGCAGGCGGCGACGCACGGCAGGTCGTCGGACCAGGGCAGGCCCGCCGCCCGCAGATGGGACAGCGCCATGCGGTAGGGGTTGCGTACGGCGGAGTCACCACCCGGCAGCGGGACATACGCCAGATGGGCGAACCGCCGGAAGCCGTCGTAGTCCGCGAGCAGCACCTCGCCGCCCCAGACCGCGCCGTCGTCGCCGTAGCCGGTGCCGTCGAAAGCCACTCCGATCACGGGGGCCGAGCCGTCCAGGCCGTGCTCGGCCATCGTGGACGCCACATGCGCGTGATGGTGCTGTACGCGGCGCACCGGGCGGCCCGCCGCGTGGCGGCCGGCCCACTGGCCGGAGCGGTAGCCCGGGTGCCGGTCCGCGACCAGGACCCGGGGGGTGACCGAGGCCAGCGCCGACAGATGCGCCACGGCGGTCTCGAAGGCGGTGAGGGTCGCGAGGTCGTCCATGTCGCCGACATGGGCGGACAGCCAGGCGTATCCGCCCTCCGCGACGCAGAAGGTGTTCTTGAGGTCCCCGCCGACGGCGAGCGCCGGCTCCACGGGAAGGGGCAGAGCGACCGGCATCGGGGCGTAGCCGCGGGACCGGCGCACCGGAAGCTCCTGCCCGGCGCAGATCCGTACCACCGAGTCGTCGCACGGTACGTGGACCGGCCGGTCGTGCGTCAGCCAGGCGTCCGCCAGCCCTTCGAGCCGGCGCAGCGCCTCCTCGTCGTCGGTGACGAGGGGCTCGCCGGAGCGGTTGCCGCTGGTCATCACGAGGACCGGCGGGCCCGCCGGATCGCCGGGCAGGCCCAGCAGCAGATGATGGACCGGGGTGTACGGCATCAGGACACCGAGATCGGGACTGCCGGGTGCCACGCCGTCCGCGATCAGGGACACGCCGTGGGACCGGCGCCGCAGCAGTACGACGGGCCGGCGCCGGCCGAGCAGCAGGTCGCGTTCCTCCGGGCCGGTGAAGGCCAGCCGTTCCACCGTCTCCAGCGAGTCGGCCATCACGGCGAACGGCTTAGCGCCACGGTTCTTGCGCGCGCGCAGGGTCCGTACGGCGACGGGGTCGGAGGCGTCACAGGCGAGGTGATAGCCGCCGAGCCCCTTGACCGCGACGACGGCGCCCGCCGCGAGCAGCCGGCGGGCCCCGGTCAGAGCGTCCTCGCCGGTCGGCCGGGCAGCGGCGGCGGGGCCGGACGGGCCGGTGACGAGAGTGAGCCGGGGGCCGCAGGCGTGACAGGCCACCGGCTGGGCATGGAAGCGGCGGTCGGCGGGGTTCTCGTACTCGCGCGCGCAGTCGGCGCAGAGCGGGAAACCGGCCATGGTGGTCCGTGCCCGGTCGTACGGCAGTCCGGTGACGACGGTGAACCGGGGCCCGCAGTGGGTGCAGCTGATGAAGGGATGCCGGTAGCGGCGGTCGGCCGGGTCGGCCAGCTCGTAGAGACAGTCCGCGCAGGTCGCCATGTCGGGGGAGACCAGGGTGCGGCCGGTTCCGCCGGCCGAGGGACGGATGATGAACCCGCTGCCCCCGGTGGCCGGCACCGTGCTGTGGCGGACGGATTCCACGACGGCGAGCGGCGGCGCGCCGGTGGCCAGGCGCGCGCAGAACGCCGCCACGCCGGGGCCAGGTCCCTCCACCTCCGTCTCGACACCGTCGGCGTTGTTGGTGACCCAGCCCGTCAGGCCCAGCTCACGGGCGAGCGTGTAGACGAACGGACGGAAGCCGACGCCCTGTACGACACCGCGCACCACGACGCGACGGCGCTCGGGCACGGAGCCGGTGACCGGTCGGCTCATGGCGCCCCTGCCGCCCCGCGTCCGGCGGACGCGGGGTGTTCGTGGCCGTCGTGGCCCTCTTCGTCGTCGTGATGGTGGTGCAGATACCGCTCGTGCTGACCGGCCAGCACGGGCTGATGGACCGGGACTCCGTCGGCGCACCCGAGGATGAAGGCCAGCAGCTCGTCGACACCGCTGCCGGTGCGCGCCGAGGTCTCCAGCACCGGCACCCCCGGATTCACCTGCTGTACGTTCCGGTGGAACGCCTCGCTGTCGAACTCGACGGCCTCCGCGATATCGGTTTTCGTGATGACCACGAGATGGGCGAGGCCGAACGCCGTGGGGTACTTGAGCGGCTTGTCCTCTCCCTCCGTGACCGAGCCCAGCACGATCCGCAGGCTCTCCCCGATGTCGTACGACGCGGGACACACCAGATTGCCGACGTTCTCGACGAAGAGCACCCGGGTGTCCTCGGGGAGCCAGCCGTCCAGATGCCCGCGCAGCATGCCGGCCTCCAGATGGCAGAGCCCGTCGGTGAGCACCTGCTTGACGGGCGCCCCGGCGCGCGCCAGGCGCCGCGCGTCGTTCTCGGTGGCCAGATCGGCGGTCACGGCGGCGACGGACGTTCCCGCCGCGACGAACCGGGCGAGCAGCAGCTCCAGCAGGGCCGTCTTGCCACTGCCGGGACTGGACAGCAGATTCACCTCCGCCGTGCCCCGGGCGGCGAGATGCTCGCGCAGCTGCAGGGCACTGGCGTCGTTCTTGGCCAGGACGGCCTGACGCAGATCAACGACTCGGCACATGGCTTGCCTCCTCGGGCGTACCCCGATCGTCTCCGTTGACCGGACGGGCCGCATCCGAGGGATCCGCGAGGACGACCTCGGCGATCTCCAGTTCCCGTCCCGACAGCAGCTCGTCCAGCGGCCGCGCACAGGCGTCGCACCACAGCAGGGGCGGCATGCCGACGTCACTCTCCCGGCCGCATCCGGCACAGCGGGCCCGGCCGGGGACGGTGTCCACGTCCAGCCGGGCCCCGGCGAGCACGGTGCCCTCGCTCGCCAGGCCGAAGGAAAACCGGAGCGCTTCGGGTACCACGCCCGCCAGTTCGCCGATCCGCAGCCGCAGGGACGTGACCCGGCCGCCGCCGTTGGTCCGGACGGCTTCCTCCACCTGGGCGACCACAGCGGTGGCGATGGACAGTTCGTGCACGGGACTCACCTCGCTCCGGTGACATACGCGGTACGCGCGCCGCCCCGGCCGCACCCGGCCCGGACGGCGCCCGACGGCTGGCCCGGCCCGGCCGGGGTGGTTAGCGTGGAAAAGGGACGAGCGGCACCGTCGCACGGCCACGTCAGGAGACCGAGGCCATGACGACGAACGACACCGGACCACGCGCGCTGATGACCCCTGTCATCCTGCTGCTGCTCGCCGAGCGGCGAGGACACGGGTACGAGCTGACCCAGCGTCTGGGCGCCTTCGGCTGGGCCGAGGCCGAGTCCGCGCATGTGTACCGGCTGCTGCGCGGTATGGAGAAGTGCGGTCAGATCACCTCCCAGTGGCGGGCTTCGGCGTCCGGACCGGCTCGTCGCGAGTACGAGATCACCCCGGCGGGATCGATGAGTCTCGCGCTGTCGTTCGTCCGGCTGGGTGAGCTGCACAGCACGTTGCATCTGTTCCTGGAGCGCTACATCCAGTTGAACGGCCCTGACCTCGCCGGCAGCGACGTACGACAGCTGTCCGGGCATCCGCCCGCCACGGGATCCGTGTGACCGTGGCGGGGCAGGGCGCGGCGTCATCAGCCGGCCCGTTCCGTATCCGGGTTCGCGTCCGGCGTCAGATCCGTCGTCACATCCGGCGCATCCGCAGATAGCGGCGCAGGTCCGGTACGTTCTTCGCCGACCCGTACGCCACTCCGGCCGCGGCCACTCCGGCGCAGACCCACAGCCATGTCAGGTCCGAGTCCTTCGTGTGGTGGTGCGTTCCCTTCATCAGCGAATGCATGCGGCTCATCTCCTTCGTCTTCTGTGGTGACCAGGCCGAGGACCAGATCCACCGCCGGTTCGACGGCGGCGGCCACCGGCTCGCTCAGCCCGATGCCCTCCTCCGTGGTGAGCGGCTGGCAGCCCACGACCAGAATGTGTTCGGGGAGAGTGCCGCCCGCCTGGGCGTGCAGTTCCCCGACGAGGCGCAGCACCGCCGCCGGGTCCATGCCGTGCCCGTCCAGCTGGGCGGGCGACACGGGTCCGGTGCCGGCGGCGGGATCGGCGGGGTCGACGTCGATCACGTACACGGTGCCGGGGACGGCGCCGCGGTCGACCGTGTCGACGAGAACGAGCCTGCGGTAGCCGTCGAGCAGCCGGTACGCGAGATGGACGCCCCGGATGCCCGCGTCCATCACGTCGACGCCGGGCGGCAGCGGCCGTCCGGTCAGCCGGCGGACGGCCTCGACGCCGAACCCGTCGTCGCCGAGGAAGATATTGCCGATGCCCGCGACCAGGGTCCTGCCGTACGGGCGGTCCGGTGCGCCGCCGTGGAGCGGGGCGGAGTCCATGTCAGGTCCCTCCTTCCGGCTCGGGCGCGGGGGCGTCGGCGGGATCGACCTCGTCGGGGCGGAAGTACAGGAACCGGCCCTGCAGACGGCGGACATCGATGCCCGGATCCCCGTCGACCGTGACCGCGATATGGGTCTCGCCGTCGAAGTCCTGGAGCACCGCCTCGACCGTCGCCGTACGGCCCGCCAGAAAGATGTCCTGGGCGTCGGACCGGCGCAGCCCCGGCCGCAGTACGACCCTGCTGCCCACCCCGAGCAGCTGACCGTCGACGGACACGGTGTCCTGTCCCGGCGCGCTCGTCGCGTCCTGGGCGGGATCCCACCAGGGCAGCCCGGGACCGGTGGGCAGCCGCAGGCCGGCGGACGGCGCCGCCGCGCCCCGGTCAGGATCCGGGTCCGGCACCGGCTGCCGCCGCGGCTCGCCCGTGCTGTCGTTTCCGACATCGCCGCCGACACCGCCGCCGGCCTCGCCGGTCACCTCGCGCAGACCGCGGATCGCGCCGTGCAGGCGCTCCATGACCTCGGCCGGCATGCCGTCGACCAGATCGATCACGTCGGCGGCGCGTGCGTCCGTCCCGCGCGCTTCGCGCTTCTCCCGATCGGTGAGCGCGGCGGTCCGCAGCGAGAGGATCTCGTCGATCTCGGTGGCGTCGTAGAGCGGACCCGGGCTCTCCGCGGCGACCGAGGGGTGGTCTTCGAGAATGATCGGCGAGGACAGCAGTACATCGTCGCGGCCCTCGCCGCAGGCCAGCACCGGCCAGGTGTGTTCATTGCGGCAGGTACGCGCGGCCGGCTTCGCCCACTCCGGCGGATCCGTCATCGACAGGAACCGTCCGCCGGGCAGTCCCAGCAGCAGGTGCGCACCGATCAGGCTGTGGGGCAGGGCCGCTTCGCGGTCGCCGCTCTCCCGCCGGTCCGGCGCCCAGCCCGACACGTTCCGTACCGTCGCGGTCAGCCGCAGCGCCCCGTACGGTCCCGGCAGCGGCTCGGTGGCCAGCAGGATCTCGCCCGCCAGCGGCCGGGAGCGCCGCACCAGACGTCCGACGACATGTCCCGCGCCGTCGTGGACCGGCTCGTGCTCCACCCCGCCCGGCCGGTCGAACCGTACCGTGTGCCCTTCCCCGGCGAGCCGGTCGAGCGGCACCTCGCACTCGATCCGCTCCTCTTCGCCCTCGTCCCAGGGCACCAGCACCCGGTCGGCGAGTTCGAGTTCCGGTACCTCGCTCCAGCCCTCGCCGTCCCGCGAGGGGCACTCGACCGTACGGCGCCGTACCTGTAGGAAGCGCAGTTCGGCCAGGAGCCGGTCGGCCCGACGGGGTTCCAGGAGGCATTCGGTGCGCTGCTCGGTGTGCTCGCCCTGCGCGTCCTGCCAGGAGGGCGGCACCAACACCCCGAACTGCCAGCGCAGTTGGTTCTTCCGTGCGGAGGCACGGTACGGATACAGCACATAGCCCTCGAACAGCAGGGCATCGGCGACCCGTCGGGCCTCGTTGAAGCCCCCCGTCACCCGGTCCGCGGTGTCCTCCGTCATGACCGCCCTCCCTGTCCGGTACCCCGGCCGGCTCCCGGGCCGGATCCTTGGCCGACGGCCTGGCCGGCGCCGGTGCCGGCGCCGGTGCTGCCCGGAGCCGGCGCACCGGCGGTACGCAGCAGTTCGTCGAAGGCCCGCTCCCACGAGGGCAGCGCCCGCTCCGAGCGGAAACGGCGCAGGGACTCCAGGGTGTCGTCACGGATCCGCAGCCATCCCGAACCGGGGAAGTACTGCTCGATCAGGTCCTGCCAGACCTTCACGGGCATGCGGAAATTGGCCTCCTTGTGCCAGGCGACGGGCTCCGCCGTGAAGCCGCGGTCACCGGAGAAGACCGTGCCGGAGAACAGCAGCAGAAGCGGGATCTCGCCGTCCGCGAGAGCGCGGAAGTACTTGGCCGAGGCCACCTCCATGTCGTACGTGCAGGCCACCGGCAGCTCGATCTCGGTCGAGCCCGTGAACCCCGGTACGGTCACCGAGGCGTGGGCGAACTGGAGCGGCTTGAGGGTGGTGCTCCAGCGCTCGGGCTCGCCGAAGAGGTCACCGAGCATCTCCACCTCGGCCGGCGCGTAGCGCCGCTGGACGGGCTCGATCCGGATCTGGCAGCGCAGCGCGACCGCGTGGATCCTCGCGTCGTCGGCCGCCTCGATGCGCAGCCGGAAGAGCAGGGTCGGCCCCGTGCCGAACGGCTCGGGCCGTGCGCCGACGCAGGAGAACGTCAGATCGGTCATCGCCCGCCCTCCTCGCTGCTCTCCCGGGCCTCGTCCCCGGTTTCGTTCCCGGTTTCGTCCCGGGTCTCGTCCCCGGACCGATCCGTGGCCTGCTGATCCGCGGCGGCTTCCCGGAGGTCCGCGTCCTTCGGCGGCCTGGCCTTCGCCCGGACCCGGGCGAAGAAGTCCGCCAGATCCGCACGGGCCTCGGCTCCGCCGTCGAACCCCTGCCAGTGCAGCCGCATCCGGCCCACCAGCTCGTAACAGGTGTCGACCGGCACCAGATAGCACTCACCGCTGCCCTCGCCGGTGCCGCCCGAGGCGCCGGCGCCGCCGCGTTCCCGCCGTACGAGCAGCGCCTCGGTGTCGGGTCGCAGCAGGCCGGCCAGGAGGCTGTGGCCGAGCACGTCCCGCCAGGTGTCCGGGTCCAGCTCGCTTTCGGTGGCACCCGCCGGGCTGGGGTAGAACGCGGCCAGCCGGTCCAGCTCGGAGTTACGGAAGAAGAACGCGAGCCCGACGGGGATCTGCAGCCGGTTCCAGCTCTCCTCGTCCAGGGTGAAGTCCGGGTCGGCCAGGTACCGGTCGGGCACCGCCCTGAAGTGGCCCGCGCCCGCGCCGGGACGGGTGAAGAGCAGATAGCAGCCGGTGCAGGCGCACATCAGCGACCGCTTCCGGGTGTCCACCAGATGCCGGTGTTCCTCGGTCAGGGGCTCCGCGCACAGCTCGCACCGCTCCTGAGCGGGCGGCGGGCGGCGGGTGAATGCGCGCAGCCCCGCCGGCGCGGACACGGCGGCCGGGCCCCCGGCGCCGGAGGCGCCCGCGATGCGGGCGGGCCGGGCGGTCATGGACCCGCCGCCAGCAGGATGCCGGGCAGCGCGACCCGTACGGATCCGTTCTCCTCCAGCAGCGGTACGGGCTCCAGATGGCCGCGCTCGCCCTGTCCGGCCCGGCGGATGTCGTACTCCGCCGCGCAGGAGGGACAGCGCAGCTGTTCGCCGTCCACCGCGCCTTCGCCCAGCCGGCCCGCACAGACGGGACAGTGGTCGCGGTACGCGTAGAGATTGCCGGGCAGCCGGACCAGCAGCAGCGAGGCGCCCGCCACGTCGCACACCACGCTCTCACCGTCGGCCGACGGCGGCGGACCCGGCAGCGGATGCCACTCGGCCGGAGCGTCCCCGGCGGGTACGGAGGCCGGGGCGGACCCCGCGGGCGACGCACCGGTGGCGCCGTCCGGCGGCCCCGACATGATCTGGAGGAGCTTCGGCTGCGGAGCCTCCTCCACCACACCCTCGACCTCCACCAGCGAGATCTCGGGGGCGCGGCGGGCCACCGCCTCCTCGATCGTCCAGCGCACGGTCTGGGCGGAGGACGGGCACCCGTCGCAGCTGCCGCGCAGCCGCAGTCGCAGCGTCTGCCCGTCGGGCTCGCCGGCCGCGTCCGCGACGCCCGGCTCGATCCCGGCGATCTCCACATCGCCCGCGTGCGAGCCCAGGTACGGGCGGACCTCGTCCAGCGCCCGCCCCACCCTGGTCATCGTGGACTCGGGATGCAGATCGTGCAGGATCAGCAGCCCGCCGACGAGTTCGTCGCCGCCGAGCAGATCCAGCGGATCGGTGCCGTCCGGTGCGTCGCCCAGCAGCTCGACGACACGGGCCAGGCCGGTTCCGTAGAACTCGACGATGCTGCGCACGAGTTCGTCCGCGAGATCGCGTCCCGAGGGCCCCATCGACCTGCCGAGTTCGTCGAGCAGCGCGGCGATGTGCTCGCCGGCCTGCTGCTCCTTGGCCTTTGCTGCCATGTCACGGTGCCTTTCCTCCGGTGGGGACGGCCCCGGCGTGGCGGCCGTCCCCTGGATTCCGTGGAACCTGCGGCGTGCGGTCAGCCCGCCAGCCCGCTCAGCCCGGTGGGCAGATGGGTCTGCTGGACCGTCCGGCCGCCGCCGACGTACATATGGACGCCGCAGGGCAGACACGGGTCGAAGCTGCGCACGGCCCGCATGATGTCGATGCCCTTGAACGTGTCCGGGGGGTTCTCCTCGAAGATCGGCGTGTTCTGCACCGCGTCCTCGTACGGGCCCGGCGTGCCGTAGGAGTCACGCACGCTGGCGTTCCACGGCGTCGGCGGGTACGGGTGGTAGTTGGCGATCTTGCCGTCCCTGATCACCATGTGGTGGGACAGCACCCCACGGACCGCCTCGGTGAACCCGACGCCCAGGCCCTCGTCGGGCACCTCGAAGCTCTCCCAGGTCTGGGTGTGGCCGGTGCGCACCTCCTCCATCGCCTGCTCGGCGAAGTGCAGGGCGGCGGCGGCCACGTACGCCTGGAAGTAGGTCCGCGCGCGGTTGCGCTCCAGGGTGTTGCTCCACCGGGGGATCCGCCACTCCAGGCTGACCTCGGGCTTGGTCATCGTGCGCGGCAGATTGATCTTGACGCTGTGCCCGGTCGCCTGCACATAGCCGCCGATGTCGACCAGCCCCGACAGGGCGGTGGACCACAGCCGGGCGAGGGGGCCGCCGCCGGTGTCCAGCGCGAGATGGTCCGTACCGTCGAACCAGCGCGGCGACATCACCCAGCTGTACTTGTCCGCGAAGTCACGCTTCTGCGGGGCGGGGATGGTGTGCTGGTTCCACGGGTGGCGGGGGTCGATCGGGTTGCCCAGCGGGTCGCGCTCGACGAACAGCTCCTGGCCCGCCCAGTCGTCGTAGTACGAGCTGCCGAGCAGGATCCGGATGCCGAGGTTGATGTCGACGAGATCGTTGGTGATCAGCTTGCCGTCGACGATGATGCCGGGCGTGACGAACATGCGCCGGCCCCACTCGGACATGTTCCGGTACGTGAAGTCGCAGTACTCCGGGTCGTTGAGGGCGCCCCAGCAGCCGAGCAGCACCCGGCGCCGGCCGACCTCCTCGTACCCGGGCAGCGCCTCGTAGAAGAAGTCGAACAGGTCGTCGTGGAGCGGGACGACGCGCTTCATGAACTCCACGTAGCGCATCAGCCGGGTCAGGTAGTCCGTGAACAGCTGGATGGTCGCCACGGTCCCGACGCCGCCCGGGTAGAGCGTGGAGGGGTGCACATGCCGCCCCTCCATCAGGCAGAACATCTCCCGTGTGCTGCGGCTGACCTGGAGCGCCTCACGGTAGAACTCGCCCTCCAGCGGGTTCAGCGAGCGCATGATGTCGGCGATGGTGCGGTAGCCGTGGTCGGCCGCGTGGGGTGCCTCGGTGCGCTCGGCCAGCTCCAGGACGCCGGGGTTGGTCTCGCGGACCATCTTCTCGCAGTAGTCCACCCCCACCAGGTTCTCCTGGAAGATGTTGTGGTCGAACATGAACTCCGCGGCCTCGCCGAGGTTGATGATCCACTCGCCGAGGTGCGGGGGCTTCACGCCGTACGCCATGTTCTGCGCGTACACCGAACACGTCGCGTGGTTGTCACCGCAGATACCGCAGATGCGGCTGGTGATGAAGTGCGCGTCCCGCGGGTCCTTGCCCCGCATGAAGACGCTGTAGCCGCGGAAGACGGACGACGTGCTGTAGCACTCGGCCACCCGCTTCTGCTTGAAGTCGATCTTTGTGTGGATGCCGAGGCTGCCCACGATCCGGGTGATCGGATCCCAGGACATCTCCATCAGGCCGTTGCCGTCCTCGGCTCGCTTCGTCGTCGGCGCCATGGGCTGCGCACCTTCCTCAACGGTGGGGGGACTCGTTCTGCTGCGACGACCCGTGGATCACCACGGGGGGTGGTAGCCGGTCAGCACCTTCTCGCTCTTGCGGCGCCACTTCGGTTCCTTGTCGACCGTCCTGGCCGTGACACCGCGCAGTCTGCGGATGACCTTTCCGTACGCGCCGCTGGCCGCCGCCGAGACATGACCGCCCGGGGGCTCGTCCATGAACGGCATGAACTTGTCGGGGAAGCCGGGCATCGTGCAGGCGATGCAGATGCCGCCGACGTTGGGGCAGCCGCCGACTCCGTTGATCCAGCCGCGTTTGGGGACGTTGCACTTGACCACGGGGCCCCAGCAGCCGAGTTTGACCAGACACTGCGGCGAGTCGTACGCGGTCGCGAACTGGCCCTGCTCGTAGTAGCCGGCCCGGTCGCATCCCTCATGGACGGTCGCGCCGAACAGCCAGGTCGGGCGCAGCTGTTCGTCGAGCGGAATCATCGGCGCGGAACCGGCGGCCTGGTAGAGCAGATACAGCAGGGTCTCCGACGCGTTGTCCGGGTGGACCGGGCAGCCGGGGATACAGACGATCGGGATGCCCGCGGTGGACTTCCAGTCCCAGCCCAGATAGTCGGGCACGCCCATCGCTCCGGTGGGATTGCCCTCCATGGCGTGGATCCCGCCGTAGGTGGCGCAGGTACCGATGGCCACCACGGCCAGTGCCTTGGGCGCGAGCCGGTCGATCCACTCGCTGGTGGTGATCGGCTGTCCGGTCTCGGGGTCGTCCCCGAATCCGCACCAGTAGCCTTCGCTCTTGATCGCCTCGTTCGGAATGGATCCCTCGATGACCAGGACGAAGGGTTCTATCTCCCCGCGCTCGGCCTTGAAGAACCATTCGATGAAGTTGTCGGCGCCCTGCACGGGGCCGCACTCGAAATCGATCAGGGGCCAGTGCACGGCCACCTTGGGCAGTCCTGGCAGCGCGCCGAGCGCGATTTCCTCGATGCTCGGCTGGGTGGCCGCGGTGAGCGACACGGAGTCGCCGTCGCAGCTCAGGCCCGCGTTGATCCAGAGAATATGGACCGTGGGGGTTTCTTCCGCGGTATCCATCATCCCCTCCTCGTTGGGGATTCCGGCGAGGCCCCCAGAAGAGGAGCGCGCGCACGATGTGAGGAGCTTCCCTACCTGGATATCCGACGCGGACGCGCCAGGTAAGTGCGAGATGGTCCTATGAACGCGGTGCGGGGGTGGCCACGCTCCGTGGTCCAGCGACTCAGCCGCTCAGCGGAATTGCGGAATGATCAGATACAGCCCGTAGCCGACCGCTGCCGCACAGATGAGAAAACACAGTCCGGCGCCGGCCTTCGACAGCGTGGACGGCCGGTCGGTGTCCGCGCCGCTCCCCTCCCTCGACGCCAGGGCGCGGACGCCCAGCGAGAATACGATCACGACGCCCACGGTCGCCCCGAGGCTGATGACGACCACTTCCCCCAAGGAACTCCAGTTCAGATCCATGCGGCCCGCTCCCTTCAGGCATTCGCCTTGGCCGTGTGGGGCCGGACGGTCACGGTGTGGTCGTCGTTGACATTGCGCGCGGTGACCGGGTTGCGGCGGGAGACGATCACAATGAAGGTCGCCACCGCGGCGGCGGCCAGGGCGATGAGGATCGTGCCGACGGTGCCGCCGTGCACGATCACGAGGGCCGCGAGCGCGCCGACGGACGCGGCGGCGGGAAGGGTGACGCACCAGGCGACAGCCATCCGCCCCGCGGTGCGCCAGCGCACATGCGCCGGCTTCTTGCCGAGACCCGCACCGATGATGCTGCCGGAGCAGACCTGGGTGGTGGAGAGGGCGAAGCCCAGGTGGGCGGAGGTCAGAATGACGGTCGCCGCGGAGGATTCCGCGGCGAAGCCCTGCGGGGCGCGGATGTCGGTGAGGCCCCTGCCCATGGTCCTGATGATCCGCCAGCCGCCCAGATACGTACCCAATCCGATGGCCAGGCCGGAGGCGCCGATGACCCACAGCGGCGGCCCCGCCCCCTGGGCGAGCCCGCCCACGGAGATCAGGGTGAGCGTGATGACGCCCATGGTCTTCTGGGCGTCGTTGGTCCCGTGCGCCACGGAGACCAGCGAGGCGGAGGCGACCTGTCCGAGCCGGAACCCCCGGTTGACCGAGGACTCCCGGCCCCGGGCGGTCAGCCGGTAGGCGAGATACGTGGCCAGCAGCGCGGCGGCCCCCGCCACCAGGGGGGACACGACCGCCGGGATGATGATCTTCTCGATCACCTTGTCGAAATGCACCCCGTGCTGCCCCGCACCGACCCAGACGGCGCCGATCAGCCCGCCGAACAGGGCATGGGAGGAGCTGGACGGCAGCCCCACCAGCCACGTCGTCAGATTCCACAGGATGGCACCGATCAGACCGGCGAAGACCATGCCCGGCGTGACGAGGTTGTCGTCCACGATGCCGCCGGAAATCGTCCTGGCGACCTCGGTGGACAGAAACGCCCCCGCGATGTTGAGTACGCCGCTGATGAGGACCGCGACCCTGGGGCGCAGCGCACCGGTGGCGATCGACGTCGCCATCGCGTTCGCGGTGTCATGGAATCCGTTGGTGAAGTCGAACGCCAGAGCGGTCACGATCACCACTCCCACAAGAATCGTCATGTGGTCCATTCGCCTCATACAAGCGCAGCCGCCCCTACCTCAGGGAAAGGCTGTGGACAGACACCAGGTGCTTCCTCCCAAAGGCTTAGTGGATCAGCCGCGCAACGCGTCGGTGATGTGCTCGGACACCGCCTCGGCAGCGGCCTTCGCGTCCTTGCCGTTGAGCACGGCCGTCATGTACGGCTTGATGGGGTTGTCGACATCGACGTTCGCCCACTGCGGTGAGTTGGGCGTCGCCCGGCCCTGTGCGGCGCCCGCGGCCATCGCCGTAATGCCCGCGCCGCCACCGAGGGAGGCGGCGAGCTTCGCCTTGTTGGGCACGAAGCTCATGGTTTTCGCGTGCTCTATCTGCCACTTCTCGTCAGCCAGTGCCGCGACGACCTGGACCGCCAGGTACTGGTGCGAGCTGTTCTTGGGGACGATCAGATCGGAGCCGCCGGTGAGGACGTGTCCCGGCTTGTCGCCTGTTTTTCCCGGAACGGGGAAGAAGCCGAGTTTGCCCTTGAGCTTCGGGTTCTTCTCCACTATTTGCGCTGCCGCGCCAGGAGTGGAGATGATTTGGGCGACATTTCCCTTGGCGAAGACATCGGCCTGATCGGGATCGGTGTGGTCCTTGTCCTTGGGGGCGTCGCCGAGGGCCTGCAATTCCTTGTAGAAGGCCATTCCCCGGAGAGCGGCGGGCGTGTCGATCGTGCCCTCCCACTCACCTCCGGACTCGACGGCCAGCTCGCCGCCCTCGTCCCAGATGAAGCCGCACAGGGTGTACCAGTCCTGGCCGCTGAGGTAAATACCCTGGTTTCCGCCCTGGTTCAGCTGCGCGGTGTCCTCGAGCCACTCCGCCTGGGTGGTGGCCGGCTGCCCGATTCCGGCCCGTTCGAAGAGCTCCTTGTTGTAAATCACCACGACATTGGCCGCGTACCACGGGATTCCGTACTGTGCGCCGTTGATGATGCCGGGTTCGGCGAGGCCGGGGAGCCAGTCGTTGCCGCCGAGGTCCCGGACCGATTCCAGCGTGAGGTCGCGCAGATTGCCGCTGTCCGCGTAGGCCGCCACCTGGGTGTTGCCGACCTCGATGACATCCGGGGCGTCCTGGCTCTCCAGCGCGTCCGTCACCTTCTTGCCTATCCCGTCCCAGGGCAGGATCTTGATGTCCAGATTGACTGAAGGGTTCTTGTTTTCGTAGTTGGCGGTGAAATCCTCGACGAAACCGTCGGAGACACTGCCCTCCATCATCCAGATGGTGATGTCGGTCGAGTCCGCACTGCCCGGGAGTAAGCCACATCCGCTGCTCAATATGAGACAGGACGCGATCATCAGGGATCGGCCGGGCAAGCGGTTGTTCACGTGGATCACCTTCTGGGGGGAAAGTCGGCAAGGCTGATCGGCTTTGCGGTAAAGCACGGGGTGCCGTTCTCCGCCAGCCGGCCGTGGGGTTGTTCGAGTTCACCATAAAAGCCTTGCCGCGGGTGGCTTTCCTGTGCCACTTCGATCAATGCGCACAGATGCTTCACCGTTGTGCTACTGAAATAACCGAAGTCCGGCCTGAGCCGAAGACCCCGGCCGCCAGCCGTGACAACACCGCTTTACGCGGTGCGGCCGCCGAGCAACCGCTCCACGGCGGCCTGGGCGTTGACCCGGCCGGAACCGTACGTGATCACCAGGTTCCGGACCTGCGGCGGAACGGTGTGCGGCCAGCCGGTCAGCACGACGACGGCGTCGGGGCGCCGGGCCACCAGCTCGGCCAGCAGCTTCTCCTGTTCCGGGTCGCGGTGCGGCTCGCGTACGACGACAACGAGAGGCCGCCCCTCCGCCCCGTGCAGCGCGAGGCCGGCCCGCTCCGTGACCGTGCCCCCGGGCAGCACCCCGGTGGCCGTCAGCCCGGGCAGCGCCTCGGTGAGGAGCCGTCGCAGATGGGGTGCGCGGCTGCCCGACGCGTGATTGACCTGCTGGCGGAGGTCGACGAGGTGCGGCGCGGAGGCGAGGCGTACGTCGCCCCGCACCCGGAGCGCGGCGCGGGCCACGGAGAGCGGCAGACCGCTCTGCGCCGCTGGGAGTTGGGTGGCGCGCGCTTCGCCGATCCAGTGGGCGAGCTCCTGGGCCCTGCGGCCCGCTTCCGCCAACCGCCGCTCGGACAGCCGGCCGGTGGCGAGCGCGTCCAGCAGCGCGTCCCGGGCCGTGGTGTACGCGCTCTCGTCCGCCGAGGCGGCCGGGTTTCCCAGGCACAGCAGATCGGCGCCCGCGCGTACCGCCGCCACGCAGGCGGCGCCGAACCCGGGATCGCGGGCCACGGCGCGCATGTCCAGCGCGTCCGTGATGATCACTCCGGTGAAGCCCAGCTCTTCCCTGGCCAGCCGGGTGACCTCGGGGTTCAGCGTGGCCGGTGCCGGGCCGAAGGGCCGCGCCCTGATGTGCCCGGTCATCAGGCACCGGGTGCCCGCCTCGATCGCCGCGGCGAACGGCACCAGATCCCGCCGCCTGAGCAGGCCGAGGTCCGCGTCGAGCTCGGGCAGGTCGAGGTGCGAGTCGACGGAGGTGTCGCCGTGCCCCGGGAAATGCTTGGCGCACGCCGCGACACCGGCCGACTGGAGGCCCGTGACATAGGCGGCGGAGTGCCTGGCCACCAGCGCGGCATCGGCGCCGAAGGACCGTACCCCGATCACCGGATTGTCCGGATCCACGTTGACGTCGGTGTCCGGTGCGAGATCCAGGCCGATGCCGGCCCGCCGCAGGTCGCGGCCGATCAGCCGGGCCACCCGTTCGGTGACGGCCGGGTCGTCGACCCTGCCGAGCGCCCCGTTGCCGGGATACGAGGAGCCGGTCGCGGCCTCGATACGGGTGACGTCCCCGCCCTCCTCGTCGGCGGCCACGATCAGGTCGCCGCGCCGGGCGTACAGCGCCGCCGAGAGCGCGGCGGCCGTCGCCGGGCCGGGTACGTTGTGCGCGAAGTACACGACACCGGCGAGGCCCTCGTCGATCGCGTCCAGCAGCCATCCCGGCGGCTCGGTGCCCTGGAAGCCGGGCATGATGACGCCGTTGACCAGACGCAGCGCCTCGGGTGAGGGGCAGGTCATCCCTTGACCGCCCCGGCGGCGAGTCCTGAGGCCAGACGGCGCTGGACGATGATGAAGAAGACCAGCACCGGCAGGGCGATGAGGGTCGAGCCCGCCATGACCGGCCCCCAGGATGTCGAGTTCTCGCCGAAGAACTGGAACAGGCCCACCGCCGCAGTGTACTTGGAGCCGTCCTTCATGAAGGTGTAGGCGAAGACGAACTCGTTCCACGCGGTGATGAACGCGAACACGCTGGTGGCCACGAGGCCGGGCGCGGTGAGCGGCAGCAGGACCGACCAGAACATCCGTGGCCAGGAGCAGCCGTCGAGATAGGCGGCCTCCTCGACCTCCTTCGGAACCGTCGCCACGAAGCCCCGCAGGGTCCAGATCGCGAACGGCAGCGACAGCGCGATGTAGACAATGGTGAGTCCGACCAGGCTGTTGAGCAGCTCGTAGTCACGCATCTGCAGGAACAGCGGGATGACCAGTGCCTCCAGGGGCACCATCTGCACGATCAGGACCATGATCAGCACCGAGGTGCGGAACCGGAACCGGAACCGGGCGACGGCCACCGCGGCGAACAGTGCGAGCAGCCCGGACACGATGATGGTGCCCATGCCGACCAGGAACGAGTTCAGCAGGAATCCGCCGAAGTTCCCGTGATCGAAGATGAAACGGAAGTGCTCGGTGCTCACACCGCTCGGCAGCAGATCGGCGCCACGGGTGATGGCGTTCGGATCCAGTGCGGTGCTGACCATCCAGTACACCGGGAACAGGGTGAAGACCAGCAGCGCGAACACCGCGGCGCAGAGACCGATCCGCCCCGCGGTCGTCGTGCGGTTCACAGCTCGTCACTTTCCTTGAAGAGGGTACGGATGTAGACGAACGTGATCATCAGGAGCAGCAGGGTGAGCAGCACGGCGGTCGCCGCTCCGGCGCCGTAGTCGTTCTGTGCGAAGGCCCGTTGGTAGGACCAGACGCCGAGGTTGAACACCTCTTCGTTGCTGCCGCTGCCGCCGGGCATCAGATAGATCTGGGTGAAGACCTTGAAGTCCCAGATGGTCGACAGGATGGTGACCACGAAGAAGATCGGCTTGATGGTCGGCACGGTGATCTTCCAGAAGCGCTGCCAGGCGTTGGCCCCGTCGATCATCGCCGCTTCGTACAGCTCCCTCGGGATGGTCAGCAGACCCGCGAGGACGGTGATGGCGACGAACGGGAAGCCGTGGTGCACCACATTGAGGGTGGCGATGGCGTAGAAGCTCAGCCGGTCGGTGAACCAGTTGGTCGTCGCGGGGTCGATCAGGCCGAGTGAGCCCGCGAGCCTGCTCATCAGACCGTCCTCGGCCGCGAACAGCCACACCCATACGTAGGTGCCGGTGACGGCGGGCATGGCCCAGGCGGCCATGATCGCGGTCGAGCAGATGATCCGCCAGACGGGACCGAGCCGCTGCAGCAGCAGGGCGGCGAGGGTACCGAGAGCCACCGTCAGCGCCACACACGCCACCGCGAACACCACGGTGTTGGGCAGGACGGTCTCCCACAGCCGCGCGTCGCCGAGCAGGTCGCGGTAGTGGTCGAAGCCGGTGTACGTCCCGATGCCGCCGCCGAACTTGACCTCGTAGTCCTGGAAGGACAGGAGTACGACCTTGATCATCGGCCAGAGCAGCAGCCCGGCCAGCACCACGATGGAGGGGACGAGCAGTATCCAGGGACGCGCCGTGGCGATGAGTCGCTTGCGGCGCAGCGTCGGGCCGGGCCGCGGGCCGCGGGGCCGCGACGACTCCGTGGTGGAGGTCGTCGCGGCCCGCACGGCGTGCTCTGTGGTCTCAGGAGGCAAAGATCTTGTCCATCTCCCGCGCCGCCTGATCGGCGGCAGCCTGCACGCTCTTCTTGCCGGTCAGGATGGACTGCACCATCTTCTGCACGACCTGGGAAGCCTGGATCTCGCCGTAGGCCGGGGTCTTCGGCACGGTCGCGCCCGCTTCGGTCATCTGCTGGGCGAACGGCGCGACGAGCGGGTCGTTCTTCTCCTGGACCTTCTTCAGCAGGGAGTTCTGTCCGGGGAAGTAGTTCGACTGGTCGGACCACTTGGTGGCGAACTCGCCCGTGGTGACCAGCTTGACGAACTCCCAGGCCAGGGCTTGGTTCTCGCCTTTGAAGGTGCTCAGGTAGGAACCGCCGAGGAAGGACTTGCTCAGTCCGCCGTCCTGGCCCGGGATGGGCGCCGCGGCGAGCTTGCCCTCAAGGTCGGGAGCGGCCTCGACGAAGGCCTTCGGGGTCCAGCTGCCCGAGATGGACATGGCGATCTTCCCCTTCTGGAAGTCCGTCGCCACCTCCTTCTCGGTCCAGGTGGTGACCTTCGCGGGGGACAGGCCGTCCTTCTTGGCGAGGTCCGTGTAGAACTGGATGCCCTTCACCGACTCGGGGGAGTTGATGGCGGACTTCCAGGTGCCGCCCTCCTCCTTGGCCAGCTCGCCGCCCGCGCCCCAGACGAACGGAGCGGCGAACATCTCCGCGCCGCCCGCCACCGGGAACGGGATCATGTCCGGCTCCTTCTCCTTGAGCACCAGCGCGGTGTCGCGGAGTTCCTTCCAGGTGGTCGGCGCCTTGAGGTGGTGCTTGTCGAAGATGTCCTTGCGGTAGACCAGCGCGCGGACACCGGCGTACCACGGCATACCGAACTGCTTGCCGTCCAGGGTGCCGGCGTCGGCCAGGCCCTCGACGAGGTCCGTGCCCAGTCCGGACTTCTTCACCTCGTCCGTCACATCCACCAGGCCGCCGGTGTCGGCGAACTGCGGGATCCAGGTCGTACCGACCTCGGCGACGTCGGGAACCTGGCTCGGGCCGCCCTCGATCGCGGTGGTGAACTTCTTCTGGGCGGTGGCCCATTGCTGGTATTCAACCTTGACGGTGGCGCCTGTTTTCTTCTTGAAGGCGGCGGACACCTCGTTGAAGAAGGGCCTGGCGTCCGGGTTGGTCCCTTCCATGATCCATACCGTCAGGGTCTTGCCCTTGCCCGACGAGGCGTCATCGCCCGAGTCCCCGCCGCCACAGGCGGCAAGACTGAGTGTCATGGCCATGACTGTGGCACCGATGGCATATTTCCGCATGGTTGCTCCCGAGCGAATCGTAGGACCAGAGGTAAGCGCGACGAGTGGATGGGTCTCAGGACAGGGGCACTCATCGCGAAGATGAAAACCGTGCCTTCGGTGCGGGCGGCCCGTGGGGCCGACCACCGGGACTGCCGTCTCGCGTTCGAGGACAAATCGGCCGGGCGGGCGGGTTGTTCATCCAGCTATGCGAAACGCGCACAGAGCATAGAACGATTCTTCAGTTCTCACCAGCAACCCGCGAACCGGCGGCCCGGTGTGACGTGCGCGTTCCACCGGCGTAACGCACCCTTGATCGCGAGTGGTTGACGATGAGGGAAATGCCTGACTTCGGGCGGCCTGGGGGGTGCGGTCGATTCGCCGGATCCGTCGGTGAGGCGGCTTCTCTTCCGTAGGTGTGCGCCGGTCCTCCGCAAGTGATCGGCGCTCTCCGGCCGGAGGGGAGATCGATTCTTTTGTGTGCAGTCGCAATGGCCTGTGACTCCGCCGTCCCGTGTCCCACCAGCGACGACATGGGTGGCTCATGCATCAGTCGGGACACGGCGTCGGCAATTTTGACACGCCCTTGACAAATTAACGCGGCGTTGCCAACATGCAAAACTCTCGCGAGATTCTGCAAATACCTTGATGCCGCATCGGAACCTCTCCGTCAGATCGGTACGGCTGCTTCCCGGGTGACGGGACATCACCCGGGCGCAGGCTCTTCCCCCAAGTGACACGGCAGCGTGGTCGACGCGCGCCCATGCCTGACTCACCCCCGCCAGGTCAGGAAGGAAGCTCCATGTCAGGAATATCAGGACAGAGACAGACGTGGTTGAGATGGCTCACCGTCGTGGTGCTGGTCATCGCCGGAGGTGTGGTCGTCGGACCCGCCGCCGGAGCCCCGGCGGTCATTCCGACCGCCGATTACCAGCAGGTTCAACTCGCCGTGGGCGGCGCCGAGCTGGGAGAGGCGATGTCACTCGCGGTCCTTCCGGACCGCGCGGTCGTCCACACGGCCCGGGACGGCACGGTCCGGTTCACCGACGCCGCCGGCAACACCAAGACGGCCGGCAAGCTGGACGTCTACACGCATGACGAGGAAGGGCTCCAGGGTGTGGCCGCGGACCCGGCCTTCGCCACGAACCGCTATCTCTACCTCTACTACTCGCCCAAGCTGACCACCCCGGGCGGGGACGCGCCGGTGACCGGCAACGCCGCCGCCTTCGAGCCGTGGAAGGGTCACCTCAACCTCTCGCGGTTCACCCTGAAGACCGACGGCACCCTCGACATGGCCAGCGAGAAGGTCGTCCTCGAAGTGCCCAACGACCGGGGCCAGTGCTGCCACGTCGGCGGCGACATCGACTTCGACGCCGCCGGGAATCTCTACCTGACCACCGGTGACGACACCAACCCGTTCGACTCGAGCGGCTACGCGCCGATCGACGAACGGGCCGACCGCAACCCGCAGTTCGACGCCCAGCGCTCCTCGGGCAACACCAACGACCTGCGGGGCAAGGTCCTGCGGATCAAGCCGACGGCCGCCGGTGGCTATACCGTCCCGGCCGGGAACCTCTTCGCCGCCGGTACGGCCAAGACCCGTCCCGAGATCTACGCGATGGGCTTCCGCAACCCCTTCCGGATGTCGGTCGACAAGGCCACCGGCATCGTCTACCTCGGCGACTACGGCCCCGACGCCGGTGTCACCGACGGCGGTCGCGGCCCCAGCGGCCAGGTCGAGTTCAACCGGATCACCGCGCCCGGCAACTACGGCTGGCCGTACTGCACCGGTACGAACACCGCGGCGGAGACGTACGGCGAGTACACCTTCCCGAGCGGTCCCGCCGGGGCGAAGTACAACTGCGGCGCGGGCCCGGCCAACAACTCGTTCCGCAACACGGGTCTGCCCACGCTGCCCGCGGTGAAGGCCAGCTGGATCAAGTACGGCGGCGACGCGGGCTCCCCGCCCGAGTTCGGCGGCGGCTCCGAGTCGCCCATGGGCGGCCCCGTCTACCGCTACGACGCCAATCTGAACTCGAACGTCAAGTTCCCGCAGTCCCTCAGTGGCCGCTTCTTCGCCGCCGAGTACGGCCGCAAGTGGATCAAGGCGATCGAGGTGAAGGCCGACGGCGCCCCCGGCGTCATCGAGAGCTTCCCGTGGACCGGCACCCAGGTCATGGACCAGGCGTTCGGCCCCGACGGCGCGCTGTACGTCCTCGACTACGGCACCGGCGCCAACAACCAGGCGCTCTACCGCGTCGAGTACATCGGCGGCAGCAACCGCAACCCGATCGCCAAGGCGGCAGCCGACAAGGTGTCAGGGCCCACCCCGCTCACGGTCGCGTTCTCCTCGGCGGGCAGCTCCGATCCCGAGGGCAAGGCCCTCACGTACGCCTGGGACTTCGGTGACGGCACCAGCTCCACCGCCGCCAACCCGAGCCATACCTACTCCGCCAAGGGCACCTTCAGGCCCACGCTCACGGTCAGGGATCCGGAGGGACTGACCGGCAGCGCCAGTCTCGTCGTGACGGCCGGCAACACCGCGCCCTCCGTCAATCTCACGGCGCCGAAGGACGGCGAGCTGTTCTCGTTCGGCGACACCGTGCCGTTCTCGGTCACCGTCAGTGACCCCGAGGACGGGGCGATCGACTGCTCCAAGGTCAAGGTCGCCTATCTCCTCGGCCATGACGAGCACCGCCACCAGATCACCCAGGCCAACGGCTGCTCGGGCAATCTGTCCGTCCCGGCCGACGGTGAGCACGACAGCGCCGCCAACATCTACGGAGTCTTCGACGCCGAGTACACCGACGCCGCCGGGCTGACCACGCACAGCGCGCGCATCCTCCAGCCCCGCCACCGCCAGGGCGAGCACTTCTCGGCCCAGAACGGCATCCAGGTGGCCGCGCACGGCACCGCGGAGGGCGGCAACACGATCGGCTTCACCGACAACAACGACTGGATCTCCTTCAAGCCGTACGCGCTCGGCAATGCCAACAAGATCACCGCCAGGGTCTCCTCCGGAGGCGTCGGCGGGACGATCGAGGTACGGGCGGGCTCGGCCACCGGCACCCTGCTCGGCACCGCGACCGTGGCACCGACCGGCGGCTGGGAGAACTTCGTCGACGTATCGGCCAACCTGACCAACGCACCGTCCGCGAGCACCGAGCTGTTCCTCGTCTTCAAGGGACCGACGGGCCAGGGCAACCTGTTCGACCTCGACGCCTTCACCTTCGCCACTGGCAGCGGAGTCACCAGCCAGACGGTGGAGGGTGAGTCGTACAGCTCGTTCCTGGGCGTCCAGGCCGCCGATCACGCCGCGGCCAGCGGCGGCAAGACGCTCGGCTACATCGAGAACGGCGACTGGGCGGGGTACGCCTCCGTCCCCACGGCCGGGACCAAGACCTTCAGCGCGAAGGTCTCCTCGGCCGGAGCCGGCGGCACCATCACGATCCGCTCCGGATCCGCGACGGGCGCCGTGCTCGGCACCGTCGCCGTCCAGCCCACCGGCGGCTGGGAGACCTTCGCGAATGTCTCCACCGCCCTGACCGGCACGGCATCCTCCGGGGCGCTGTTCCTCACCTTCACCGGCGGCGCCGGTTCCCTGTTCGACATCGACACGCTCACTCTCACCAAGTGACGTACGGGAAAGGGACAGTGATGCGCACACAGCTCCGGCGAATACCGTCGGCCGCTGCCTCGGCCTTCGTCGTCGCCCTCGCCCTCGTCGGGGCGTTCGTGACACCCGCCGCGACCGCACAGGCCGCCGATCCCGCCTACAAGGTGCTCGTCTTCTCCAAGACCGCCGGCTTCCGCCACGACTCCATCCCGGCCGGCACGCAAGCCATCCGTGACCTCGGCGCGGCCAACAACTTCACGGTCACCGCCACCGAGGACGGCGCCGCCTTCACCCCGGCCAACCTGGCCGGCTTCAAGGCGGTGGTGTTCCTCAGCACCACCGGCGATGTGCTCAACGACACCCAGCAGTCGGCTCTCCAGGGGTACATCGACGGTGGCGGCGGCTACCTCGGCGTCCACGCGGCCGCCGACACCGAGTACGGGTGGCCGCAGTACGAACAGCTCGTCGGCGCCTGGTTCAAGAGCCACCCGGCGATCCAGCAGGCCACCGTGAAGACCGAGGACCGGGCGAACCCGGCCACCTCGCATCTCGGCCAGACCTGGTCCAGGTCCGACGAGTGGTACAACTACCGCACCAACCCGCGGGCCAATGTCCGGGTGCTGCAGAGCCTCGACGAAGGCAGCTACAGCGGCGGGGAGATGAGCGGCGACCACCCCATCACCTGGTGCCATCCGCAGGGCAACGGCCGGTCCTTCTACACCGGGCTCGGCCACACCGCGGAGTCGTACGCCGACCCCGCGTTCCGCTCACTGCTGCTCGGCGGTATCCGCTACGCGGCCGGCTTCGCCAAGGCCGACTGCCGCGCCGAGACCGGCTACACGAGTCTGTACAACGGCTCGACCACCGGCTGGTCGCAGGCGGGCCCCGGCAGCTTCACCAACACCGATGCCACCCTGACCTCTCAGGGCGGCATGGGCCTGCTCTGGTACCGGTCCAAGGAGTACTCCTCGTACTCCCTGAAGCTGGACTGGAAGATGCCCGGAGACGACAACTCCGGTGTCTTCGTGGGCTTCCCGACCTCCGACGACCCCAACTCGGCGGTGAACCAGGGGTACGAGATCCAGATCGACGCCACCGACACGGCCGACAAGACCACCGGCTCCATCTATGGCTTCAAGTCGGCCGACATCGCCGCGCGGGACGGCGCGCTCAACCCGCCGGGGGCATGGAACACGTACGAGATCCGGGTGGAGGGGGAGCGGCTCCAGGTCTTCCTCAACGGCGTGAAGATCAACGACTTCACGAACACCGACCCGGTCCGGTCCCTCAAGCAGGGATACATCGGGATCCAGAACCACGGCGCGGGCGACGACGTGTCCTTCCGCAACGTCCGGATCAAGGAGCTCGGCGCCATCACCACCCCGTCCACCTTCGAGGGTGAGTCCTACACCTCGTCCCAGGGCGTCCAGGCCGCCGACCACGCGCCCGCCAGCGGCGGCAAGACCCTCGGCTACATCGAGAACGGAGACTGGGCCGGCTACAGCCAGACTTCGCTCGCGGGGGTCAAGACCTTCAGCGCGAAGGTCTCCTCGGCCGGAGCCGGCGGCACCATCCAGGTGCGCTCCGGCTCGGCCACCGGACCGGTGCTCGGCTCGGCCACGGTCCGCAACACCGGCGGCTGGGAGACCTTCCAGACCGTCTCCACCCCGCTGACCGGCACACCGACCGGGCCGGTCTTCCTCACCTTCACCGGCGGGGCGGGCTCCCTGTTCGACATCGACACCTTCACGCTGGAGAAGTAGGCGGCATCAGCTCCTGTCCCAGGTGGGCCCCGGATATCCGATCCGGGGCCCACCTGGCTTAAGGCGGCGGATACGTGTCTGCCACCGGAGCGTGGTGGCGACGTCGTCTTCCGGCCACCCCCTCCTGCGAGCCTCCACAGATGCTCGCCCTGAACGCTGATGTGGACCCGTACCGCTGCAGGACACTGGGGCTCGCGGGGTCCGTCGCGCTCATGGCCGGCGGGCTGACCGCGGGCGCGCTGCCGGTAGGGGAAGCGCTCCTTCCCTCGTCGGGACGCGCCGCACTGGGCCTGGTCCTCGCGTACTTCGGACTCGTGCTGCTGATCGCGGCCTGGTGGTGGCTGGGCCGCGCGGTGCGCCGCCCCCGGCCGCCGGCTCCGCGCGAGTTGCTGACCACCCTCGCGGTATGGGCGGCGCCGCTGCTGCTCGGGCCGCCGCTGTTCAGCCGGGACGTATACAGCTATCTCGCGCAGGGGGCGATGGTCGACGCGCGGATCGACGTGTACGCCCACGGCCCGGCGCATCTGGGCGGGCCGCTCGCGACCGAGGTGGCGCCGGTATGGCAGCACACCCCGGCCCCGTACGGCCCGGTGTTCCTCGCCGTCGCCGCGAAGGTCGCCGCTCTCGCCCGCGTCGACGTGCCCACCGGAGTACTCGGCATGCGGCTCGTCGCGCTGCTCGGTGTCGCGCTGATGATCGCCTTTCTGCCCGCGCTCGCCCGCCGCTGCGGCGTCGAACCGTCCGCCGCCCTCTGGCTGGGCGCGCTCAACCCGCTCGTGCTGCTGCACCTCGTCGCGGGAGCCCACAACGACGCCCTCATGCTGGGGCTGCTCGGGGCCGGACTCGTGGCGGCGCTCGGCGGGTGGCCGGCCAGGGCCGCGGTCCTCATCACGCTCGCCGCACTGGTGAAGGCGCCCGCGGCGCTGGGCCTGCTGGCGGTGACCGCGCTGTGGTCGGCCCGGTTCACGGGCCGGGCCCGTACGGTCCGAGCCGCCACGCTGACCTGTGCCGTCGCGCTGGCCACCACCGCCGTGGTGACGGCGGCGGCCGGCACGGGCTACGGCTGGCTCGGAGCCCTCGCCACCCCTGTCTCGCCCGACAACTGGTCGCTCACCAGCGGGCTCGGCCGGCTCAGCGGCGCGCTGCTGGACGCCGCCGGGAGCGGGCTCGCCGACCTGGCCGTACCGGCGTGGCGCCGGCTCGGCCTGCTGGCCACCGCCGTGGCCGTCGCCCTGCTCTGGCTGCGCCGGGCGGGCCCGGGTGCTGTCCGGCCGCTCATCGCCGGAGCCGGGGCTGGGGCCGGGGCCGGGGCGGGAGCCTCAGGGAAGGCCCTCGGCCCGGTCTACGCGCTGGCGCTCTCCCTGCTCGCGGTCTTCGTACTGGGACCGGCGTTCCGGCCGTGGTACGCGCTGTGGGGGCTGTTCCTGATCGCCGCGGCCGCGCCCGACGGTCGCGTACGGCGCTGGGCCGCGGCCGGCAGCGGGATCCTCGCCCTGGGCCTGCTGCCCAGCGGATCCCCGCCGGACGGGACGCAGTTGACGCTCGCGGTGACCGGCGGCGCGCTCGCCCTGCTCGCCCTGTGGTGGATGCTCCGGATGCCGGAACCGGGAACCCTCCCCGCCCGGACGGGGGCCCTGTCATGAGGTGGCCGCGCCGCGTCCTGGCGACGCCCCCGAGACGCGTGAGCGTGGCGGTGTGCCTGGTGGTGGCCACCGCCGTCTTCCTCGCCACCGTGCCCCTGCACCGGGACTTCTTCGACGTCGGTGTCTACTACGGCACGGTCGGTGACTGGGTTCACCACGGCGGCGGGATCTACGACTATCTCCGCCCCGGCACGACGTACGGCTTCACCTACCCGCCCTTCGCGGCGGTGTCCATGCTGCCGATGGCCCTGGTCTCCTGGCCCGTGGCCGTCGGGATCAGCATCGCGCTGAGCGTCGTCGCCTCCGCGCTGCTGCTGCACTGGCTGGCCGGCCCGGTCATCCGGCGCGAAGGCTGGTGCCGGTGGTTCGCCTTCGTCGTGGCGGGCTGCCTGTTCGCCCTGCTCGAACCGGTCCGCGACACCTTCAGCTTCGGCCAGGTGAACCTGCTGCTCGTCGCGCTCGTCTTCGCCGACGCACGGCTGCTGGCCACCGGGCGCGGCCGCTACGCGGGCATCGGCATCGGCCTCGCGACCGCGATCAAGCTCACGCCCGCGCTGTTCATCGGCTATCTGCTGATCACCGGGCGCAGACGGCAGGCCGGCGTGGCGGCGGGCACGGCCGGCGCCGCCACGCTGCTCGCCGCCCTGGCCGACCCCGCGGCCTCCCGGACCTTCTGGACCGACGCCCTGTGGAACACCGACCGCGTCGGCTCGCTCAGCTACGTCTCCAACCAGTCGCTGCAAGGCGTACTGGCCCGCCTCCAGCCCGACCATCCCGGCCGGGCGCTGTGGCTGGTGTGTGTCCTGGCGGTCCTCGCGCTCTGGGCGTACCGCGCCCGCGCGGCCGTCCGCGACGACGGCGACGACCGGGCCGGGTTCGCCCTGACCGGCCTGGCCGCCTGCCTGGTCTCGCCCGTGACCTGGGTCCATCATCTGGTCTGGCTCATCCCCGCCCTTGTCGTATTGACGGACACCGCGCTGCGCCGCGGCCACCGGGAGCGCCGGCTGCCGCTCGCGCTGTGCGCCGCGGTGTACGTGGTCCTGTGCAGCAGCGTCGTCTGGCTGTGGCGGTGGGACTCGACCGGCGCCGATGCCGTCCTCGGCGCGAACACCTACGTCTGGATCACCCTCGGACTGCTGCTCGTACGACCGGGACGGTACGGCCGGCGGATCAGTTCCGTTCCCCGGCGCGGGTCGGCGCCGGCCCGGCGGGCGGGGAGGGGCGTGGACCGAACGGCTCTTCGGTCAGACATTCGGCCTGTATCCTCCTCAACATGCCAGCTGCCCCTTCCTCGCAGTCGGGCCGTGTCGCACCCCCCGCCCAGCGCGGGCTCCTGACCGAGCGCATCGCGCGTCAGATGGAGCACGACATCCGGTCCGGAGAGATCGCCGTGGGGGCCAAGCTGCCTTCGGAGCGCGAGCTCGCCGTCCAGTTCCACGCCAGCCGGAATGTGGTGCGCGAGGTGCTGCGGCGGCTGGAGGCCCAGCACCTGATCCAGGTCGCGCCGGGCCGGGGGTCGTTCGTGTGCGAGCAGACGTCCCAGCAGGCGCGCAACTATGACGCGCTGTACCGCGCCGGGCGGCCCACGGTCCGCCAGCTCATCGAGGCGCGTGTCCCGCTCGAGGTGGAGACCGTCAGGCTGGCGACGGCGCGTGCGACGGCGGAGGACATCTCCGCGATCCGGGCGGCCAGGGACGCGCTGGAGACGGCGACCGACTTTGTCCGCAAGGCCCAGGCGGACGTCGACTTCCATGACGCCATCGCGGCGGCGAGCGGCAATCCCGTACTCCGGATCATGCTGTCGTCGATCAGCGGGATGATGTTCGAGATGATGCTCCGCTCGAACTCCGATCCGTCGATCGGCGAGCCGGGCACTCCGCACCACCCCGAGATCTTCGAGGCGATCGTGGCGCGCGATGTCGAGTTGGCCTGTGAGCGCATGCGTGAGCATCTCACCCTTGGCCTGCGTACCTACGGTCCGGATCTCGATCTCAATGTGAACGTGATGGCGCGTCAGCACATCGAGACGTTGCTCGGCGAGCCGCACGGCCGCGGTCAGAACTGACCGTAATGCCCTAATTTCTCCCCCGGTTGAACCGACCTGGCTCTCCGTGGCGTGCCCGTTTACGTCGGGTGATGTCGGACGTCCCAGGCTGGTCAGGGCGCGATGTCTGCTGTTACGGTCCATCTGGTCCTACCAGTTGGACCAGTTAAATCGGTACGCATCACATCAGAAAGACGAGGACAACGATGTCCACGAGCAGCCAGTTTCTCAGCCGGCGCTCTTTCGGCAAGCTGGCCGCCGGTGTCGCGGCCGCGGCGGGCGTGGCGTCGCTCAGCGCCTGCTCGACCCGCGGTCGCACCGCCTCCCCGGACGCACCGCTCAGGATCATGGCGATCAACCACGTCTGGTCACAGGCGATCAAAGGTCGTATGAGCGAGTTCGAGGACCGGATCGGACGCAAGGTCTCCATGGCCCTGCTCACCGCGGACCAGCTCGCCAGCAGCTACAACGTCAAACTCAACGCCTCCGCCACCGACGTCGACGTCATGATGGTCCGGGCGCTCCAGGAGCAGCTGGTCTTCGGGCACAACGGCTGGCTCACCGATCTCACCGACCGGGTCGAGAGCGACCCGGCGTACGACTGGTCCGACTTCCAGCAGGCCCCGCGCGAGGCGTCGGTCACCGCGGGCAAGGTCCTGAGTGTGCCGGTGGTGACCGAACGCCCGGCCCTCTACTACCGCAAGGACCTGGTCGAAGGTCTCGGCGGTCCGCCCCGCACGCTCGACGACCTGATGGCCATGTCGCTGGACCTCACCAAGCGTGACAAGGGATTCTTCGGCTACGTCGGGCGGGGACAGCGCAGCGGCGCCGTCACCCAGTGGTCGAGCTTTCTCTACTCCTTCGGCGGTGACTTCGTCGTCGACGGAAAGTCCGGTATCGGCACGCCGGAAGCGCTCGCCGCGTACAAGTACTACGGCAAGCTGCTCGAACGGGCCGGTCCGCCCGGTGCCACCAACATGAGCCTCGAACAGGCCCTGCCGGTCTTCGCCCAGGGCAAGGCGGCGTTCTTCATCGACGCCGACGCCGTCTACAGCAACTTCCTCGACCCGAAGATCTCGACCGTGGGCAAGACCGTGGGCTTCGCCCCGTTCCCGGCCGGTCCGGCCGGCTCCCGGCCGCACAACATTCCGTCGTGGAGTCTGGGAATCAATGAGTTCTCCCTGCTGCGTGACGACGCCTGGGAGTTCATCCAGTGGGCGTCCGGCCCCGAGATGGCGGCCGAACTCCAGGCGGCGGGAATCCCCAGCGCCCGCCAGTCCGCGTGGTCGGACGCCAAGACGCTCGCCACGTTCCCGCCGGAGCTGGCGGAGGCCATGCGGCTCAACGCGGAGCGGGGCGTCGGCCGTGACCGGCCCTCGGTCCTCCAGGTCGGCCGGGCGCGGGACATCATCGGCCGTCCGCTGGTAGCCGGGATCCTCGGCGACTCCGTGGAGCCGGTCGTCCGCGACGCCGACGCCGAGTTCGCCGATTTCCTTGTCCGCGACAACCGCCACCGGGAGTCCTGATGTCCACCACCGAGGTCTCCACGACGGCACCCGGCCGACCGGCCGGCGCGGCCCCGGGCGTACGGGGCCCCCGGGCCCGGACCCCGCGGACGTTCGAGCAGGCCAACCGGCGTCTGAAGTGGGCGATGCTCGCACCGGCGCTGATCTTCGTGGGTCTGATGATCATCTTTCCGCTGGTCTTCACCCTCAACCTCAGCTTCACCGACGCCTTCGGCGCGGTGAACGCCGAGAAGGGCTATGTCGGCCTGCGGAACTTCGCCGACGCGCTGGGTGACTCGCGCCGTTTCTGGCCCGCCGTCCAGCGCACGGTGATCTTCACCGTCGGCGCCGTGGTGGTGGAGACGGTGCTCGGCCTCGCCCTGGCGATGCTCATGCGCAAGCCGTTCCGCGGCATGCGCTGGGTGCGCACGGTCCTCATCATTCCGCTGCTCACCACACCGGTCGCGATCGGCATCCTCTGGCTGCTCATCCTCGACCCCACCAACGGCATCGCCAACCACCTGCTCGGCTCCCTCGGGCTGCCCCCGCAGGAGTTCCTCGGCTCGGTGAGCCAGTCGCTGCCCACCCTGATGTTCATCGACGTCTGGCAGTGGACACCGATGATGACCTTGCTCCTGCTCGCCGGCCTGACCACGCTCCCGGAGGAGCCAGAAGAGGCGTCCCTCGTCGACGGTGCCAACAGCTGGCAGCGGTTCCGTTACGTCATCCTGCCGATGCTCGGCCCCACGCTGGCCACCGCTCTCGTGCTGCGCTCCGTCGACGCTCTCAAGACCTTCGACATCCTGTACGCCACGAAGGGCCCCGGCGGAGGTTCGGACTTCGAGGCGGAGACCCTCAACGTCTACGCCTACGGCCTCACCTTCGACTACCAGGAATACGGGCTCGCCTCCGCCGTCCTGGTCCTGTTCACGCTCTTCATCATCGGCGTCGTGGTCCTGCTCCGCCGCCGCGCCGGAAGGAAGTCCGCATGAGCGTCACCGTCTCTTCCTCCCCGCAGGGGACCACCACCGGTCCGCGCCCGCCCGCGTCCGTCCGTGGCCGCAGGCGCAGGAACTGGTCCTGGCTGCGGGGAATCGCCATCACCGTGGTGGCGCTCATCTTCGCGCTGCCGGTCATCTGGATGTTCGCCGCGGCGTTCAAGACGAACGTCCAGGTGACCGATCCGAGCGTCGGGCTGTGGTTCTCTCCCACGCTGGAGAATTTCCGCAGTGTCCTGGAGGCCGGCCAGATCCTCCGGTCGATGGGCAACTCCCTGATCGTCGGCCTCGCGTCCACCGTGCTCTCCGCGATCATCGCCGTACCGGCCGCCTGGGCGGTGGGACGGTTCCGGATGCGCCGCGCCGGCTCCCTCATCCTGGTGGCCCGCATCATTCCCGCGATCTCGCTGCTCGTCCCCTGGTACTACGTGTTCGCGCAGGCGGGCCTGGTCGGCTCCTACACCGTGCTGGTCCTCAGTCATATGTTCGTCTCGGTCCCGCTGATCCTGTGGATCATGATCAGCTTCTTCGAGGGCCTGCCGGTCGAGCTGGAGGAGGCCGCGCGTACGGACGGACTGTCCGCGTTCGGCGCCTTCTGGCGCATCTCGCTTCCGCTCGCGGCGCCGGGCACCGCCACCGCGTCCCTGCTGGCGTTCGTCTTCAGCTGGAACAACTTCATGTTCGCGCTGATCTTCGCGGACGAGCACACCCAGACCGTGCCCGTGACGCTGTTCAACTTCATCTCCTACGCGAGCACGGACTGGGGTGGCCTGATGGCCGCCGCCACCCTCATCACGCTGCCGGTCCTCCTCGCCGCACTCCTCGGACAGAAGTACCTCGTGGCCGGGCTGACCTCAGGTGCTTCCAAGGGCTGAACCACCGCCCACGACAGCCGGGCCGCCCGTCCGCCCCGTTGTCCTCTCCCCACCGCCGTCCACTGTTCGCACCGCAAGCCAGGAAGAGCGTATTCATGAAGATCGTCGACGCGAAGGTCGTCGTCACCAGCCCCGGCCGTAACTTCGTCACCCTCAAGATAACGACCGACGAAGGCATTTCCGGTCTCGGCGACGCCACGCTCAACGGGCGGGAACTCGCCGTCGCCAGCTACCTCCAGGACCACGTGGCACCCCTGCTCGTCGGCATCGATCCGCACCGCATCGAAGACACCTGGCAGTCGCTGTACCGGGGCGCGTACTGGCGCCGCGGCCCCGTGACGATGGCCGCCATCGCCGCCGTTGACGTCGCCCTGTGGGACATCAAGGCCAAGGCCGCCGGCCTTCCCCTCTACCAGCTGCTCGGCGGCGCGAGCCGCGAGCGCGTCGGAACCTACGGACACGCGAACGGGCAGGACATCCCCGAGCTGTTCGACTCGATCCGTGCCCGGATGGCCGAGGGCTACCCGGCCATCCGGATACAGACGGGCATCCCGGGCCTGAAGACCGTATACGGCGTCCATCACAGCGCCGGCCCCGCCGGGGCCGCCGTCGTGCCCCACCAGCAGGCCCGTCCGGTGGTGGAGGACTGGGACACCGCGGCCTACCTGCGGCACATACCCACGGTCTTCGAGGCGGTCCGCAACGAATTCGGGCCCGAGCTGCCCCTGTTGCACGACGCCCATCACCGTCTGACGCCGATCCAGGCGGCGCAGCTGGGCAAAGACCTCGAGCCCTACCGTCTCTTCTGGCTGGAGGACTGCACGCCCGCCGAGGACCAGGACGGTCTGCGCCTGGTCCGCCGGCACACGACCACGCCGCTCGCGATCGGCGAGGTCTTCAACTCCGTATACGACTATCAGACGCTCGTGAGCGAGAAGCTGATCGACTACGTGCGCTCCGCGGTCACCCACTTCGGTGGTGTCTCGCCGCTGAAGAAGCTCTTCGACTTCGCCGCGCAGCACCAGATCAAGAGCGCCATCCACGGGCCGGAGGACATCTCACCGGTCGGTATGGCCGCCGCCATCCACCTCGATCTGGCGATCCACAACTTCGGCATACAGGAATACGCGGGGTACACGCCGCTGACCGACGAGGTGTTCCCGCACGCGTACACCTTCACCGACGGATATCTGCACCCCGGCGAGGCGCCGGGCATCGGCGTGGAACTCGACGAGGACCTCGCCGCCGCTCACGGATACGAGGCCGCCTACCTGCCGGTCAACCGCCTCCTGGACGGCACCGTCCACGACTGGTGACCGCCGTGTGGTGAGGACGGGGAGCGTCAGGACCGGCCGAAGAGCTGGGTCCAGTACGTGCCCGCCGGGCCGCCGCCCGCGAAGCCGACTCCCAGGTGGGTGAAGTCCTCTCCGAGGATGTTCGCCCGGTGGCCGGGGCTGTCCATCCAGCCCTGGACCACCTCGCGGGGGGTGCGCTGGCCGCAGGCGATGTTCTCGCCGATGGACCGGTGCCCCGACCCCGCGGCGGCCGCCCGGTCCCAGGGCGCGCTGCCCTCGGGCGAGGTGTGTGCGTAGAAGGCACGCTCGGCCATGTCGGCGCTGTGGGCCTGCGCCGCTGCCGCCAGCCGCGCGTCGCCGGCCAGCGGGCGCAGTCCGGCGGCGGCGCGTGCGGCGTTGGTGAGGGCGAGCACCTCGGCGGTGGTGCGCAGCAGGCCGTCCGCGGTGAAGGGGCGGGCCCACAGCGCCGTCCAGTAGAAGCCGCCGGAGCGGGCGTCGACGGCATGGGCGATTCCCGCGTCGGACAGCGCCGCGTCGTACAGCGGGCCCCGGGTCGCTTCGGCGGTCAGGCAGTAGTCCATGAACTCCCCCGGTGTACGGGGGCCGGAGACCAGCTGCTGTTCGATACGGAGGTAGCGGTAGCCGCCGGCGGTGATCCGCTGGAAGACGGAGATTCCGTCGGGGCTCTCCGCGCTGAGCCGCCGCTGCTCCGCCATGACCGCCGCGTGCGCCCGCGCCGCGGCCGAGAGCCGGCTCTCCATGGTCACGGGAGGCAAGCCGGCCCTGAGCCGTTCGGCCCGGACGAGTGCGGCGAATCCGGCCTCCGTACCGCTCGCGGGGGCGGCCGGCGGGGGAAGAGGCGCGGGGAGAGGCGCTGGGGGAGCGGTGGCTTCCTCCGTGACATCGACGCCGAAGTCGCAGGCGACGCCGGCCAGCCCGTCCGCGTACCCCTGACCGAGGGCCCGCAGCTTCCACGCGGCGCCGCGGCGGTAGATCTCCGCCAGCAGCAGGACCGTCTCGTGCGTCGGCCGCGCGGGCGTGAACCGGGCGAGGACGCCCACGCCCTCGCCCGTAACGGTCAGCGTCGGGACCGGCAGGCGGCCGAGGGGAGTGCCGGGGTCGGCGGGGCTGATGGCCACGGTGACCCGGCTCGCGCCGGCCCGCAGCCGCCGCGGGTCGATGCCGGCGCCGCCGGCGTGCAGCCGGGCGCCCGGAGCGGAGCGCTGGTTGTAGAACACGAAATCGCCGTCACCGGCGACCTTCCCGCTGTCGCCGGTGATGAGTACGGAGAGATCGAACGGCCCCGGCACCTGGAGCGACAGCGCCACGTCCGGCAGGGGCAGATTCCCGCCGGGAACCAACTCGCGCATCGCCACCGCCCGTCCGGCCCGGGAACAGCACCGGCCGTGTGCGGTGCTGCCCTGTGAACGTCGCGGGAGGGCGCGGCGGTTCCGCACGGCGGTCGCCCACGGTGATTCCGGTGGCTCCCGACGGCGTCCGCCCCGCGCCGGGGCCGCTTCCCGTGGAGTACGTCACACCGAGCCGATAGACTCGGACGGGCATGAAGCCAAGACCGCCAGGACAGTGAGCGGTCCCGAGGAGTGCGGCAAGGAGCCCGCCGGGCCGGGCACGAGACCTCGCGTCATCGCCCCGGTCGCGGAGCGTCGGGCTCCGGTGACGACGGCTGCGCCGGCAGCGCCGCAAGAACGCGCGACGGAACGAACCGCCCGGTCATCGCGCTGCCTCCTCAGCAAACTGAACGTACAGTTCGCTTAGGAGCATGATCATGCCCGTAACCCTGCAGCCCGCCCGCGCGTCCGGCACCTTCGTTCTCGGCGGCGATCTGCCCGTCACCCGGCTCGGCTACGGCGCCATGCAGCTGACCGGCCCCGGCATCTGGGGAGACCCCAAGGATCCGGCGGAAGCCGTACAGGTCCTGCGCCGCGCCGTCGAGCTGGGTATCACCTTCATCGACACCGCCGACTCGTACGGTCCCTTCACGGCCGATCTCCTGCTGAAGAAGGCGCTCCACCCGTACCCCGACGAGCTGGTGATCGCCACCAAGGTCGGCTTGACCCGCGCCGGGCCGGACATCTGGCAGCCGGTCGGGCGCCCGGAGTATCTGCGTCAGCAGGTCGAGCTGAATCTGCGCCACCTCGCCCTGGAGCGCATCGACCTGCTCCAGCTGCACCGCGTCGACCCGAAGGTGCCGCTCGCGGAGCAGGTCGGCGAGCTCGCCGCGCTGCAGAGCGAGGGCAAGATCCGGCACATCGGGCTGAGCGAGGTCTCCGTCCCCGAGGTGGTGGAGGCCGGGAAGACCGCGCGGATCGTCTCCGTACAGAACCGCTTCAATCTCGCCGACCGGGCCGCCGAGGACGTGCTGGAGCACGCGCAGGCGCACGACATGGCGTTCATCCCGTGGTTCCCGCTGGCCACCGGCGCCCTGGCCGGTGCGGACAGCCCGCTGACGAAGATGGCGGCCGGCCGGGGGGTGGCCCCCTCGCAGCTCGCGCTGGCCTGGCTGCTGCGGCGCTCGCCGGTCATCCTCCCGATCCCCGGCACCTCGTCGGTGGCCCACCTGGAGGAGAACATCAAGGGCGCGACCCTGGAACTGACCGACGACGAATACGCGGCGCTCTCCCGCGCGGCCGACTGACCCAGCAGGAATCAGCAGCACACCTCAGGAGACGGCAGGACCCAGCAAGGAGGTAGCCGCCATGAGCACATGGCTGATCACCGGAGCCTCGCGCGGATTCGGTCTGGAGATCACCAGGGAGGCGCTCGTCCAGGGACACCAGGTCGCCGCCACCGCGCGCGACACCGCCGCGCTGCACGCCGCGTTCCCCGACGTGGGCGACGCGCTGCTCAGCGTCCCGCTCGACGTGACGGACGAGCAGCAGGCACACGCGGCGGTGCGGGCGGCCGTCGACCGCTTCGGCGGGATCGATGTCCTGGTCAACAACGCGGGCCGGGGCGTACTGGGCGCCGTCGAAGAGATCTCCGACGGGGCGGCGCGCTCGGTGTTCGACACCAATGTGTTCGGCTCGCTCAACGTCCTGCGCGCCGTTCTGCCGGTGATGCGCCCCCGGCGCTCCGGGCATGTCATCAACATCAGCTCGGTCGGCGGGTTCACCGCGGGGTCCGGCTGGGGCGTCTACGCCGCGACGAAGTTCGCCATGGAGGGCTTCTCCGAGGCCCTCCAGCAGGAACTGGCCCCTCTCGGCATCCAGGTGACGATCGTCGAGCCGGGCCGCTTCCGTACCGACTTCCTCGACGCGTCGAGTCTGCACACCGAGGAGACCGCCCTCCCCGACTACGCGGCGAGCGCGGGAGCCACTCGCGAAGCCTCCGCCGAGGGCAACCACGCCCAGCCCGGCGACCCGGTCAAGGCCGCCCGCATCATCGTCGGGCTCGGACAGGACCCGGCCGCGCCGCTGCGCGTGCAGCTCGGGGCGGACGCGGTGGCCCGGGTGGAGGCCAAACTCGATTTCGTACGGGACGAGTTGGCGGCCTGGCGGGGGCTCTCCCTCTCCACGGACCACGACGCGACCGCCGCCTGAGCACGGCTGCCCTCCGTTCCGGCTCAGTCGTGATTGTGGGTCGATGACGTGTCGGCGGGGGGAACCGAGCGCCCCCCGTCGTTCCCGCTGAGGACGACGGCGAGAAGCGCGGCGACGATCCCGGCCGCGGCGAGCCGCCCGCCGAGGCGCAGGCCCCAGCCCGTGCCCGAGCCGGTGTGGGCGCTGGGCCTGGACAGGCGCTCGGAGCGGCGTGCCGGGCGCAGCAGCCGTACGAGCAGGAGCGCGGCGATGGGCAGTTGCAGCAGCCAGACGCTGGTGCGGAACCAGCCGTCGTACCAGACGTTCGTTCCGTACAGGAGGGTGTGCCACACGCTCAGGACGTAGACGACGATGACGAAGCGGTGCAGGACGCGCCAGGTCTTGGGGCCGATGCGGTGCCTGATGTAGAAGAGCAGTCCCAGCGGAACGGCCAGATAGAGGGCGGCCTGCCCGAGCGGCATGGCGATCTGGCCGGTACCCGAGTCGTAGCCGCCCGGTACGAACGCCTCGACGAAGGCGGTGTACAGCCGGGAATTCCAGCGCGCGGTGTCATGGCGCACCAACTCCGCGGCGAACAGCAGGGCATGGGCGGCGATGAGAGCGATCGTGTTGAGGCTCGTGGTGCGGTGCAGCCGCTCCAGGCGCGGGCCGGACAGCGGCAGCCACGCCGGGCGGGGCCCGGAGAGCAGCAGCCCGAGCAGGACCGTGGTCCAGGCCCACAGGAGGGCCGCCCAGCCGAACGCCTGGCTGAGGAAGTACATCCAGAAGCCCCCCGCGTCCGCCATGAACGGCATGACGGACACGGTTGATGACGTCTTCGCGCGGATACGGGCGTAGAGAAGGGCGAATACGGCGGCGGTCACCACCAGGGCGATGAGACCGTCGGGTATGGATGCCTTCAGATCCGACCTGAGCGTGGGCCGGGGCTGCTGCCGGCCGGTGGCGGAATCGGGGCGGCTGGCCGGTTCGGGGGCGGCGGGCGCGGGGGACGGCTTCATCTGAAGGGCCTTCTCGATGGCGTCGGCGGGTCGGCGGGTGCGCGGGCATGCGGGTCGGCGAGTGTGCGGGTGTGCGGGCGTGTGAGCGTGTGAGCGTGCGGATCCAACGAGGCGCGTTATCCGAGGAGTCGGGCCCCGTACCGGGAAAGTTCCCCGCGCCTCCATGTGACATGGATCACATCATCTGACTGTCGTCCTATAGCGGGCGAACCGTCGACGTATCCGGATCGGCAGCTCTTTTCCGATGCTCCGTCACGGGTGACACGATGACGCCCATGAGAGCCGGGCCCGCATTCCGCCTCACACGCGCCGTGGTCTTCGCGGCCGTGTGCGTAGCGGTGTCCGGACTCGGGCACGCGCTCCAGTCAGGGGCTCCGCTGCCCTGGCCGGCCCTGGCCCTCGCGCTGGTCGCGGCGGGCGGCGCCGGATGGTGGCTGGCGGGGCGGCGGCGCGGCGCCCTGGTGGTCGCCGGCGTGAGCGCGGCGGGACAGGTGTTCCTGCACGCCCTGTTCAGCTGGATCCACCTGTGTCTGCCGCACAGCGGTGGGTCCAAGGCGATCTCCATGCCGGGCGAGGGCCACTCCGGTATGGCGGCGGCGCACACCGGCCCGGGCATGGGCGAGGGTCCTGCCGATCTCATGGCCCTCGCGATGGCCTACGACGGCCACTCCCTGACGTCCGGCATGGCCGTGGCCCATATGGTCGCGGGACTGCTGTGCGGATGGTGGCTGTGGCGTGGGGAGACGGCGGTCCTCCAACTCGGCCGCTCGCTCGCGCTGTTCGTCTGTGCCCCGCTGCGGCTGGCCCGGCGGATGCTGTCCCACACCGGATCGCCGCCACCACGGCCGCGGATCCGCGCTCCGCGCCGGCCTCGTCGCCGTCTGCGCCATCGCGTCGTGGCGCACGGCACCTCTCGCCGCGGTCCGCCCCTTCTGCCGTCCTGTCCCTGACCTTCCGCTCCGTCCCGTCTCCGGCGCCCTGCCGGGCCCGGCCGTGGCCGAAGGTCCGCTCAGGCACGTGCGCGTGCCTGTTCACAGGCCTACCGGTGGCCCGCGGCGGCGCCGCGGGAGCCGGTCAAGGAGGGGCTCGCGCCACGACGGCGCGGCTCCGCGAGGACGCGAAGGACCGTGTGCGATGTCCCCTGCTCCGACAACGAACTTACGCAGAGTCAGATCCGACGGCCACGATACGCAGATCACCGCGTGGGCCCTGGCCGCGGGCGGCGGTGACCGGGAGGCCGCCGAGCGTTTCGTCCGCGCGACCTACGACGACGTACGGCGGTTCGTCGCCCATCTGAGCGCCGATGTGCCCGGGGCCGACGACCTGGCGCAGGAAACCTATCTGCGGGCTCTGACCAGCCTGGCGAAGTTCGCCGGCCGGTCCTGCGCCCGTACCTGGCTGCTGTCGATCGCCCGGTGCGTCGTCATCGACCGCTACCGCAGCGCCGCCGCCCGGCCCCGGGTTGCCGACACCGCGGACTGGCAGCTGGCGGCCGAACGCGCCCAGCCGCGCCATCTGCCCGGCTTCGACGAGACCGTCGCGGTGTTCGACGCGCTGGACACGATGGACCCGCCGCGCCGGCAGGCGTTCGTGCTGACCCAGCTGCTGGGCCTGTCCTACGTGGAAGCCGCCCGCGTCGCCGACTGCCCGGTCGGTACGGTCCGCTCCCGCGTCGCGCGGGCCAGACGCGACCTCGCCGCGGTGTGGCAGGCGGACATGGACCCCCGGTTCGTGCCCGGCCCGGCGCTGTCCCTACCGCCAGGTCCTGTCCGGCCGATCGTCGCGGGCCCGCGACGCCCGGCACGGCACCTCGCCGCGTTGTCGGAGTCGTCCAAGTACGTCCAGTACGAGGACGATCCTCCGCCTTGCGATGTACCGCACCAGACGCCGCGGGCTGATCCACGAAGATCGACCGGACAGGACCTGGTCCGCACCCCGTCGGCGTAACGCCGCGCCCTGGTCCGGGCCCCGGTTCGCGCGCCGGTCCGTGCCCCGGTCCGCGCCGTCATCGAGGACGGCGCGGACCGGCGGGCCCGGCCGGGAGCCCGTCCCCGGACCGGCTGCGGAAGCCGGCGTACCCGCGCCGCGCCAGCGGGATCAGCAGGACGGGCAGCACCAGACACTGGAGGGACACCGCCAGCCAGAAGCCCCGCTCCATTCCAGCCCCTTCGGCCGCCCCGTACAGCTGACCCCCGATCACTCCGCTGGCGAACGCGCCGATTCCGGCGGCCAGCCGCTGCCGGCCGAAGACCACGGCCAGCGCGGCGGACGACCGGGCCAGCGCCTCCAGATCGTTCTTCAGGAAGAGGACGATCTCGCCCAGGCAGATCAGCGCGGCGCCCGCGCCGATGCCCGCGTGCCCACCGAGGCCGGTGACCGCCGTCCCCGCGGCCATCGCGCCGAATCCCACCCGCATCGCCCGCCGGTAGGAGAGCCCGGCGATCCACCGGGACAGCGCCGGCTGCGCGATCACCAGGAGGCACGCGTAGGCCATCAGTACGACGCCGTAGAACGACGCCGACGTACGGGGGACGGCATAGACCGCGAGATAGTGCTGGAAGAACATGAAGACGTACACACTCACGACGGTGACCGTGAAGGGCAGCACCCCCTCGCCGGGACGCGCGGCAGGCGCGTCGGGCCCGCCGGCCGGGGCGGGGCCCGTGACCGGGACCGCGGGCAGCAGCACGGCATGCCCGAGCCCGACGACGGCGAACAGCACGGTCACACCGGCGAACAGGACCCCCGGCGAACCCAGCACGAACGGCGCCGCCGCAGGAGGCCCCAGCGCGATGCCCGCGTTGAACGCCGAACCGCTCGCGGACAGCAGCCGGGGCCGCTCCGCCTCGTCGGCCCCCGCCACCAGATACGCCTTGTTCGCGGGGAGATACAGCGCCGCCCCGCACGAGACCAGAAACAGCGCGCCGACCGCGACCGCCGGACTCTCCAGCCCCGGCAGGAACGCGGCGAACCCCGCCGTACGCACGGCCAGCGCCACCAGCATCGTGGACCGCAGCCCGATCCGCTGAGCCAGCGCCGCGCCCACCACCCCGCCGGAGAACTGCACCAGCGAGGCGACGGCGAGCACGGCACCGACCGTGCCGAGGCCGAGCCCGAGACGCTGGTGCAGAAGCACCGACATGTACGGCAGGACGGCGAAGCTGCCCAGGGTGATCAGGAACGAGCCGGCCAGCAGGAACAGCCGCGGACCTGCCGGCCGCCGGCCGCCGGCTCCGGTCCCGCGCTCACGGCCCACCGTCGGCCACGAGGACGGGACGCACACTCCCCGCCGCGCTCGCCGCCCGGTGCAGAGCGAGCTCCGCCGTCGCCGCCTGGGCCAGCACGATTCCGGTGCAGCCACGCTGATCGTCCACGCTGCGTATCTCGTCGCCCGGCGCCTTGGTCGGGTACCAGCGCACCGCGCCCGGGTACGCCCCGAGTCCGTCCAGCCCGTGCCAGCCCGCGAGGACGCCCGGACGGTCCGGGTGGACGAGCACGAATCCGCTGGCGGGACCGGTGTGGTCGAGCGCGGCGTCCATGAGCCGGGGACGGCGTCCGAGCGCGGTGTCGATCATGGCCTCGTACACATTGGTCTCCAGGGAGCGGCACAGCGCCTCCCCGACCAGCGCCCCGCCGATCCTCCGGTTGATCTCCACCAGCTGCGGGCCCTCGGCGGTGAGAATGAACTCGACGTGGGCGAATCCGCTGTCATGACCGGCCGTGCGCAGGACGGCGCCGGCCCACTGCTCGATCTCGCTCAGCTCACCGCGGGGCAGCGCCACGGGGAACGCGGCGGCTTCCTCCCGTACGGCCGGTTCACGCGAGGTCTGCCGGCTCAGCACGCCCAGCAACCGGATGTCCCCGTCCCAGCTGAGTGTCTCCGCGCTGTAGAGCGGCCCGGCGAGAAAGGGCTCCGCGAACAGCTCGCCGGCGAAGACGCACCGCCCTGCCTCGGCGAGCGCGGCGCGCAGCGCCCGCTCGTCCCTGACCACCCAGACATTGCGGGACGAGGTGCCCGCCGAGTCCTTGAGGACGGCCGGCAGACCGATCGTACGGAGCACCTCGGCCGCGCCGTCCAGGTCCTGGCCGGCCGGCTCGACCGGCACGGCGGGGCCCTTGCTCAGACCGCGGCGGTACAGCAGATCGCGGACGCGTGCCTTGTCGCGCAGCAGCCGTACCGCGTCCGGGTCCGGCCCCGGCAGCCCGAATTCGGCCGCGAGATCGGCGGCCGGGAGACTCCAGGTGTCCGTGGTGTTGATGAGACCGGCCAGATCCGGCAGGGCGGCCAGCGCGCGCCGGGTCGCGGCCGTGTCGAAGGTGTCGACATCGATCACGGACAGCGCGCCGTCCGGCAGGGTGTCCAGTTCGTGCCGGTACACGGACCGGTCGCAGGTGAGCAGAGACAGCCGGTGCCCGGCGTCGGACGCGGCGGCGGCCATCCGGGCCAGCCCGAAGGACAGCGATTCCAGCGCGGCGATGGTCACGACGACTCCTCGGCCGGCACGACGGATTGCGGATGGGAGCGCCGGGCCCACTCCATCACCGACCACGGGGGACGCAGATCATCGAGGGTGTGGATCCGCTCCGGGCGTACGGTGCGCGGGTCCAGGGCCTCGGCGTGCCGGGCGAACACCCGCTCCGCGTAGCGGTGTCCGGTGTCCGCGCCGATGACGAGATGCAGCCGGCCGGGGTCGCGCTCCGCCTCCCACGAGCCGACCAGATGCGCGGCCCCCGTGGAGAGCCCGGCGAAGACGGCGTGCTCCCGCAGGAGGCCGACCGCGCCGGCCATGGCATGGCGGAAGTCCACCCAGTGAAGGGTGTCGTACAGATCGTGCCGGACATTGCCGAAGGGGATGGAGCTGCCGATGCCGGCGATGATCGCCTCGGGATCGCTGAAGCGCTCGCTGCCGAACGTGACGCTCCCGAACGGCTGGATCCCCACCAGCCGCACCGCGCGCCCCGATCCGCGCAGCGCCCGCACCAGCCCGCCGGTCGACGCGCCCGTGCCCACGGCGCCGACGACGGTCAGCTCACTGCCCGGCAGCGCCTCGGTGACCAGATCGGCGAACTCCCGGTAGCCCGCGTAGTGCACCACGTCGTGGTACTGCCGCATCCAGTGGAAGTCCGGCCGCCGGGCCAGCAGTTGCCGTACATGCCGCACCCGCCGCTCCTGGTCGAGCCGCAGGCTCTGGGACGGCGGCATCTGATCGACCGTCGCGCCCAGCACCTCCAGCTGGGCACGCATCACCGCGTCGACCGTCGTGGACGCCACGATGTGACAGCGCAGCCCGTAACGGTGGCAGGCCATCGCGAGCGCCAGCGCGTAGATGCCGCTCGAACTGTCGATGAGCGTCTGGCCGGGAACGATGCGGCCGCGCCGCAGCAGCGTACGGACGGCGCCGAGCGCCGCGTACACCTTCATCGTCTCGAAGCGGGCGAGCACGACATTGCCGCTCAGCCGGATCAGATCCGGGGCCTTCATCGCGTCGGTGATGTGTTCGTGTATCCGGGCCGGGGCGACGGCCGGGGTGGTCGGGGCGCTCATCGCAGGGCACCCCGCGTCCCGGGCGGCAGGCTGCTGAACTCGTGGTGCGGCGACATGACTGACCGATCCTCCTGAGCTCCGGTTACCGAGTCACACTTCTTCGTCCCCCGGACGATCAGCCGACGGGAGTGCTGGTCGTACGCGGCGCCGTCGAAGCCCCCGAAGCACTCCACGTCGGTGAACCCGGCCGCCACGAACAGATCGTGCAGTTCGGCGGCGCTGTAGAGGAAGGACGTGAGGGAGGCGGTACGCGCGCTCGCGCCGCGCACCAGCGTCCAGTCGGTCCGCAGCCGCCGCCAGCTGTCGAAGACGACATCACGCTGGACGACATACGAACCGTCCGGGAGATCCACGGCCTGCGGGCGTCCGATCCAGCCCGCGAGGACCTCCTTGCCCATCACATCCACCAGGAGCCGCCCGCCGGGGGCGAGGGACGCGTGCGCGTTGCGCAGCACCCGCAGATTGTCGTCCGGATCGTCGAAGTAGCCGAACGACGTGAACACGTTGAGTACGACGTCGAAGGAGCCGGGTTCGGCGTATTCGAGCATGTCCGCCCGGACAAGCCGTACGTCGGCGCCGGCCTCCGCGCACGCGGTCCGCGCCCGGTCGAGCATGGAAGGACTGAGGTCGACCCCGGTGACGGCGTACCCACGGCGGGCCAGCGGGAGAAGGAAGAGGCCGGGGCCGCAGCACAGATCGAGCACCCGGGCACCGGGCGGGAAGTCCAGCAGGGGTGATGTCTCCACGAGGCCGGCGACCGCCTCGCCCCGGTCGGCGGAGAACATCGTGGGTGCGAAGTCGGACCAGAGGGAGTCGTCCTCGTACCACCGCACACCGGCTGCCCTCCATCTGAGCCCCAACGGCCCCTGGGACGCGCTCCGTCACTTGCCTCGTGTCAGTAGTCGGCTGTCAACCGCCCTGGGTTCCCGGCGAGTTGGACGCGAGTTCCGCGCCGGGGAAGCACGAGGAGGACGAAGCCCCGCCGCCCGGACCACGGTGGATCCGGACAGCGGGACAGGGGTCGTACGGCAGCTCAGCCGGCGGGACGGATAGCCGCGGCGAGGGCGGCGCGCACCGACGCGGCGCCGGCGCTCGCTCCCGGGTCGTTCATGTCGATGCCCGGCCCCTGCTGGTTGCGCGCGTACGGAACGACATAGGCCGGGGTGTCGCGCTGGAAGCGCCAGCTGTCGGCGAGGGTGCCCGCGTCGACCGTGTCGTAGCCGAGGAGATCGAGCAGCCGGGTGGCGGCGGCCTTCGCCTCGGGGTCGTCGCCCGCGATCGGGAGGGCCGACCGGTCGGCCGCCCCGCCCGGCCGTGCCAGCGCGGCCAGGTGCTTGAAGAAGATGTTGTTGAACGCCTTGACGACCCGGGAGTCCGGCAGATGGTGCTGGAGCAGCCCGCTGGTGGTGGTCTCCTCCGCGTCCAGCTCGGGGATCCGCCCGTCACGCTCGGGGTAGTAGTTGTTCGTGTCGAGGACGACTTTTCCGGCCAGCGGCGCGACCGGCACCTGGCGGTAGTTCTTCAGCGGGACGGTGACCACGACCCAGTCCCCGGCGGCCGCCGCCTCCGCGGGGGTCGCGGCGCGCGCCCGCGGCCCCAGCTCCGCCACCAGGCCGGCCAGGGTCTCGGGCCCCCGGGAGTTGCTGAGGACCACCTCCAGCCCGGCGGCTGTGCCGAGCCGCGCGAGAGTGCTGCCGATGTTGCCACTGCCGATCAGTCCGAGAGTGCTCATACGGGTGGCAGCCCGGCACACGGCGGAGGTATTCCCGCCGTCCGCCGTGCGGCGTGGTCCGCCGGGTTCTCGACGGGTCGGGCCGGACGGTCAGGCGGGAATCTCCCGGTCCGTCCAGGCGGGGCTCAGCCGCAAGTGCTTGATCGTGCGGCGGTGGTGGGTGAAGGCGATGTGCAGCGTTCCGTCGCCGGACCGGGTGACGGACGGGTAGGACAGTTCGCGGTTGAGCCCGTCGCGGGAGTTGTTCGTGAGGCAGTAACCGTCGCCGGTCTCCAGATCGCGCCGCACCGGCCAGGTCCGGCCGCCGTCCGACGACACGGAGAGAGTGAGCGGGGCGCGGGGGGCGCCCCAGAAGGCGGCGCCGGCCGGATCAGCGGTGTCCGCGCCGCCGCCGCTCAGCCCTGCGTCGTCGATCTCGTCGTACAGCGAGGCGCGGCGCTCGGTGGCGTCGGCGGCGCTGCTGGGGTTGTGGACCAGAGCGAGACGGCCGTCGTCCAGCGGGACGAACTGGAGCGAGGAGTTGTTGTTCGGGACGGACAGTGGCTCCGGCGCCGTCCAGGTCTGCCCGTCGTCGTGCGACGTACAGCGGTGGACGGCATCCGCCCGGCGGCTGCGGAACAGCGCGAGCAGCGAACCGTCGGCCAGCGCGTGGACGTTCATGTGCACGAGACCGGTGGAGACGGGCACCGGCCGCTCCTCCCAGGTCCGTCCTGCGTCGTCGCTGACCATGACCGAACTGGTGTCGTGGCCGCCCGACCACCGCTCACCCGGCACGGTGACGCAGCGGAACACCGGCAGCAGCCAGCGCCCCGACGGCAGTACGGTGACCGGCTGGCGGACGAAGATCCCGCCCTCGGCCGTGGCCGGGAACAGGACCCGGGAGGGGCCCCAGGTCGCGCCGTTGTCACCGCTGACGCGCAGTCGCACCTCGGCCGTGTCCTGGTGGCCGGCTCGCTGCGCGGTGTGCAGTAGCCACAACTCGCCCGACGGCGCGGGGAACAGGACGGGGTTCTGCTCGGAGCGGCCGGTGTCGTCGGACAGCCGGACCGGCGCGGACCAGGCGCCGGCGCCTGGGGCGAGCCGGGCGAACCATACGGAGATGTCCGCGACGCCTTCCTGCGTTCCGGCGAACCAGACGCAGCCCAGGTCCCCACCGGGCAGTACCGCGAGATTCGCGGCGTGGTTCTGCGGGGCGGGCGCGGCCAGCCGGGCTTCGGCGCGGCCCGGTTCGGTGGGATGCGGGCGCAGGACGCCGTCGGCGGTGGCAGGAGCCGTGGTCACCGCGCCTCCCCGGAGCGGCGGGCGGCCGCGAGGTGGCTCCCCGCGGCCTGCTCCAGATGGACCAGGTCACTCGAGACGGTGGCGAAGGTGAAGCCCTCGGCCAGGCGCCGGCCGGCGCTCGCCCCGTCCGGGTTGTGGATGCCCGCGGCGATGCCGGCGGCGGCCGCCGCCTCGCGCACCGTGACCAGCGCGGCCTCGAAGCGGTCGGCGACCGCCGGATCGCTTGCCGTGGCGCCGCCGATGGCGATCCGCAGGTCGGAGGGGCCGATGTAGACGCCGTCGAGACCTTCCGTGGCGCAGATCGCGGCGACATTGGCGAGGCCGTCCGCGGTCTCGATCATCGCGAGGACGACGGTCTGCGCGTGCGCGTCGGCCGGGTCGGGCCCGATCCGCAGGCCCGAGCGCATCGGGCCGTACGAGCGGCGCCCGAGCGGCGGGTAGCGGACGGCGGCCACCGCGTCGGCCGCGTCCTGGGCGGTGTCGATGAGTGGGACGATGACACCGGCGGCCCCCGCGTCCAGCGCCCGGCCGATCGGCGCCGCGTCGTTCGCCTCGACGCGCACCAGGCCCACGGCGGTGCTCCCCTTGGTGTCGATGGCGGTGAGGGAGGCGAGCAGACCCGCGTAGTCGATCAGGCCGTGCTGCGCGTCCAGCGCCACATAGTCGTAGCCGAGGCGCGCGAGGCGTTCGGTGGAGACCGGGGAGTCCAGGACGGACCAGTAGCCGATGAGCTGTTCGCGGGCGCGCAGTGCGCCGGCGAAGGCGGCGGGCGTACCGGACGGGACTCGGGGCATGAGGGCTCCTTCGAGGTGGGAGTGGGCGGGGCGGCGGCGCGGTCAGCGGTTGTACGCGGGCATCGGGCCGCGCAGCCGGGCACCGACCTCGTCGCAGGCCGCCGTCACCTCGGCGGGCAGCGGACCGGCCTGCGCGGCCACGATATTCGCCCGCAGGTGCTCGGTCCGTGAGCCGCCGAGCAGCAGCGCGTCGGTCGAGGCGCGGTCCAGCAGCCAGCGCAGCGCGAGGTCCGTGAGGGGGATGCCCGCCTCGCCGGCGATCCGGGTGAGCTCCCCGACGGCGGCGAACAGCCGCTCGTCCCAGTACCGCTCCCGGTACATCGCGGCCAGCTTGGAGTCGCCGAACCGGCCCGACCCGGGGGTCTGTCCAAAGGTGTGACGGCCGGTGAGAAGACCGCCGCCGAGCGGGTTGTAGACCATCGTGCGCAGCCCGGTGACGGCCGCGTACTCGACGTACTCCTCCTCGATACGGCGCGCGAGGAGATTGTGCAGCTGCTGGGCGACGACGGGGCGGGGCGCCCCTACCTCGTCGGCAGTGCGCACGAGCTCGGCGATCTGCCAGGCCGCGTGGTTCGAGACGCCGAGGGCGAGGATCTTGCCCTCGGCGATGAACTCGGCCACGGCGGACAGGGTTTCGGCGAGTGGTGTGGCCCGGTCCGGCTGGTGCAGATAGAAGAGATCGACGTGGTCGGAGCCGAGGCGCCGGAGGCTGCCCTCCAGCGCGGCCCGCATTCCGGCGGCCGACAGCGGGGCGTGCGCGCCCTGGTCGGGGTGCGGGATACCGGCCTTGGTCGCCAGGACGACCCGGTCGCGGCGGCCCGGCAGCAGCGCGGCGAGGATGCGCTCGCTCTCACCGCCCGCGTAGCCGTTCGCCGTGTCGACGCCGGTGATCCCCGCGTCCAGCGCCGCGTCGAGCATGGCGGCGGCGCCCGCGCGGTCGACCGTGTCGCCGAAGGTCATGGTGCCGAGGACAAGACGGGACAGCGGGACGGGGATGTGCGGCAGATGGATGCCGGTGGTCACGGGCGAGTGCCTTCCGGTGCGGTGGTGAGCAGGTGCCGGGGCTTCACGCCACGGACCGCGGTGGGGTCGAGGGCGGCGCGGCGCAGCGCCCGGGTGTAGGACTCGGCGGGCGAGGCGAGGACGTCGGCGGTCGGCCCGCTCTCGACGATCCGGCCGGCGTGCATCACGACGACATCCGTACTGATCGCACGGACCACCCCGAGGTTGTGGGCGATGACGAGATAGGCGATACCGGTCTCGGCCTGGAGCTCCCGCAGCAGTTCGAGGACTTGGGCCTGTACGGAGACGTCGAGGGCGGAGGTCGCCTCGTCGCACACCAGCAGGTCCGGCCGGGAGGCGAGCGCGCGGGCTATCCCGATCCGCTGGCGCTGGCCGCCGGAGAACTCGGGCGGGCGGCGGTGCAGGGCCGAGGACGGCAGTCCGACCCGGTCGATCAGCTCGGCCGCGCGCCGCGCGCGTTCCGCCTTGTCGCCGACGCCCGAAAGGCGCAGCGGCTCCGCCACGATCTGCTGGGCGGTCAGATGCGGGTCGAGTGAGCCGTACGGATCCTGGAAGACCATCTGCACGCGCCTGCGCAGCGGGCGCAGCCGCCGCTCCGGCAGCGTGGCGATGTCCGTACCGTCCAGGACGATCCGGCCGGAGGTGGGCCTGAGAAGCCGCACGAGGGCGCGGGCCAGGGTGGACTTGCCGCACCCCGACTCGCCGACGACGGCGAGCGTGCCACCGCGCTCCAGCTGGAAGCCGACCTGGTCGACGGCGCGGAACGGGCCGTGCGCGGTGGGGTACTCGACGACGAGGTTCTCGACGGCGAGCAACGGGCGGCCGGCGGCCTGGCCACTCTCTGCGGCGCTGTTCACGGGGGCGCTCCCGGCGAGGGCGTTCACCGGGCAACTCCCTGCGGGGCGGCCTCGGACCGCGGGTCCTCGTCCCACGGACCGAGCCGCGGTACGGCGGCGAGCAGGTCGCGGGTGTACGGCTCGGCCGGCCGGTCCACGATCTGCTGAGCGGGTCCTGACTCCACGAATCTGCCCTCCTTCATGACATGGATACGGTCGGAGACGACCCGGGCCACTCCCAGGTCATGGGTGATCATCAGCATCCCGATGCCCTCCTGTTCCTGGAGCTCCATCAGCAGGTCGAGGACGCTCGCCTGCACGGTGGCGTCCAGCGCGGAGGTCGGCTCGTCGGCGATCAGCAGCCGCGGTTCGCCGGCGAGCGCCATGGCGATCAGCATGCGCTGGAGCATGCCGCCGGAGAACTGGTGCGGATACGCCTTCCAGCGGGTCGCCGGCCGGGGGATACGCACCTGGGTGAGGAGATCGATCCCTCGGTCCCTGGCCTCGGTGCGGGACAGTTCCGGATGGCGCAGCCGCAGCGCGTCGCCGAGCTGGCGGCCGATCGTGTGGACCGGGCTGAGGGCCGTCATCGGGTCCTGCGGGATCAGCGACACGGCGCGCCCGCGCACCTCCCGGGCGGCGCCGGGGTCGGCCACGACGTCCCGGCCGGCGATGCGCACGGTGCCCGAGAGCACCGCGAGGCCTTCCGGGAGCAGCCGCAGCACGCCCATGGCGGTGGTGGACTTGCCGGATCCGGACTCGCCGATGAGCGTCACGGTCTCGCCCCGGCCCACGGTGAAGCTCACGCCGTCCACGGCGCGTACCACCCCGTGCGCGGTGATGAGTTCGATCTGCAGGTCCTCGACGTCCAGCAGGGGGATGTCCGTGGTCATGGCTCAGGCTCCCTTCTTGGCGCGTGTGATGCGCGTTCCGCGCGGCACGCGCGCGCCGCGCGGTGCCTTCACCGTGCGGGTACGGTCGCGCAGCCCGTCGCCGACGAGGTTGACGCCGACCACGAGGAGGGCGATGACCAGTCCCGGCAGGGTGACCAGCCACCACGAGGTGGTGATGTAGTCCTGGCCGTCGGAGATGATCCGGCCCCAGGTGGCGAACGGCCGCTGCGGGCCCGCCCCGAGGAAGCTGAGCGCGCTCTCCAGCAGGACGGCCTGCGCGAGCAGCAGCAGGACGACGAGGCTCGCCGGACGGATGATGTTGGGGATGACGTGCCGGCCGAGGACCGTCCAGCCGCGCAGGCCGAGGACCCGGGCGGCCGCCACGTACGGTTTCTCGCGTTCCACGAGGACGAGCGAGCGGGTGAGGCGCGCGACCTCCGGCCACTGGGCGACCGCGATCACACAGGTGATGACGGTGACGGAAGGACCGAACAGGGCGACCACGAGCAGCAGCATCATCAGCAGGGGCAGCGCGAGCTGGGCCTCCAGCAGCCGGGAGATGACCGCGTCGACCCAGCCGCCGAAGAATCCGGCCGCCGAGCCCGCCGCGATACCGATCAGGCCGGAGACGAGGACCGCGAGGATGCCGACGGTCAGGGAGACCTGGCCGCCGTGCAGGATGCGGGAGAGCAGATCGCGGCCGAGCTGGTCGGTGCCGAACAGGTGTCCGTCGCTGAGCGGCGGCAGCCGCCGGCGGGACAGGTCCTGCGCGTTGGCGCCGGGCAGGGGCAGCAGGCCCGCCAGCGCGACGGGCAGGACGACGAGTGCGGTGCAGACCGTGCCGGCCCACAGCTTGAAACGGGCGCCACGCCGTTGCCGGGTGGCGATGGCGCGGGCGAGATCGCGCGCGGTGACGGCGCTCGGCCTGGCGCCGGAGGAAGAGGCGGTACGCAGGGCGGTGGTCATGTCTCAGGCCGCCTTTCCGAGGCGCACCCGCGGGTCGAGCAGCGGGTAGGCGAGGTCGACGAGGAGTTGGACGAGGATGGCGAGGGTCGCGGTGACCAGGACGGTGGCCTGGATGAGCGGATAGTCGCGGGTCTCCAGGGCGCGGACGACGAGCGAGCCGACGCCGGGCCAGCCGAAGACGACCTCGACCACGACGACACCGTTGAGCAGGGCCGCGAAGCGGGTACCGATGGCGGTGAGCAGCGGCACCCCCGAGTTGGCGAGGGCGTAGCGCCAGGTGAGGGCGCGCTCGGAGAAGCCGCGTGAGCGGGCGACGGTGAGGTAGGGGGAGCTGAGTGCGGTGGTCATCTCGCGCCGTACCAGCCGGGAGATGAGCGCCAGTTGCAGGACGGCGACGGTGGCCGTCGGCAGGACGAGACCGCTCCAGGAGGTGAAGCCGGAGGCGGGCAGCACCGGCAGCAGCACCGCGAAGACGGTCAGGAGCATCACGCCGGTCCAGAAGTCCGGCATGGACTGCCCGGTGATGGTGAGCACGTTGGCGCCCAGCTCGCGCTTGGTGTCGGCGCGGCGCGCCATCCACACGCCGAGCGGTACGGCGACGACGGCGGTGACGGTGATCGCGGAGACGGCGAGCGTGATCGTGTACGGCATCCGGTCCAGGACCACGTCGAGGGCCGGTGCGTGGAAGGAGTAGCTGGTGCCGAGGTTTCCGGTGAGCAGGTCGCGCAGGAAGATGCCGTACTGCGTGAACAGCGGCTGATCGAGGCCGAACTGGCTTCGGATACGGGCGAGATCGGCGGTGGTCGCGGTGGGGCCGGCGTACGCGGCGGCGGGATCGCCGGGGGCGAGACGTACCAGCAGGAAGACGGTGGTCAGGGTGAGGAAGACGGTCAGCAGGCTCTGGCCGAGCCGGCGGGCGAGATACTTCGGCACGGCTCAGCCCTCCAGCCGCACGGCGGACAGGTCGTAGGAGTTGATCGGCAGGAGCGACATGCCCCGGACGCGGCTCCGGCGCGCGAGCAGGGTCTTGGGCGCGAAGGCCCAGAGGCTGGGCCAGGTGTCCCAGATGGCGTGCTGCACCGCGGCGAGCCGCTTGGTGCGCTCGGCGTCGTCCACCTCGGTGGCGGCGTCCGAGAGCTGTCGTTCGACCCGCGGCACGACATATCCCATGAAGGCGTCGCGGGTACGTTCCTTCGCGGCCGTCCCTCCGTACATGCCCTGGAGCGTGGTGAGGGCCTGGCCGGTGGGGCTGCCGTAGCCGTTGCCGATGACATCCCAGTCGCCGGCCCGGCCCTGGCGCCAGGTGAGGATGTCGCCGCCGGGCTCGAACTGCTGGAGTGAGGCGCGCACCCCGACCTCCTGGAACATGCTCTGCACGGCCTCCATGACCGAGGCGTCGGCGGCGAACTCCCCGGACTCCCAGATGATGTTGATACGGAGGTCAGCGGCGCCCAGCGACCTCAGGAGCGAGCGCGCCTTGCCGGGGTCGTACGCGTACGAGCCGGTCCGCACCGCGCCTTCGAGGGCGAGCGGCACCACGCCGCCGGCCTCCTCCGCCGCGCCGTTCAGCACATCCTCCACGAGGGCCCTGCCGTCGATGGCGTAGGCCAGCGCCTGCCGTACCCGGGTGTCGGCGAGCGGATGCCCGGCCGGCTTGCGGAAGTTGTAGAAGAGCTGGCACATGCGGACGCCCGCGGTCTCCTCGACCTCGACGCCGGGCAGCCCGGTGAGCTGCTCGGCGGAGTCCGGGGTCAGGGTGTCGACGACATCGAGTTCGCCGCTGCGCAGCGCGACGACCCGGCTGGACTCCTCGGGGACGAACCGGACGCGCACCGTGTCGATCGTCGGCCGCGTTCCCCAGTACTCCGGATTGCGGGCGAGGGTGTACTCGCCGGCGCCGGCGTTCGCCCTGAGGACGCGGTACGGACCGGAACCGAGACCGCTCCGCAGCTCCTCGGGCCGGTTGGCGGCGGCCGGGGTGATGTGGATGTTGGCCATCAGCCGGTCGAGTACCGGCACGGGCTTGTCGGTGTGCAGCAGGAAGGTGCGGGGCCCCGTCTTCTCGACGGTGGGCAGCTCGGGGAAGAGGCCGAGCAGAAAGGAGCCGTTGACCTTCCCGTACATCCGCAGGGCGGTGGCGACGTCCTCGACGGTGACGGGGCTGCCGTCGGAGTAGCGGACGCCCTCGCGCAGCCGCACCGTCCAGGCGGTGGGCCGGGCCATCTCGAACCGGTCGGCGAGGATGAGCTGCGGTTTCATGCCGGGACCGATACGGGTGAGCGCCTGCCGCACCGCGCGCTGCACGGTGACCGCGGCGTCGAACTGGTTGAGCTTGTTGTCGAGGCTCACCAGGGAGCGGTTCAGACCGAGGGTGAGCGTGCCGGGGCCGGGAGCCCCGGTGGGGCCCGCGCAGGCGGCCAGGGGGCCGAGAGCCATGCCCGCGCCGCCCGCGGCACCCCAGCGCAGCAGGGTGCGGCGGCTGAACGGCTCACGCGGGGGAGTGTCGGGGGGAGCGCTCTGAGGAGTAGGGGTCATCGTCGACCTTCTCGGGGTTCTGGGAGGCGACCGGCTCGAGCCGCGGGTGTCCGGTCCGTCGGGCACCCACAGGGGTCGCGCCGCAAAAGCTGCCACGGTTGCGTGTTTCGCGCAAGAGGTCTCGCGCATTTCGCGCAGCATGTGTCATCATCGAGCACCGAGGCAGCCCGCCCGGGCCGCCCGAGGAGGTATCCGTGTTCCTCACGCCCCACAGTGAGCACGCACCGCGCCGGGTGCTCGCTCTCGCGGACGATCTGTCCGGCGCGGCCGAGACGGCGGCCGCGCTGCGCCTGCCGGGCCGGATCGTCCTGGGCCCGGCGGTGGCGTCGCCGCCCGCCGAGGGTGAGGCGCTCGTCCTCGATCTCGACACCCGGCAGCTGGACGCCGACGCGGCCGCCCGTATCGTCCGCGCGAGCGTGCGGGACGCCGTGGACGGCGCCGTACTGATGAAGAAGACGGACTCCCTGCTGCGCGGCAACCTCGCCGCCGAGACCGCCGCCTACGCGGAGGGGGCCGGCGGACTCGTCGTCGCCCCCGCCCTGCCGGTGGCCGGCCGGACCGTCCGTGACGGCATCGTTCACCTGCACGGCGTCCCGCTGCACGCCACGGACGCCTGGCGCGCGGAGAGCCGTCCCGCACCGCGTTCGGTGGCGGCCGCGCTCGGCGCCGCCGGTACGGAGGTGGTGCCTCTCAGGGCCGTACGCTCGCCCCTCGGGGAGCTCGCCGACCGGCTCCACACCCTCGCCGAGGCGGGGCTGATATCCGTGTGCGACGCCGAGACGGACGCCGATCTGGACGCCATCGCGACGGCGGCGCTCCATCTGGGTTCCGGTGTACGGCTCATGGGGACGGGCGGGCTCGCCGCCGCCCTCGGCCGCGTACTCGGCGCGGCGGGCACCCCGCCGGCCGGCCCCCGGGCATCACCCGACGGAGCGGCTGCGGCGGCGGGAGCTCTCGCGGCGGACGGCCCGTCAGCCGGCCCCGGACCCGCGGCGACCCGGCCGCTGCTCGTTGTCGTCGGCACCGCGGAACCCACCGCTGTTGCGCAGATCGCGCAACTGACCGCCGCCGGCGCCCGGCACATCGTCCTGCCGGCCGACCTCCTCGCCCGGCCCGGCGCGCGGCTCCCGCTCGCCGTCGACCCGGACGGCATCACGGTCGTCAGTATCGGCGCCACCCAGGGCATCAGGATCGATACGGCCCGCCGCATGGCGGCCGGTCTGGGCCGGGCCGTCGCCGCGCTGCCGTACCCCATCGACCTCGTCCTCACAGGCGGTGAGACCGCACGGCGCGTCCTGGACGCGCTCGGTGTCACCCAGCTGATCCCCGTCGGGGAGATCCACCACGGAGCCGTGCACTGCCGCACGCCCGACGGCCGCCGCGTCGTCACCCGTCCCGGAAGCCACGGCGACACCGGCTCCCTGCTGCGGATCGCCCGCGCCCTCCGGCCGCGGCACCCCTTCGTACCGGCAGAACCCCCCACGCCGGGCGCCGAGTTCATCGCGTCCGCGCACCCGCAGCCCGTGTCCTACGTACCGCAAGGAGAAGCCCTGTGAACGCAGCCCCTACGACCGCCTCCGTGGAGCAGACCGATACGGCCGGCCGGCCGCTCCCGGTCATCGCGGTCACCATGGGCGACGGCGCCGGCATCGGCCCGGAGGTGATCGTCCCCGCGCTGCTCCACGCCGACACCGTACGGCGCTGCCGCCCCGTCGTCGTCGGCGACGCGGAACGTCTGCGCCAGGCCGCCCGCATCCTCGGCGCCACCTGCGAGATCGTGGCCGTGGAGAGCCCCGCGGAGGCGGAGTTCAGCCCCGGCCGCATCAATGTCATCGACCTCGGGCTGCTCCCCGCCGACCTGCCCTGGGGCAAGTTGTCCGCCGTCGCGGGCGACGCGGCGTACCAGTATGTGCGGGTCGCCGCCGAACTCGCCGTACGCGGAGACGTGCAGGGCATCTGCACCGCCCCGCTCAACAAGGAGGCGCTGCACGCGGGCGGTCATCTCTACCCCGGCCACACCGAACTCCTCGCCCATCTCACCGGTGTCGAGGAGGTGTCGATGATGCTCTCCACGCCCACGGTGAAGGTCATCCATGTCACGACGCACATCGGTCTGATCGACGCGGTCAACCGGATCGAACCCGGCCTGGTCGAGCGGACCGTGCGGCGCGGCCACGAGGCGATGCTGCGGGCCGGCGTCGAGCGGCCGGTCATCGGGGTGTGCGGGATCAATCCGCACGCGGGCGAGAACGGTCTGTTCGGCTACGGCGAGGAGGAGGAGAAGATCGTCCCGGCGGTGGAGGTCCTGCGCGCCGACGGCATCGACGCCCGCGGACCGCTCCCCGCCGACACCGCCTTCTTCCTCGCCGCACGCGGCGACTACGACCTGATCGTCGCCATGTACCACGACCAGGGCCACGGCCCCGTCAAGGTCATGGGCATCGAGGCGGGCGTCAACCTCACGGTCGGGCTGCCCGTGATCCGCACCTCCGTCGACCACGGCACCGCCTTCGACATCGCCGGTACGGGGCGGGCCGAGGCCGGTAGCATGGTCGAGGCCCTGCGGCAGGCCGCCGAGATGTCGTCCGCTCCTGCCCGTTGACCACCGGTTCGTCTGCACCAGAGGACAGAAGACTGATGTCTGCGATCGGATCCCAGGCCCGGCGCGACCGAATCGTCCATCTCGCCACGACCACCGGGCTCGCCAGTGTCGAGGAACTCTCCCAGCTGTTCGGAGTCACGGCGTCCACCATCCGCCGTGACCTCGCCAAGCTGACCACCGACGGCCAACTGGCCCGCACCTACGGCGGAGCCATGGCGCTGGCCGCCCATCCCGAGGCGTCGCTGCGGCAGCGTACGGGCGATGCCTTCGAGGCCAAACAGGCCATCGCCCGGTGGGCGGCGGCGCAGGTCCGCCCCGGGGAGACGCTGCTGCTGGACGCGGGCTCGACCGTCGGGGCGCTCGCCCATGAGCTGCGCACGGCGAAGGACGTGACCGTGGCGACGACGGGGCTGACCGCTCTGCAGGAGCTGTCGGACGTCGAATCCGTCCATGTCGAGTGTCTCGGCGGCACCTTGCGCCCGCTCAGCCAGGGCTTTGTGGGGCCGCTGACCGAAGCGGCCCTGGAACGGCTGACGTTCGACCGGCTGTTCCTGGGCACGGACGGCGTCTCGCCCGAACACGGCATCTGCGAGGCCGATCTGCGGCAGACCCGGCTGAAGGAGCTGATGGCACGCCGTGCCGACGAGGTGTACGTCCTGGCGCACGCGGCGAAACTGGGCCGCCGGCCCTTCCACACCTGGACGCGGCTCCAGCCGGAGTGGACCCTCGTGACCGACGACGCGGCGGACCCCCGCATCGTCGACGAGCTGCGCTCGCGCGGTATCACCGTCGTCCTGACGAGCCCGGAGCCGCACACGACGACGGCGTCATAAGGCAGTACGACCGGAGGGCCCGCGGAGCACACGTCCGCGGGCCCTCCGGTCGTTCGCGCCCGCGCCGCCGGGCTCGGTGAGGACGTCCGCGAGGGGTGTGCAAGCGACGCAGTGGGTGGCAACTACGGGCAGAGCGGCGCAGCCCGTCACGGGCCGGGCTATTCCTGCTTAATCAAGCGTCTTTTCCGGCTGTCCAGTATCGGTGGAGAATACTCTCCGACCGAAGGGTCGACTTTCCCGTAGCTAGTTACTAGGATGCCCAACAAGTTCTTGGTCCGTGCATTGTTGAAGCTCGTCGACGGCGTATCCATTGCGGCGCTGACGTGCCGGTATCTCCTATTTACTCGGGTGCCCGTAAAGGGCGTTAATTCTTTGCGGCTACCTTCTGAAGTGCTGATGGGCCGTCATATCCAAAAACTGACCGGTCGGTTCGGCCGTGTGTGTACGGGGGAGTAAGAAATTAGTGAGGCCTGCAAGAAGAGGTCTATACCGCAGAAGAATGTCAGCCCTTTCCGTCCGCGGATCTCGTGACGCCATGTCGTGCCCGATATTCGGCACTTTCATGCGTCGTGGGTCCGAGTTCTGATTCGGAGGGCGGGAGCCGCGTGCGTTTCCAGCTTTTGGGTCCTTTGAGTATTGCCGAGGGCCATGACGCTGTCGTCCTCAAACCTTCCAAACCGTCCAGCCTGCTGGCAGCTCTGCTCATTCATCCTGATTCCGTCGTTTCGACCGGCTATCTTCTGCGCGCCCTGTGGGACGAGGACCAGCCGGCCACGGCCAGGGCCGCGCTGCAGAGCTGTGTGCTCAGGCTGCGCCGTCTCTTCACCAAGTACGGGGTCACCGGCAATGCCATCGAGGCGGTGCCCGGTGGCTACCGTATGAACGCCGACGCCGACACGCTCGACCTGGTGCGCTTCCGCGTCCTGGTGCGAGAGGCGCACGCGGCGGGAGACGCCGAGGGTGAGCTGTACCGGCTCAAGGAAGCCCTCACGCTGTGGCAGGGGCCCCTGCTGGCGAACGTGCCGTCCCAGATGCTGCATCGCGACGAGGTGCCCGGCCTGACCGAGGAGCGGCTGCGCACCCTCGAACGGGCCTGTGACATCGAGCTCGCGCTCGGGCGATGTCGTCAGGTACTGGTCGACCTCTGGGAAGCCGCGCGTCAGCATCCCGGCCGTGAGCGGTTCGCGGAGCAGCTCATCGAGGCGCTCTACCGCACCGGCCGGCAGGCGGAGGCGCTCTCCGAGTACCGCTCCGTGAAAGGCAGGTTGAAGGAAGAGCTGGGAATCGATCCCGGCCCGTCCCTGCAACGGCTCGAACTCTCGATCCTCCGCGGCGACGACCTCGGCCCCTCCGCGGTCGACAGGACCGCCCCGCCGGTCGGCCGAGCGGCCCCGGCCCTCACACCGCCGCCCGGGCCGCAGGGCCCCGCCGCCCCCGCTCCGGTGCCGCCCGTGCCGTCGTTCACCGGCCGCTCGGCCGAGCGGGCGGAGATCACCGCCCGTCTCACCTCAGGACCTCCCGGCCCCACCGTCGTCGTCCTCTCCGGAGCCCCGGGCATCGGCAAGACGGCGCTGGCGTTGCAGACCGCCCATGACGCCCAGGACAGCTTCCCCGGCGGTGTGTTCGTCGTCTCCCTGACCCGTCAGGACGGGTCGTCCGTCACCCCGGCCGAGGCGCTGGAGGGCCTGCCCCTGCCGGCAGCCGGCGGCCCCAGGACGCTGCTCGTCCTCGACGATGTGACCAGCGCCGACCAGGTCCGTCCGCTGCTCCCGTCCGTGGCCGGCAGCGCCGCGATCGTCACCAGCAGACGTGGTCTCGCCGGCCTGGTGGCCACCCACGGAGGCAGCGTCTACCGGCTCGGCACCCTGGAGCCGGCGGAATCCCATCAGCTGCTGACCGCCGCTCTCGGTTCCGAGCGGGTGGACGCAGAGCCGGCCGCGGCCCAGGAACTGGCCCGTATCTGCGGCCACTTCCCTCTCACACTGCGGATCGCCGCCGCCCGTCTGCTCACCCGCCCCGGGCTGCGGATCGAGGACTGCGTGGCGTGGCTGGCCGACGACCTGCCGGCCAGGCTCTCCCTCGCCGACGACCCGCGGATGTCCGTACCGCATGTGTTCGGCCGTGCCCTGCACCGCCTGGACCCGCGCTGCCAGCAGGCCTTCCGCCAACTCGGCGAGCACGAAGGACTGCTGCTCCCCTCCCACGCACTCGGCGACTCCGCCGCCGCCAAGGAGGCGCTGGAGCAGCTCGCCGACGCGGGGCTGCTCGAAGAGGGGCCTCCCGGCCCCTACCGCATGCATCACCTGCTCAAAATCTACGCGCGTCGGCAAGCACGCGAATGGAACCAGAGCCAGGCGGCGACCGCGCCCCACTGACGGGCCATGCCCGAACTCGAACGATCCGGCCACCTTGTCCAAAGCATCCAGGGGTGTCATTCACATGGGCTCAGCAACCTACGAAGCCGTTGCCGCGACCTGTCCGCGCATTCGCCGGGACGTGCTCTTCACCGAAACGCCGGAAGGAGTGCTGTTCCACAACGCGGACGGCGGGTTCCAGCTGACCGCCAAGTCCGCCTACCGTTTCGCCACGTTGATCGTGCCGCATCTCACCGGCGCGCACACGGTCTCCGACATCTGCCAGGGCCTCGGCGAGCAGCAGCGCGCCATGGTCGGCGAGCTGGTCAGGAACCTGTACGAGCGGGACTTCGCCCGCGCCGTCCCGCCGGCCGTGACCGACGCGCGGGAGACCCCGCCCGACGTGGCCCGGCGCTTCGCCCCGCAGATCGCCTACGTGGACCACTACGCCGACGACGCCGAGAGCCGCTTCCGGCGCTTCAGCACCGCACGCGTGGCCGTCCTCGGTGACGACCTCGTCGCCCGCTGGTGTGTGCTCAGCCTGATCCGCAACGGCTGCTCCACCATCGGTGTGCAGCCGGGGCTCGCCACGGAAGGCATCGAGGCCGAGGCGCGGGAAGCGGCGTCCGACGGCTGCCCGGTGGAGCTTCTGCCGCTCGGCGCCGACGACCCCCAGCGGCCCCTGGGCTGGGCGGACCTCCAGGCGTACGACATCGTCGTGGCGACCGGCGGACCGGCCGCGCCCCGGCGCCTGTTCCCGCTCCTGCGGGCCGGCGTGCCCGAGGGCCGCACCCTCCTGCCGGCCTGGTCCTACGGACACCACGCCGTCGTAGGACCGCTGATGACCGCCGGCGCCACCGGTTGCTGGGCCTGCGCGGCGCTGCGCATCGGATCCCACGACGAGGCGGCGGCGGCCGCCGACATCTGGAACAGCCTGGCGCTGCCCGGCGCCACCCCGGCGGGCGACCTCCCGAGCCGTCCCCTCGCCGCCATGATCGGCAACCTGCTCGGATACGAGATCTTCCGCATCACCACGGGCGCGCTGCCCGCCGAGACCGCGGGCCAACTGGTCATCCAGGACATGAAGTCCCTCGACGTCACCTCGGAACCCCTGCTGCCGCACCCCCGCTGCCCGTTCTGCGCGAAGGCCGACGACAGCGACGTACAGGCCGCCACCGTGGACCTCACCACGGCCGGCAGCGACACACTGCCGATGCCGACCGTGGCCACGGCCCGGGAGGCCGACGCCCTGGTGGAGGAGCTGAACCGCAAGACGGTCCTGGTCCGGCCGCGGGCCGGCGTCTTCACCCGGTTCGCCGACGAACCGCTCACCCAGATACCGCTCAAGGCCAGCATCGTCGAGTTCGGCACCGGGCACACCGCACAGCGCCGTATCGCCGCCTTCGACGTGCACCATGTCGCGGGTGCCCGGCTGCGCGCGCTGAACGCGGCCGCCAAGGTGTACGCCGAGCATGTCGTGCCCGCCACCGAGGCCCTGACGGGCGATCAGCTCAGCGCCGTACGCACGGGTGTGCGCACCCTGGAGCCCGGCGCGCTGACCATCACGGGAGCCGGCGCCACCGGCGAGCAGGTGACCGCGTGGACGCCGGCCACCTCGCTCCTCACCAAGGAACAGATCCTGGTGCCGTCCGCGGCGGTGCGGACCTTCGGACCGCACAATGCCGAGCGGCTGTTCGAGCCGTCCAGCGCCGGGACCGGCGCGGGAGCGACGATGGCGGACGCGGCCGCCGACGGCCTGCTCTCCGCTCTCGCCCATGACGCGCTGAACAGGGTGCTGCGCGGGGGCACGGCGAGCCGGATTCCGCTCGACGCGCTGACGGACGGCGCGGCGGCCGACGCCGAACTCACCTTCCTCATCCGCTCCGCCGCCGTCCTCGACGTCGACCTCGAACTGCTCGACCTGGGCGAGAGCGGCCGCTCCGGCGTCCATGTGCTGCTCGCCAGGGGCGCCGGCGGCTGGGCCATCGGCAGCCGGACAGGACGGCAGAGCGCCGCTGCCGACGCCGTACGCGATCTGCTCGGGAAGGTGCAGCTCGACCGCGAGGAGACGGCCGCGCTGTACGACACCGGAGACCCGCTCCTGCGCGACCTCGACGCGACGACGATCGACGCGTCCGCTCCGGTGGACACGGCGAGCGCCGGGGCCGACGGGACGACGCCCTGGTCCGAGGTCCTCGACCGGCTCCAGGCGGCGGGCCGCGACGCCCTCGTGGTGCCCACCGGCTCCGCGGACCTGGCGGTCGCCGGCATCAGAACCGCCCGCGTGCTCCTCACCACGGAGGCATCTCGTGGCGCCTAGCACGCTCGACGCACGCCCGGACGACGTCACGGGTCTCCCCCTGGAGGACCTGCTGGGACGCGCCCTGGGCGAGCTCGGCGGACCCGGGGTGAGCGTCACCGCACTCGGCACGCGCGACGCGTTCGCCCCCGGGGATCACACCCGTCCGCCGGAACCGGAGATCCCGGTGCACCTGTACGGACAGCACGCCGTCATCGGTCCGCTGCCCGGCGCCGACGGCGGATCGGCGGGCTGCTCCCACTGTCTGGCCCGCCGCTGGCAGGCCGTACGGTCCGTGGCGCTGCGCGACGCCCTCGAACTGGGCGGCGAGACCAGGGCGGCGGGGGAGTGGCCCTACGCCACACCGTTCGCGGTCGACGCCATCGCCGCGCTCGTCACCGCCCTGCGGCAGCGGCCCCCCGCCGCCGACGGGCCGTTCCCCGAGATCCGGCTCATGGACCTGCGCACGCTGTCGGTCCGCCACTACCCCCTCGTACCCGACCCCGAATGCCCGCGCTGCGCCGCGCCGCGGACCGACACCTCCGAGGCCGCCCGCATCACCCTGCGGCCGGCCCCCAAGCACAAGCCGGGCGCGTTCCGGCTGCGCCCCATCGAGTCGTACGACATCGACGTCGCGGCCTTCGCCAACCCGGTGTGCGGCGCGCTGGGGCCCTCCGTGGTCCACGACGTCTCCTCCACCTCCACCTCCGCGACCATCGGCTGCTTCTCGATGCGCTCCGGTGAGTATCTGCGCGAGACCTTCTGGGGCGGCCACGCCGACTCCTTCGCCACCAGCAACCGCATCGGCGTCCTTGAGGGAATGGAGCGGTACGCCGGAATGCGGGCGCGCTCCCGGATCACCAGCGTCACCGGAACGCTGGACCAGTTCGGCGCCGACGCGGTCGATCCCCGCGAAGTGGGCCTGTACTCCGCGGCCTTCTACCGCGACAACCCCCGGGTGCGCCCGTTCGCCCCCGACCGTGAGATCCCCTGGGTCTGGGGCCACTCCCTGCGCGACGACACGCCGCGTCTGGTGCCGGAAGTGCTGACGTACTATCACGCACCCGGTCTGGAGAACCGGTTCGTGCAGGAGAGCTCCAACGGCTGCGCCTCCGGCGGATGCCTGGAAGAGGCCATCTACTTCGGCCTGATGGAAGTCATCGAGCGCGACGCCTTCCTGCTCACCTGGTACGGACAGCAGCCCCTGCCCGAGATCGACCCGGCCACCAGCACCCGGGCGAGCACCCGGCACATGGTCGACCGGCTGGCGATGTACGGCTACCGGGCCCGGTTCTTCGACACCCGCGTCACCTTCCCGATCCCGGTGGTCACCGCCGTGGCGGAACGCTTCGACGGCGGCCCCGGCCGGATGTGCTTCGGCGCGGGCGCTGGTCTCGACCCCGAATCGGCACTGGACTCGGCGCTCTGCGAGATCGCGACCGACGCCGTGAACCTCCAGGGCCGCACCGAGCGCGACGAACCCCGGCTGCGCGCCATGGCCGGGGACTTCGACCAGGTGACAGCCCTGCACGATCACCCGCTGGTCTACGGCGTACCGGAGATGGGCGAGCACGCCGCCTTCCTCCTCGACGGACGCGGCCCGCTCGGGGACGGCGCCCCGCCCGCCCCGCGCGCCGTCCGTGATCTGCGCTGGCCGGATGCTTCGGGAGCCGCCGCCTCCCAGGATCTCCGCGAGGACCTGCGGCGCTGCGTCGAGGCGGTGACCGGCGCCGGCTTCGATGTCGTGGTCGTGGATCAGACCATGCCCGAGCAGCGCACGCTGGGGCTGCACACCGTCAGCGTCCTCGTCCCCGGACTGCTGCCGATCGACTTCGGCTGGTCCCGGCAACGCGCCCGCACCATGCCCCGGTTGCGCACCGCCCTGCGTACGGCGGGGCTGCGCGACCACGACCTGGGGCCGGACGACATCAACCCGGCACCCCACCCCTTCCCGTAACCCACGTCCAGCAGAGACCAGCAGAGAGGAGGGTCCAGTGGGCTACGCCCATGACTATGCGGAAGCGATCATGCATCGCGGCCGGATCCCGATGGAGCCCGCCGATTTCGTCCCCGACTGGGCGGATCGGCCGAGGAAGGCCAAGTTCTACCCCGGCGTGGAGTCCTTCCCGCTGCCGGACGCGGACGTCCCCGCCGACGCGACCGCCGCGGCCGGCTGTCTGCCCGCCGGGGAAGCCGGGGAGCCGGCCGGGGAGCGGCCGTTCACGCTGGACTCGCTGTCCGGAATGCTGCGCGACTCCTACGGGCTGACGGGCCGCCGGCTCGGCGTCCAGACCAACACCGACCTGGCGGCGCTTCCGCACTACTCCCAGGCCAACTGGTCACGCGGCACCGCCTCCGGCGGAGGGCTGTACCCGGTCAGTGTCTACTGGGTCTCAGGACCCAGCGGGCCGGCCGCCCCGGGCATCCACTACTACTCCGCGCCGCATCACTCCATGCAGCGCCTGCTCGCCGGTGATGTGACCGGCGAGGTACGCGCGGCGCTCGGCGAGGGAGCGGCCGGCACCGACAGCGACCAGTTCCTGGTCCTGGGCATCAAGTACTGGCAGAACGCGTTCAAGTACAACAGCTTCTCCTTCCACGCGGTCAGCATGGATCTCGGCGCGATCCTCCAGACCTGGCGTATCTGGGCCCGCTCGCAGGGGCTGAAGGTCGAACCCGCCCTGTGGTTCGACGAGGCGAGGCTGAGCCGTCTGCTGGGCGTGGACAACGAGGAGGAGGGCATCTTCGCCGTCGTCCCGCTGACCTGGGAGGGCGCGCGGCCCACCGCCGCCGAGCTCCCCGCGCCCCCGGCCATCGCGCACACCGACACCGAGCGCTCCCGCACCGTCCTGCGCTTCGAGACCCTCCAGCGCATCCACGCCGCGACCGCCGAAGCCGCCACCGACCGTCCCGCGCCGGGTGCGCTCGACCCGGCGGCCACCGTTTTGCCGGCCGGTATCGGCTCGCCCGTGACACTGCCCGAGCCGCAGCTGCCGCGGGTGAGCGTGCGCACCGCGCTGCGGGAGCGCCGCAGCAGCTTCGGGCGTTTCGACGCCAGTAGCGCCGTCACCCCCGCGCAGCTGTCCGCCACCCTCGGCGCCTGCGCCGCCGCCTCACTGGGCAGCGACGCCGAGCGGGCCGACGCGCCGGGCCTCGTCACGCTGTACGCCTTCGTCAACCATGTCGAGGGCGTCGAACCGGGCGCGTACGCCTACGACCCCGCCACGCACGCCCTGCGCCTGGTGGTGCCGGGAGCGCCGGGACCGTTCCTCCAGCGCAACTATTTCCTGTCGAACTACAACCTGGAGCAGGCGGGCGCGGTGATCGTCCCCACCATGCGGACCACCGCCGTCCTCGACGCCGTCGGCGACCGCGGATACCGGCTGGTCAACGGCACGATCGGCGCCATCGCCCAGACCTTCTACACCGCGGCCTCCGCCCTCGGGCTCGGCGCGGGCGTCGCCCTGGGCTTCGACAACATCTCGTACATCGAGGAACTCGCCCTCGAGGACAGCGGCGAGGCTCCCCTGCTGATCATGCTGCTGGGCAACGAGCGGCCGCAGCCCGCCGACTTCCGCTACGAGATCGCCTGACCGGGGATGGGGAAAACTGCCATGACACCGGGCACGAGTACGACCACGAGTACGACCACGAGTACGACAGAGACCAGCTGGGAACCGGGCCGCCGGTTCATGCTGCGCGTCGCGGGGCTCCCGGTCGAGTCCGTGCACGCCCTGCGCTGCGGGGACAGCCGCCGCTGGGCGGACGACGTCCTCGCCGCCGAGGAGCGGCTGCGCACCCGCGGAGCCGAACTCAGCGACATCCTGCACGAGGTGGTGAAGTCCACCGATGTCTCCCCGGACGGGGAGGGCGGGACTCAGCGCCGTGAACTGCTCGCCCTGCGCCGCCAGATCTTCAACAACCGGCTGCCCGCCGCGCCCGAGGCCGCGGCGCGGCTGGTCGCGGGGCTCGACCCCCGCGCGGCGGAGCTGACCGCCGACTGGGTACGGGACCGGCAGCACCTGGAGAAGCTGCGCGCCGAGGGAGCGCCGCTGCTCGCCGCCGACTTCGACAGGACCCGGGCCGCGTTGCGCGGCCTGCTGGCCGAGGACCGGCTGCGCTGCGGTCTCCTGCTGGCCTCCCCGACCCTGGAGGGACAGCTCGACGCCTACGTCGGCAAGGCCGCCTCCGGCGTACGGCCCGACAAGCGGATGCGGAAGATCGAACGGTCGGTGCTGTCGTACCTGTACCGGACGGCGTGCAAGACCAGCCCGTTCAGCACCTTCACCGGCGTCGCCACCGGCGTCTTCGGCGAAGGCGGCGGCGCGGGCGAGGGCGACGACGCCACGATCCGGATCGACGAGGAGTGGTCGAGCCATCCGCGGCTCAACGTCGTCGTGCTGGGCCGGCTCGCCGAGCTCGTCCTCGCCGACCCCGCGCGCCGCGGCGACCTGCCCGTGCGGCTGGCCTCGGGCTGGGAGCGCGACGACGACCGGATCCGGTACGTACGCCAGTGGACGACCGCGGGCGACGACTCGGCCGCGGTCACCTTCGACGCGGTCAAGGACCGGCTGTTCTTCCTGCGCCGCAGCGGGACGCTGGACCGGCTGCTCGGTCTCTTCGACGGGCGCGCCGAGCTGCGCTACCACGAGCTGGTGGACTGGCTCCGCACCGAGCACGACGCCGAGCCCGCCCAGTGCGAGACCTATGTGGCGGCGCTGCTCCAGCTCGGCATGGTGCGGGTGCCGTGCCTGGACACCGATGTCCACAGCCCCGAACCGCTGCGTTCCTTCCAGAGCGCCCTGAGCGCCCTCGACCGCCCCTGGGCCGACGCTCTGGCCGCCGCGCTCGACGGTCCGCTGCGCACCATCGACCGCTTCCCGTCGGCGGGCCGCGCCGACCGGGTGGCACTGCTGCGCGAACTGCGCGCCGGACTGCTGGCCGCCCAGGCGCTGCTGAGCACCGGAGAGACAACACTGCCGCAGACGCTGCTGTACGAGGACGTGAGCGCGGGCCGCGACGTGACCTGCGGTCTCGGCGCGTGGACCGAACCGGCCGGCGGCGCGCTGCGCTCCGTCGAGCGGATCCTCCCCGCCTTCGACCTGACGCTTCCCCAGCGCGTCACCTTCAAGGGCTTCTTCCTGGCGCGCTACGGCCGCGGCGGCCGGTGCGACGACCTCCTGGGACTCGTCCACGACTTCCACGAGGACTTCTTCGACCAGTACCTCTCGTTCGCCGGCAAGCGCCGGCCGTTCGACGACCAGGGCGAGTACACACCGGAGGAGAACTGGCTCGGCCTGCCGGGAATCCGCGCCATCGACGCCGCGCGGAGGACGTTCATCTCCCGGATGCGCCAGGCCTGGGCGGAGCGCGGTGACGCGACCGAGATCCATCTCGCGGAGAGCGACCTCGCGCCGGTGGCGGACGAACTCGCCCCGGTCGCGACCGACTTCGCACCGCAGTGCCACCATCTGCAGCTGACCCGCAGGGACGGCGACCCGCTGATCGTGCTCAACCGCTCGTACGGTGGTCTCTCCTTCCCCTTCAGCCGCTTCACCCATGTCTACGACACGGACCCGGACGGCTCACCGGAGACGCCGGAGACACCCGGGGCCTTCTCCCCGGCCCTGCGGGACACCGCCTCGGCCATCACCCCCGAGGGGGCGGTCCTGGCCGAGATCACCGGGGGCGCCGTCACCAGCAACCTCAACCTGCACAGCCCGCTGACCGACTACGAGATCGTCTGCCCCGGCGAATCCAGCACCGTCCCCGAGGAACGGCGCATCCACCTCGACGACCTGTACGTCGAGCACGACGCGGACACGGACCGGCTGGTCCTGCGCTCCGAGCGGCTCGGCCGCGAGGTCGTCCCCGTCTACCTGGGCTATCTCGTGCCGCTCGCCCTGCCCGAGATCCCGCGCACCCTGCTGCTGATGTCCCCGACCTCGATGGCGCCTCTGGACCTGTGGGGAGGCGTCCCGGAGGGCGAGGCGCGGGGCGGAGTGACCTCACGGCCCCGGGTGCTGCACGGCAATGTCGTCCTCAGCCGCCGCAGCTGGGCCACGACGGCCGGCGCCCTGCCCGCCCGCCGGCCCGGCACCGGCGATCAGGACTGGTTCCTCGACTGGCAGCGCTGGCGGCGCGAGCACGAACTGCCCGACCAGGTCTTCGCCACCGTGTCCAGCGGACCCAGGGGCGGCGCCGGAGCCAAGCCCCAGTACGTGGACTTCCACAGCTGTCTCTCCCTCACCGCCCTCGAAGCGCTGCTGACGAACCCGGACGACCGCGTCGTACTGCGGGAGATGCTGCCCGCCGAGGGCGGGCTGCACGTGCGGTCCGGGCGCGGCAGCCATGTCGCCGAGCTGGCCGTGGAGACCTTCACCTCGACCCGACGTACGAAGGGCGCACCGACATGCCAGAACTGACCCCCGGTCCCAGCACCGGGACCGGCGCCGGACCCGAGGCGGCGCGCGCCGCGGGCGACTGGCAGGCCATCCACATCTTCTACGCGGCCAACCCGCAGCCCCTGCTGGTGAACTGCGTCCGGCCACTGGTGGCGGAACTGACCGCCGACTCCCTCCTGGCGGGCCACTTCTTCATCAACTACTGGCTGGAGGGACCGCATGTCCGCCTCCGGCTCAGGCCCGTCGACGCGGACGCCACCGCGGAGGTGCGCCGCCGCGCCGAGGAGGCCATCAGCGGCTTCCTGCGCTCCCGGCCCGCCCTCTACGAGGTCGACTCCGGCTTCCTCAACGAGTTCTACAACACCCTCTTCGAGATCGAGTTCCCCGAGGGCGACCGCGGCGACTTCATGGACGCGGACGGCAGGATGAACCTGCGGCCCAACAACTCCTTCTCCTACGAACCGTACGAGCCCGAGTACGGCAAGTACGGCGGCCCGGCCGGCATCGAGCTCGCCGAGTGGCACTTCGCCCACTCCAGCGACCTGGTCATGGACGCCTTCCGCACCATGAACCTGCATCTGCGCACCGTGCTGCTCGGAACCTCCGCTCAGCTGATGATGGTCATGGCCGGCTGCTTCCTGCCCGACCGGGAAGAACTCGGCGGCTATCTGGACCGCTACTACGAGTTCTGGCACAACGCCTTCCCCGGGACCGGCTTCATCGGCTCGAAGGAGTACGACAAGAACTACGCCGGGATGGCCCCCGGCCTCGGCCGCCGCTTCGAGGGGATCCGGCAGGCCGTCCAGACCGGTGACCTGAGCCGGCTGCCCGCCTTCCTGCGCGGCTGGGCCGAGCACTGCCTCGAACTGCGCGCGCGGGCCGAGGACCTGATCACCCGGGGCGAGCTGGTGTTCCGCTCCTGGGACGGTACGCGCGACGAGCAGGTCACCGACCCCGCCGTGGCGCTGCCGCTGCTGCTGTCCCCGTACATGCATATGACGAACAACCGGCTGCATGTGACGATCCGCGACGAGGCCTACCTCTCGCACGTCCTCGGCAGGGTCCTGCGCGAGGACCCCGCCGGCGCACCCGCCCCGGCGGCGATCCCATGACCGCCACACCCGGGGAACTCCTCTCCCACCGTCCGGCGCTGCGCCCGGACATCCTGCTCAGCCCCGCCCTGCTGCACGGCCCGGCCACCGTGCACCTGATCAAGGAGCCGGACAGCGGAGCGGCCTTCGAGGTCGGCGTGAAGGAGTACTTCCTCATCTCCCGGCTCGACGGCGTCCGCAGCCTGGGAGAGATCGGAGGGGAGTACGCCGAGGCATTCGGGAAGCGTCTCGCCGAGGCGCACTGGCAGCAGCTCCTGAAGCTGCTCGGCACCCGCGGGCTGCTGGCCGGGGCGCCGCCCCGGCCGGCGCCGGCCGCTCCGGCGGGCACCCCGCTCAACGGCACCCTGATGCGGGGCACCCTGCGGCTGGTCGCCGACGCCGACGCCACCACCGGCCGCCTCCACCGGCGGCTGCGCCCCGTCCTGCGAGCCCCGGTACTGCTCCCGCTGACCGGGCTCATGGTGGCGATGGAGGTCCTGCTCGCCGCGAACCTGCCGGAGCTGGGCCGTGACACCTGGTGGCTGGTCCGGCAACCCGTCGCGCTGGTGGCGGTGTTCACCCTGCTGTGGCTGAGTACGGCGCTGCACGAACTGGCCCATGGCGTGAGCGCCCGGCACTACGGGGGCACCGTCAGCGAGATCGGGCTGCGCTGGCGGCTGCCGGCGGCGGTGATGTACTGCACCGTCGACAACTACCGCTATCTGCACACCCGGTGGCACCAGTTCGCCGTCGCGGGCGCCGGCGCCTTCGCCAACCTGCTGTTCCTGCTGCCCTTCCTGGCCTGGTGGGCCGCGCTGCCCGAGGGTGACCCCACCCGCCGGGTGCTGTCCGGTCTGCTGCTCCTCGGCAGCGTCCAGGCACTGGTCAACCTGCTCCCCTTGCCTCCGCTCGACGGGTACACCATGCTCGGCCACGCCCTGCGCGTCTCCCAGCTCGGGCCGGAGAGCGGGCGGTACCTGCGGCTCTGCTTCAGCGACCGGCCGGCCGCCGCCGCGTACCCCCGCCGGGCCCGCGTCCTCTATCTCTGCTACGGGCTGGGATCGACTCTTCTCGTCGTCCTCATCCTCGCGGCCCTGGCAACAGGCCTCTACTTCCACCTAGTTCACTGACCCACAACCCCCGAGGGGCGCAAAACCACATGAGCGAGGCCAGGACCATGGCGTCCGTGCCGCACGAGGCAGCCACCGGCGCAGCGATCGTCGTCGAGGAGATACGCAAACGATACGGGGACCGGCAGGCGGTCGACGGGGTATCACTCCAGGTGAACCGCGGGGAGTTCTTCGGGCTCCTCGGCCCCAACGGCGCGGGCAAGACCACCCTCGTCGAGATCATGGAGGGCCTGCGCCAGGCGGACTCAGGAACCGTGACGGTTCTCGGGCAGGCGCCCTGGCCCCGGAACGTGGCGCTGTTGCCGCGGCTGGGTGTGCAGACCCAGTCCTCCGCCTTCTTCGTACGCCAGACCGCGCGCGAACACCTCCGCACGGTCGCCGCGCTGTACGGGGCGGGCCGCGAGGACGCCGACCGCACTCTCGGCATGGTCGGGCTGGCCGAACAGCGCGACGTCATGGTCGAGAACCTCTCCGGCGGCCAGCGGCAGCGCCTCGCCATCGCCTCGGCGCTCGTCCACGACCCCGAGCTGATCTTCCTGGACGAACCCACCGCCGCCCTGGACCCGCAGGCCCGCCGCGATCTGTGGAAGGTGCTGCGCGAGCTCAAGAGCGAGGGCCGCACCATCGTCTACACCACCCACCATCTGGACGAGGCCGAGGCCCTGTGCGACCGGGTGGCGATCCTGGTCGCCGGCTCCGTCGTCGCCCTGGACTCCCCGCACCACCTGGTCAGCGCCGCCGCGGCGCCGACGCGGGTGATGATCCCCACCGAGCGGATGAGCGAGGCGGACGCGACCGCGATTCCCGGCGTGGACCGGGTCACCGTGCAGGGCGGCTCCCTCGTCCTGGAGACGGCGGTCTCCGGGAAGGTCCTCCAGGCGGTCGACGCGCTCACCGGCCTCGACGGCGTCCAGACCCGCACCGCCACCCTCGAGGACGTCTACCTCGAACTCACCGGCACCCCCATCGCAGCCACTGACGAGACCGACGACACGGAGCAGCAGGGATGAGCGCGTACGCAGCACTGACGGGGGCCGGCTACCGGGCGCAGATCCGGGACAAGGCCACTCTCTTCTTCACCTTCGCCTTCCCGCTGCTCTTCCTGGTCGTCTTCGGGCTGATCTTCCGGGGCCAAGAGGTGGAGGAGACCGGCCGCCCGTACATCTCCTACATCGCGCCGGGCGTCATGTCCTGGGGTGTCGCCAACGCCGCTGTCTTCGGGGTCGCGTTCACCCTGATGCAGTGGCGCCGCGACGACCTGCTGCGGCTGATCCGGATGACCCCCACCCGGCTGCCCTCGGTCCTGGGCTCCCGCTATGTCATCGCCATCGGGGTGGGCGTGGTCCAGGCGGTGGTGTTCGTCGCGGTGGCGATGCTGCCGCTCTTCGGCATGCGGCTGGACGGCCGGTGGCCGCTGGCGCTGCCCGTGCTGGTGCTCGGCATCACCGCGTTCCTCACCATCGGTGTCGTCATCGGCTCCTACGCCGACACCCCCGAGGCGGTCGCCGCCATCGCCAACTTCCTCATGGTGCCGATGGCGTTCCTCTCCGGATCCTTCCTGCCGCTCGACATGATGCCGTCCTGGCTGCAGTCCGTCTCGCGCGTGCTGCCACTGCGCTACCTCAACGACGCGGTGTCCGCGGCCCTCTCCGGCCGGGGCGGTCTCGACGACATCGCCCTGGGCTGCGGGGGGCTGGTCGTGTTCACCGTCATCTTCGGCGCGCTGGCGCTGAAGACCTTCCGCTGGAGCAACTCGACATGACGACGGACACGACCGCCTCGCCGGCCGCGGTACGGGACGGCACACCGCTGGAGACGGCACGGGCACAGCTGCAGCTGGCCCTCGCCGAACGGCTCGCCCCGGCCGGCGGCCCGACGGTGGTGCCGCTGGGCGCCGGCGATGTCCTCGGCCACCGCGGCGACGACCGCTTCGCGGACGTGCGCGCCACCTCCACCGTCCATCTCACCGCCCAGGCGGTGCTGGTGGGCCCCTGGGGCGGCGACGGCAGCGCCCCCGCGTGCGGCCAGTGCCTGGCCATGCGCTGGCAGCGGCTGCGCACCCGCACCGAGCGGGACGCCCTGGAGACCGGAAAGCGGACCCGCGCGGCCGGCGACTGGCCGTGGCTCACCCCGTACGCCCTCGACGCGGTGGACGCCCTCTACCGCGCGGTCGTCCTCTCCGACAGCGTGCTCCCCCCGGGGCCCGGCGCGGCCGACCGGAGCCTGCCGCAGGTGTCCCGGCTCGACCTCGCCACGCTCGAGGTGCGGACGTACCCGCTGTTCACCGATCCGCTCTGCCCGCACTGCGGGCCGCGCGGCGCCGACAGCCCCGACCAGGCACGCCTGGGACTGGTGAGCCGGCCCAAGCCCGCTCCCGACGCCTACCGGCTGCGCGCGGCGTCGTCCTACCCGATGCCGACCCTGGCCCTGGCCAACCCCGTCTCCGGGGTCCTCGGCTCCGGCACCTGGATCAATGTCACCTCGCCCACCACCGCGCCCGTCGCCGGCAGCGTCTTCATGCGCGGATACGCGGGCCTGACCGATGTCACCTGGAGCGGCCAGGCCAACGGCTTCGACGCCAGCCGTGACCTCGCCTATCTGGAAGGCCTGGAACGGTACGCCGGAACCCACCGGCGCACCGGCACCACGCTGCTCACCGCGGCCTACAGCGCCCTCGGCGACGACGCCCTCGACCCCGCCGAGTGCGGCTTCTACGCGCCCGAGACCTACCGCGACGACCCGATGGTCAGCCCCTTCGACCCCGACCGGCCCATCCCCTGGGTCTGGGGATACTCCCTGCGCGACGAACGGCCGGTCCTCGTACCGGCGCGGCTCGTCCACTACAGCGCGGGCCTGGCCTCGGACAACTTCGTCTTCGAATGCTCCAACGGCTGCGCCATCGGCAGCTGCCTGGAGGAGGCGGTCCTCGGCGGTCTGCTCGAACTCATCGAGCGGGACGCCTTCCTGGTCGCCTGGTACGGAGCCACCCCGCTCACCGAGATCGCACTCGACTCGATCGGCGACAGGACGGTCCGCACCATGATCGAGCGGGCCGGTCTGCAGGGCTATGACGTGCATGCCTTCGACAACCGGATCGACCTCGCGGTACCGGTCGTCACCGGCCTGGCCGTACGGCGCGACGGCGGCCCCGGCACCTTCTCCTTCGGCGCGGGCGCGAGCCTGGATCCCGCGGCGGCGCTGGAGGGAGCCCTGTCCGAGGTGCTCACCTACATCCCGCACCTGCCCCGCCAGGTCGAGGAGCGGCGCGGCGAACTGGAGGCCATGGCCGAGGACTTCGGGAAGGTCCTGCATCTGAAGGACCACGCCCAGCTCTACGGTCTGCCGCGCATGGCCGAACACGTCCGTACGTACCTGGAGCCGGCCGCCGTCCGGCCGATGGCGGAGGTCTACCGCAGCTGGGAGGAGCGGGACCGGCCGCGTACCGGCGACCTGCGCGACGATGTGACGCACTGCCGGGACGAGCTGGTACGGGCGGGGCACGATGTCATCGTCGTCGACCAGACCACCCCGGAACAGCACCGCATAGGGCTGCGCACGGTGTCCACGATCGTCCCCGGACTGCTGCCGATCGACTTCGGCTGGACGCGCCAGCGGGCTCCGCACCTGCCACGCCTGCGCACCGCCGCCCACCGGGCGGGGCTGCGCGGCACGGAGCTGACCGAAGCGGAGATCCGCAAGGTGCCGCATCCGTTCCCGTAACCGCCCCGGCACACACAGAACGAGCGGCCCCTGCGCGGAAGGAAGCAGGGGCCGCTCGTCGTGAGCGAAGCGCGAAAATCAGGCGCTGCAGGAGGTGGTGCTGGTGGTGGAGGAACAGGTCGACGTCGAGCTGCAGCTCGTGGAGCCCGCGAGAACGACCTCGCTCGCGTCCGAGTAGTCCGAGATCTCGAAGGTCTCCGACTCGAGCTCCATGATCTCGTCGGCGAGGGAGGCGAGGATGCTCTTGTCAGCCATGGGGACTCCTTGGGGGAAGCCAGGCCACCGGGGGGCTCCCCGGGGGTCCGTCGTCGTGCTGCGCACCATTCCAGCCGACCCCGCTGGCAGATCGGCAGGTCTTCCGCTGACCGCGCTCGTCAGTGGTCTGTTCGTCAGGTGCCTGGCCGGTGGCGCACCATGTACCGCGTGAGCCCCGTCGCGTACACCGCAGAGAACACAGCCGTCCTGGACGGGGTGCGGGAGGTCCTCCGCCCGGCGGTCGCCTTCTACCTGGATCTGCACCGCCACCCCGAACTCTCCGGCGAGGAGCGGCGCACGGCCGCCCGGCTGGGGGAGTGGCTGCGGGACGCGGGGTACGAGGTCACAAGCGACGTCGGCGGCCACGGAGTCGTCGGAGTCCTGCGCAATGGGGACGGGCCGCGCGTCATGATCCGCGCCGAACTCGACGCGCTGCCCCTGCGGGAGCGGACCGGCCTTCCGTACGCGAGTGAGGGCCCGGCCATGCACGCCTGTGGACACGACCTGCACACCGCCGCGGCGGCGGGAGCCGCGTCGCTGCTGGCCCGCGCCAGGGACAGCTGGCGCGGGACCGTGGTGATCGTCGGCCAGCCGGCCGAAGAGACGCTCGCGGGAGCGCGGGCCATGCTGGAGGACGGGCTGTACGAGCGCTTCGGGCGGCCCGACATCGTGCTCGCCCAGCACACCGCCCCGCTGCCGGGAGGCATGGTCGCCCATGCCTACGGCCCGATGCTGGCCGGAAGCGTCAGCTTCGAGGCGGTCATCCACGGCCGGGCCGGCCACGCCGGCACCCCGCAGCTGGCGGTGGACCCGGTGCTCACCGGGGCCGCCGCGGTCCTGCGGCTCCAGGGCGCGGTGTCACGCGAGTCGGCGCCCACCGAGTCCGTCGTGCTCAACGTCGGCTCCTTCCACGCGGGGACCGGCAACAACCTCGTCCCGGACCGGGCGACGCTCGGCATCACCGTCCGCGCCCTGTCGGAGCGCGCGCTCGACCGGCTGGCCGGCGCGGTGGAACGGATCGTCAGGGCCGAATGCGCCGCGTCCGGTTGCCCCCGTGACCCGGAGATCACGGTCGTGTCCCGCTCCCCGGTCACCCACCCCGACCCGGCGGCCACGGCCGCCGTGCGCGAGGCCCATCTGCGCCTCTACGGCCCCGAGCGCGTCGCCGCCTGGCCGCCGGCCATGGCGACCGAGGACTTTCCGCTCTACGGGGACGCGGGAACGTCCCTGCACGGAATGCCCGGCATCCCGCTGTCCTACTGGATGCTCGGCGCGGTGGGCCCCAAGGCGTGGTCGGAGACCCCCGGCACCGCCGAGGAGAAGCTCGCCGCCCTCCCGCCCAACCACTCACCGGAGTTCGCACCGGACGTCCGCACCACGCTTCCCACCGGCATCACGGCGCTGACGAGTGCGGCCCTGTCCTGGCTGAAGACCGGCGCCCCGGCGGCGGACACCGGCTGAAGCCGCCCGACGGCCCCCCGCCTACGGGCCGGGGTGCTTATCGCACGGGTGGAGGTGGGCGCGTTCACCGTCGTGGTCGAGGATGATGAGGATCTCGACCGGGCCGTCGTGGGCTCCGATGGCGTGCGGAACCATGGTGGAGAACTCCGCCGCGCTGCCGGGCTCGACCAGGATGGTCCGTTCCCCCAGTTGCAGGCGAGCGGTTCCCGACAGCACCGTGAACCAGTCCCGGCCGGGATGCACGCCCATCTCACCGATGCCGACCGGCCGCGAAGGCGCGGTGATACGCATCTTGGCGACGGTCACGCCGTGCGGTGCCCGCTCCCTGGTGAGCATCCAGGTGGTCACCCCGCGCACATGGTCGCGTTCCGGCCTGATCACCACGTCGTCGTCATCGACGGACTCCACCAGCTGGTCCAGGGTGGTGCCCAGGGCCCGGGCGATGGGCACCAGCTGATCGAGGGCGATCCGTCGGTGACCGGTCTCGATACGGCTCAGGGTGGAAGGGCTCAAGTAACAGCGGGCGGCGAGGGCATCCAGCGACCAGCCCCGGGCCAGGCGCAGTCCTTTGATCCGCCGGCGGATCAGGCTGTCGAGATCCGGTTCTTGCGTCATAGGCAAGAGCTTATGCCATTCACGCATTGGGCTCGTAGGGTCGCACCCATGGAACTCCGCGATCACTCTCACCACCACCCGCACGGTCCGCACCAGGGGGGCGACTCGGCGGCGATGGCCGAGCTGCTGGACCTGGACGCCGCCGTCCTGCACTCCTATCTGTCCGACGTGACCAGCTGGATTCAGCGGCAGGCCACGGAGGTACCGCTGCGCCGGATCCTGGATCTGGGCGCCGGAACCGGGACCGGGACCATCGCCCTGGCCCGGCGCTTCGGCGCGGCCGACGTGATCGCCGTGGACCGGACCGAGGAGCTGCTGACCCGCGTCCGGGCCAAGGCCGCGGACCTCGGAATCGCGGACCGGGTCCGTACGGTCCGGGCCGACCTGGACGTGGCCTGGCCCGCCGTCGAACCGGTCGACCTGGTGTGGGCGTCCAACTCACTGCACGAAATGGCTGACCCCGACCGGGTGTTCAAGGACGCCTTCGCCACGATCCGCCCCGGTGGCCTGCTGGCCGTGGCCGAGATGGACGCACCGCCCCGGTTCCTGCCCGAGGACATCGGCCTGGGACGCCCCGGCCTCGAATCACGCTGCCACGAGGCATTGGAACAGGAGCGGGCCGACACGCAACCGCACCTCGGTCCTGACTGGGGCCCGCATCTTGAGCGGAGCGGCTTCGCGATCCTCGGCAAGCGGACGTTCACGATCGACCTGAGGCCCCCGCACCCGCCCGCCACCGGCCACTACGCCCACGCGTACCTGCGCCGTATCCGGCCGGTGCTCGAAGGCCGGATGGCCGCCGACGACCTGGCCGCCCTCGACACGCTCCTCGACAGTGACGGACCCGACGGCGTCCTGCACCGCCACGACCTGGTCGTCCGTGGCACCAGAACCGAGTGGGCCGCCCGCCGCCCGTGAGCCGGTCACCGCGCGGCGGGTGACGGGGCGTCGGGGGCGGTGCGGCGGGAGGTGACGCGGGGGCGGATCATGAACCCCGAGGTGTCACAGTCTGCCGGACAGCATCCTCAGACGTCCGGGGTTACGGGGAAGGTCGATGAGACTCTGCTTTCTGGTGGAGGAGCAGTACCGCTACGACGGCATGCCCGTGGAAGTGATCCGCCAACTCGACGCCTGGGGACACCGGGTGGATGTGCTGCGGCCCGGCAGCTCGCTGATACGGGCGTCCGAGGAGATACGGGCGGGCAGCCACGACGCCTGGGTGCTCAAGACGGTGTCCGGGGGGCCGGGACTGACCCTGCTGGAGACCGCCGCGGCGGTCGGGCTGACCACGGTCAATGACGCGCGGTCGATCCGCGGGGTGCGGGACAAGGTGCTGGCGGCGGTCATCGGGCGGAGCGGCGGGCTGCCGGTACCGCTGACATACGCGGCCGCGCGGCCGGAGTCCCTGGCGGAGATCCCGGACGCGGAGTTCCCGCTCGTCGTCAAGCCCGCCGACGGGAGCTCCGGGCGCGCGGTACGGCTGGTGGCCTCGCCGGACCTGCTGGCCGGGATGCGGCACGAACTGGCCGGGGAAGGGATGCTGATAGCCCAGCCGTACGTGCCGAACTCGGGAATCGACCTCAAGATCTACTGCGTGGGCGGCGAGCTGTACGCGACCGAGCGGCGTTCCCCGCTCCACCCGGACCGGCCGGCGCCCGAGCGGCGCGTCCCGCTCTCCGCCGAGGTGGCCCGGATCGCCGCCGAGGTGGGGGCGGTCTACGGGCTGGATCTGTACGGCGTCGACGTACTGCTCGGCCCGGACGGTCCGGTGGTCGTCGATGTGAACGACTTCCCGAGCTTCCGGCAGGTGCCGGACGCGGCGGCGCGGGTGGCGCGCGCCGTCCTGGAGCTGGCCCGTACCGGCGGCGCCGTACCCGGCGCGACGGCCCTCACCCCCGTCCAGGAACCGGTGCGGGTTCCGGCGCAGCTGCCCGCGACGGCGGGTGAGGGCCGATGAGGATCTGTCTGATCACGCCCCGGCCCGACCACCCGCTGCTGGCCGCCACGACCGCCCTGCTGACGCCCCGCCACCACGTGGAGTCGCTGGATCCGGGGGCGGAGGACTGCCTGTCGCGCGAGCCGGCCGGCCCCGGCACGCTCGCCGACGTCTATCTGCTGAAGGCACGGACACCGCGCGCGCTGTCCCTGGCCCGGTCGATCGAGCAACGCGGCGCCCCCGTACTGAACTCGGCCGCGGCGACCGGGCTCTGCCAGGACCGTACGGAAATGGCCGAGCTGGCCCGGCGCGCCGGACTGCCGTTCGCGGAGACCAGGACCGTGGCGGCGCTCCGGCTGCTCGCGGCCGAGGCGGAACCCACCCGCCCGCTGGTGGTCAAGAGCCGGCACAGCCGACGGCACGACCTCGTCGCCCGGGCCGACGACGCCGCGCGCCTGCGCGCCCTGTGCGCCGACTGGCCGGACGAGCCGGTGGTGGTACAGCCCTTCACCGCCAACAGCGGCTGGGACCACAAGCTGTGGGTCGTCGCCGGCCAGGTCTTCGGCGCCCTGCGCCGGTCGGAGCTGGCGGACGGGGGCCGGGGCCCGACGCTGCCGCTCGCCCTCGGTGAACTGCCGGACGGCTGGCTGGACCTGGTGCGCGAGGTCGGCTCCGTCTTCGCGCTGGACGTGTACGGCGTGGACGTGATCGACGCGGGCGACGGCGCCCCGCTGATCGTGGACATCAACGCCTTTCCCGGCATACGGGGCCAGGCGGGCGCCCCGGAGGCACTCGCCGCCCTGGCGCTGCGGGCGGGCGCCTGAGAGCCTGTCGGGTGACCTCTGATCGGGCGGCCACGCCCTAGCACGCACGCTTCCCGCGTTGCCGAAATGTCCTAGTAGCTCCGCTACGAGGACATCCCGGCGCCTTGGAATCGCACGCACCAGACCGCGTCCGCTCCCCGATCGAAGGTCACCCGACAGGCTCTGACGCCGCGGCGGCGGGTGCCCGGAGGTCGGGTGCCACGAGGTCGGGCGCCACGACGGCGGGTGCCACGACGCACCCCCCTCCGGTGCGTCGTGGCTCGCCGGCTGCCGCGGAAACGATCCTCCCCGGCGTGTCCCGCGCGCAACGCCTTTCCGCGCTCGCCGAAGGGCCGTGACGCCGGGCTGCCGGGCCGGCGTCGGCGGGACGGCGCCGGCCGAGAGGGCGATCACCGGCGGCCGATCTGCGGGAGCGTACGGCCCGGGGGATCATCGAAGGCATGGCGCCGACCGCACCGCTTCCCGCCATCAGGCCGATGCTCGCCCTCTCCGGCGCGCTGCCCGGTGAGGGTGAAGAGGAGCACTGGGCCTTCGAGGTCAAGTTCGACGGGGCCCGGTGCGTCACCGCCGCGCCGGGCGACGGGACGGTACGGCTGAGCACACGCGGCGGCAATGACGCGAGCGCGACCTACCCGGAGCTCGCGGCGCTCGGTGAGCAGCTTCGCGGGCGGCCGGCGGTGCTCGACGGCGAGGTCGTGGTCCTGGACGACCAGGGGCGGCCCGATTTCGGGCTGCTGCAGCGGCGGATGGGCGTGGCCGACCCGCGCCGCGCGGCGCACCTGTCGGGGCAGTACCCCGTTCACCTCATGCTGTTCGACGTCATGCACCTGGACGGCCGGTCCCTGCTCGGCTCCTCGTACCGGGAGCGGCGGTCCGTCCTCGCCGGCCTCGGCCTCGGCGGTCCGCACTGGTCGGTGCCGGCGTTCGTCGAGGGGCACGGGCACCAGGCCTGGGAGACCTCGCTGCGGGCCGGCTTCGAGGGCGTCGTCGCGAAACGCCTGTCGTCCCGGTACGCCCCGGGCGTCCGGTCGACGGACTGGCGCAAGACCAAGCACGTCGTGACCCTCGACGTGATCATCGGGGGCTGGTCGGAGGGCCGCGGCGGCATCACCGGCCTTCCCGGCGCGGCCCTGATCGGGGTGGCGGAGCGGGCCGGACTGCGTTTCGTCGGAGCCGTCGGCTCGGGGCTGTCCGACCGCGAGCGGCGTGACCTCGCCCGCTACCTGGCCGTGATTCCCCGTGACACCTCCCCCTTCATCAACCCGGTCGGGGTGCCGGCTCCGCACTGGGTCGAGCCCCGCCTCGTCGCCGAGATCACCCTGTCCGGCTGGACGTCCGGGGGCCATGTCCGGCACCCCGTATGGCACCGGCTGCGCCCCGATCTGACGCGGCTCCACGATCCCCGGCCGCCCTGACGACTGCCCGTCAGGCCGGTCCGTGGCCGGGCACTGCGCTCACCATTCGCGCCGGACTCACCCGAATGGCGCCATGCGAACAAGCCGGGCAGAGTGGGAGGAAGGGGTCGCGGCCGTGAGCGGAAAGCCTTGCGGTCGGCGGCATTTCACTTGCGCCTGCCTCAGCGGAGGCACCGGCGGAAGCTCTCCTTCAGGAAGGGAATTCCCTCATGGCAGCCAACGAACCCGCGATGGCGGGCATGTCCACCGGCAAGGGCGGCGCGGTGAAGGGAAAGACGACCATCGCCGACTCGGTCGTCTCCGCCATCGCCGGTATAGCGACCCGCGAGACGTCCGGTGTGTACGCGATGGGCGGAGGCGCGTCCCGTTCGCTCGGGGCCGTGCGCGAGAAGGTATCCGGTGCGGACGATCCCGGGCGGGGCGTCTCGGTGGAAGTCGGCGAGAGGCAGGCGGCGATCGACCTCGACATCGTCGTCGAGTACGGTACGCCGATCGCCGAAGCCGCCGGGAATATCCGGTCCCATGTCTCTGACTCGGTGGAAAGCATGACGGGGCTGGAAGTCGTGGAGGCCAATGTGAACGTTCTCAACGTCCACGTGCCGGGATCCGAGGACGAGAGTGACGACAGTTCGGCGCACGCGGCACGCGTGCAGTGAGCACGGCTCTCCCCGACCGCCCGACCGCCCGGCGAGTCACGGGCACACGTATGTCCTTGGAGGCACCCATGGCCGTACGGCATCAGCTGATCAGAAGGCCCCCGGCCGCCGTGTGGGCGGTGCTGGAGGACGGCAATCGGTACGCGGACTGGGTGGTGGGCACAGCCCGGTCCCGCCCGGCCGACGGAACATGGCCCGAGCTCGGGTCGACGATCGAATACCAGGTCCGGCTCGGCCCGTGGACGGTCGGCGGGCACACGGTCGTCCGGCGGTACGAACCACCCCACCGGCTCGAACTCGAGGCGTACAGCGGCCCGCTCGGTACGGCCAGGATCGCCATCGAGGTCCAGCCGTGGGGACAGGACACGCTGGTCGTCGTGGACGAGCATCCGCTCCGCGGCCCCGGCGGGGCGGTGCACAACACCGCCGTTGACACGCTGATCCAGATCCGCCACCGCAGCATGCTCGGACGGCTCGCCGCCGTGGTCGGACAGACGACGCGGGACACCGCGGAACGCGGCGAATAAGTCGGCCCCGCGGGCGGCGTACTCGATAGGCCCGCCCAGGATGCGGTGGGCGGGATAGTGATCAGACTTGTCCTATGGCAGAAGAACGTCGAACACGGGCCCGGCCCACGTCCACGGCGACCCGTCGGCGCGCCGCCTCCGAGCAGGGGCCGGAGCACGCCGCTCATGCCGCCCGCGAGCGACTGGCGAGCTTGATCAGCCACCACACGGAGGGCGTGTCAGGGGTGCGGCGCAACGAGGACGGATGGTGCGTCGTCGTGGACGTCCTGGAGGTTCCCCGTATCCCCGACACCACGAGCCTGCTCGCTTCGTACGAGGTGCAGCTGAACCAGGACGGCGAACTCATGGAGTACCGCAGGGTCCGCCGCTACCGAAGAGGCGCCGCCGACGAGTGACCGTGGCGATCCGACCAGCTGAGAGGACGCACCCATGAGAACGACCACCTACTCCGACGAGGTCGCGTACGTACCGCGCGCCGGCACGTTGTACGACGTGCTGGAACTCATCCTGGATCGGGGCATGGTGATCGATGTGTTCATCAGGGTCTCCCTGGTCGGCATCGAGATCCTCAAGATCGACGCCCGCATCGTGGTGGCGAGTGTCGACACCTACCTCCGGTTCGCCGAGGCGTGCAACCGGCTGGACCTGGAGCGCGATTCGCGCAGCACGACGGTCCCCGAGCTGTTCGGTGGCGGCGGCGGGATGGCCAGGTCCGTCGGCAAGCGCAAGGTGAAGCAGGCGGCCGAGTCCGTGGGCAACACGGTGCGCCAGGCCGTCGGCGCCGGGGACGAGGACTCCGACGAGGAAGAGGAAGAGGAGACGCGGCCACGGCGGCGCGCTCCTGCCCGCTCCGCCACCCGCCGCCGCCGTCCCTCGGAGGACTGACCGGTGGCAGACAGCGGTGTGTACGTCTACGCCATCGTCCGGGCGAAGCAGCCGGCTCCGGCGGGAGCCTGCGGAGTGGGGAGCCCGCCCCTGCCGCTGCGCGTGCTCACGCAAGGGCCGCTCGCCGCCGTCGTCAGTGACGTTCCGCCGAAGCTGCGCGCCCGCCGCCGTGACCTCCTCGCGCATCAGGAGCTGCTGCTGCGGCTCACCGAGAGCGGGCCCGTGCTGCCGATGCGGTTCGGCATGGTCGCGCCGGACGAGGCGACGGTCCACGAGCAACTGGCCGCCGCCGAGGGCCGTCACCTGACGGCCTTGGAGCGGCTGGCCGGACGGGTCGAGGTGAACGTCAAGGCGCTCGCGCCGCCCGACGCGCTGGCCGGTCTCGTACGTGAGGACAGGAATATCCAGCAGCTCCGTGAGGCCGCGCGGCGGCATCCGGGATACGAGGCGAATCTGCGTCTGGGCGAGGCGGTGGTGACGGCGCTGTCGCGCCGGGCGGCCGAGGCCGGCCGCCGTGCCGTGCTGGAGCTGACACCCCTGGCCCACGCCGTGGCCGCCGGCCCTGAGGTCTCCGGTTGTGTGCTCAACACGTCATTTCTCGTCGACAGGGCGGCCGGCGACCGGTTCAGGGCGGTGGCGCGGGAGTTCGCCGCACTCCGTCGTGACCACGTGGAACTGCGGGTCGCGGGACCGCTGCCCTGCTACAGCTTTGTCGCGCCCGAGGGCCCTCTCGTGAGAGCGGGAGCCTGACATGGGACTGATCACCGGAATTCTCACCCTGCCGTTGGCGCCGGTCCGCGGGGTGGCCTGGGTGGCGGAGCAACTGCTGGACGCCGCGGACCGCGAGGTGCACGACCCGGCCGTGATCCGCGCCCAACTTGCCTTGCTGAATGAGGAATTCGAAGAGGGAAATCTCAGCCTCGAGGCATTCGAAAAGGAAGAGGAACGGCTACTCGACCGGCTCTACGAGGGTCGGCCGGACCCGGCGAGCGATCGAAGGTGGCACTCTCATGGATGACCAGACCAAGGTAACTCTGGCTGCCGCAGTCGTCGGTGGCTATGTGCTCGGCCGCACGAAGAAGGGCCGGCTCGCGCTGACCGCTGTGACCTATCTGGCGGGCAGGCGCTTCGGCCTCGAACCGCGGCAGCTGGTGGCCGAGGGCGTGCGCCGGCTCGGTGAGGTCCCGCAGGTCGCCGAGCTCCAGCAGCAGCTGAAGTCCGAAGGCCTCGACGCGGCCCGCAACGCGCTGACGGCGGTCGCCAACCGCGGTATGGGCTCCCTCGCCGACGCGATCAGTGACCGCACCCTCAGCCTCGGTGGGAAGAAGGCCGCGCGGGACGAAGGAGAAGAGGGGGACGAAGAGGCGGAGGACGAGTACGAGGACGAGTACGAGGAGGAAGAGCCCGAGGAGGAAGAAGAGGCGGAAGAGGCGGAGGGCGAGTACGAGGAGGAGCCGGAGGACGAGTACCAGGACGAAGAAGAGCCTGAAGAGGAAGAAGAAGAGGAAGAGGAAGAAGAAGAGGAGGAGCCGGAAGAAGAGGAGGCTCCGCCCAGGCGCCGCAGGCCCGCGCCCGGGAAGCGGCAGCCCAGCAGGACGCCGGCGAAGAAGACAGCTCCGGCCAAGAAGGCCGCTCCGGCCAAGAAGTCGGCGCCCGCGAAGAAGTCGGCGCCAGCCAAGAAGTCCGCCCCGGCCAAGAAGGCCGCTCCCGCCAAGAAGTCCGCCGCGAAGAAGACGGCCCCCGCCAGGAAGACGGCGGCGAAGAAGACCTCGCCGGCCAAGAAGACGGCCGCGAAGAAGTCGGCGTCGTCGTCGCAGCGTGCGGCCAAGAGGACATCCAAGCGCGCCGATCGCGGGAGGTAGCCGGTCATGGCCAGGACAGAACAGGACACCCCTGACGCCGGCGATTCAGGTCTCGACCGGCTGCGCGAAGAACTCTCCCGCTACCTGAGCGCCCAAGTGGACCACGTGGTCGAGAAGGCCGGCGAGAAGCTGACCGGGGTCACCGGAAAGCTCACCGACGTCGCGGAGAACGGCGGAATACTGCCCGCGATCGGTTCCAGCATCCTCAAAGGCGAATCCCCCGTGAAGGCCTTCTTCGCCCAGAAGGCGAAGGGGGTGAAGGACAGCGTCGTGGGCAAGGCCAAAGACCTGGTCGGTGGCGGCAAGGGCAAGGGCAAGGCCGGCGACACCAAGGTGACGAGCATCATCGAGGTCCTGGACCTGGGCGTGCCGCTCCGTTTCGCGTACGACCACTGGACGCAGTACGAGAAGTTCGGCAGCTTCACCAAGGGCGTGCGCAATGTGTCGCAGAGCGATGAGGTGACGACGGACTGGAAGGTCAAGGTCGGCCCGTCGACGCGCGGTTTCAAAGCGACCGTTCAGGAACAGGTGCCCGACGAGCGCATCGTATGGACCTCGGAAGGCGCCAAGGGCACGACCCGTGGAGCTGTCAGCTTCCATGAGCTGGGACCGGCCCTGACCCGCATCGTCCTCGTCGTCGAGTACTACCCGTCCGGATTCTTCGAGAAGACCGGCAACCTGTGGCGTGCTCAGGGCCGGCGCCTGCGCCTGGACTTCAAACACTTCCAGCGGTACGTCACGCTCACCGAAGAAGAGCCCGAGGACGCGTGGCGCGGTGAGATCCGGGACGGCGAAGTCGTCCGTACGCACGAAGAGGCCATGGAGGAGGAAGAGGCCGAGCAGGAGGAGGAAGAGGAGGAGGACGGCGAGGTCGCTGACGAGGACGAGGCTGAGGACGGCGAAGAGGACGAAGAGGGCGAGTGGGAGTACGAGGACGAGGATGAACCGGCCGAGGACGAGGAAGAGGAGTGAGCGGTCCAGTGACCGATATTGACTTCAGGCAGGGCGGCGGCGTCGCCCCCGGCCCGAGTACCACCAACCTCGCCGACATTCTTGAACGCGTCCTCGACAAAGGCATCGTGATCGCCGGGGACATCAAGATCGACCTGCTGGACATCGAGCTGCTGACCATCAGGCTGCGTCTGTTCGTCGCGTCCGTGGAGACCGCCAAGAAAGCCGGCATCGACTGGTGGGAGACCGACCCGGCCCTCAGCTCCCGCGCCGCCCGCAGCGCCCTGCAGGACGAGAACCATGAGCTGCGCACGCGCCTGGCGGCCCTCGAATCCGCTCTTGAACAGGCCCCGCCCCCGGCCAGGAGCAAGGAGAGACAAGGGACATGAGCACGCCACTACCCGGCCTCGACGACACCACCGCCACCTATGTCTTCGCCGTCTGCCGCCGTCTCGAACCGGCCGTCCTCACCGCTCTCCCCGGGCTCTCCGGGAACACGCCCGTCCGCACGCTGTCCTTCGGGACGCTCACGGCCGTCGTCCAGCGGGTCGAGGCGGCCCACTTCACCGAAGAAGCCTGGCAGGAACGCCTGTCGGACCAGCACGAACTGGAACGGTGTGCCCGCGCCCACCACGAGGTGGTGTCCGCCGCCGCCACCTGTGGACCCACGGTCCCCCTCGCGCTGGCCACGCTCTACCGGGGCGACGAGCGCGCCCGCCACGCCCTTGACCAGGACGCCGACCGCTTCCACACCGCCCTGCGGCGTATCGAGGGACGCGTCGAGTGGGGAGTGAAGGTGTACGCGCCGACGGCGCCCCGGCAGCCCGTCGCACCGGAGCCCGCGCCGACCGGGCGCAGCCAACCTTCCGCCGGTGCGGGCCGCGCCTATCTGGACCGTAAACGAGACGTCCACCAGCGGCGCGAACAGCGGCACGACGCGGCACTGCGCACCGCCGACACCGTGGACACCGCGCTGCGCGCCCTGGCCGCCGCCTCACGGCGACTGCGCACGCACGCCCAGGAACTGACGGACGGGCGGGGACTCCAGGTTCTCAACGCGGCCTATCTGGTCGCGGCGGACCGTACCGACGAAGTCTCCCGCGCGGTCCGGTCACTGCGCCGGCTGACCGGGGCGCACATCGAGATGTCAGGACCGTGGGTGCCCTACTCCTTCGTCGGCGAGGTGTGACGCGTGACGCAGCACGAACCGGTGCCCTGGAACACCCCGGAGCCGCTGTCAGGTCCCATCGGCGTTCCCCTCGTCGATCTTCTCGACCGTGTCCTGGCGACCGGAGTGGTGGTCAGCGGTGATCTGGTCATCGCCATCGCCGACGTGCCCCTGGTCCGGCTGTCGCTGCACGCCCTGCTGTCCTCGGTCAGTGAACGCGTTCCCGCCCCCTGGGCGGACGGAGGCCCCCTATGACCAGCGCACGGTTCGACGTGGATCGCGAGCAGATGGGGCACGACCTGGTCTCGCTGGTCCTGACGGTGGTGGAACTCCTGCGCCAGCTCATGGAACGGCAGGCGATCCGCCGCGTCGAGCAGGGCGACCTCAGCGACGATCAGGTGGACCGGATCGGTACGACGCTCATGCTGCTCGACGAGCGTATGAAGGAGCTGTGTGACCAGCACGGACTGACGGCCGAAGACCTCAACCTCGACCTCGGCCCGCTGGGAACACTGCTGCCACGCAACTGACGGACAGGTTCTTCGCTCACATCAGATGATGCGCCAGGACGACATGCGGGTCGGGGGCGCCGGGTACCGGGGCAGGATCGGCGTGCACCAGGGCCGCGGCCAGTCTCGGTACGGCGTGCAGCAGCGCGTGTTCGGCGTCCACCGCCACCTGGTGCGCGGCGCGGACGGTCAGCTCCCCGTCGACGACGATGGCGACCTCGGCACGCAGGTGGTGACCGATCCACCGCAGTCTCAGTTCGCTCACCGCCCGTACGCCCGGCACCCGTTCCAGGGCGTGTTCCGCGGTGTCGACGAGGGCGGGGTCGACGGCGTCCATGATCCGGCGGAACACCTCGCGGCAGGCGTCGCGCAGGACGAGCAGGATGGCGGCGGTGATGACCAGACCCACGATCGGGTCGGCGAGCCGCCAGCCGAGCGCGGCGCCGCCCGCGCCCAGCAGGACGGCGAGGGAGGTGAATCCGTCGGTGCGGGCGTGCAGCCCGTCGGCGACCAGCGCGGCGGAGCCGATCTCGCGTCCGACGCGGACGCGGTAGCGGGCCACCCACTCGTTGCCGAGGAAGCCGATCACCGCCGCCGCCGCGACGGCGGGCAGATAGCTGATCTCCCGCGGGTTCAGCAGCCGGTCGAAGGCGGTCCAGGCGGCGAACCCGGCCGAGGCGGTGATGGTGAGCACGATGACGAGGCCCGCCAGGTCCTCGGCCCGCCCGTAGCCATAGGTGAAGCGGCGGTTCGCCGCGCGGCGGCCCAGCACGAACGCGACGCCCAGCGGCAGGGCGGTCAGCGCGTCCGCGGCGTTGTGGACGGTGTCTCCGAGCAGGGCCACCGACCCGGACAGCACCACCACGGCCAACTGCGCCGCCGCCGTCACGCCGAGCACGGCGAGCGAGGTCCACAGCGTCCGCATGCCCTTGGCGGACGCCTCCAGCGCACGGTCGGTCCTGTCGGCAGCCGTGTGCGAGTGCGGTGTCAGCAGGTGTCCCGCGCGGCGCCGCAGCCGTGCCCACCGGTGGGGGTGTCCGTGCTGGTCATGACTCATGGGACCGGCCTTCCGACGCGGGCCAGAGGGGGACAAGTCGATGATGTCATGACGCCCACCGCCGCGTGCGGGACCGGTGCGCGAGATCACGTTGACCTCGGGGGATGTTCCTCGGGAGGGTTGGCTGCATGACACACGGATCCGTACCGCCGACCGGGATTTCCCTTCTCTGTGACCGGGGCGCGCAGTGCGGGGAGTTCTGACCGGATTCGCGGTCATCGCGGTCGTCATCGGGGTCGGTTATCTGATCGGCCGGCGCAGATATCTCGGGGACAACGGACGTGAGGTGCTCACCAAGCTCGCCTTCCACGTGGCCACGCCGGCGCTGCTGTTCACGACGCTCGCGCAGGCCGATCTGTCGGTGGTCCTCTCCAGCCGCCTGCTGATCACGGCGATCAGCACCGCGGCCGCCGCCGGGGTGTTCGTGGCGGTCGCCGTGGTCTGCCGCTGGGGCGTGGGGCGTACCACCATCGGGGCGCTGTGCTCCAGCTATGTCAACGCGGGCAATCTCGGTATCCCCATCGCGGTGTACGTGCTCGGCGACGCCTCCCTCGTCGCTCCGGTCCTGCTGTTCCAGCAGATCGTGGTCACCCCGGTCGCGTTGACGGTGCTCGACCTGTCGGGGCCTGGGGAGAAGCGCCCGGTGTGGCAGCGCCTGACCACACCGCTGCGCAACCCGGTCGCGGCCAGTTCCCTGTGCGGGGTCGCGGTCGCGGCCACGGGGTGGACGGTGCCGGGACCGGTCCTCGATCCGCTGATACTGATCGGGAACATGTCGGTCCCCGCCGTGCTGCTGGCCTTCGGCATCTCGCTGCGCGGCAGCGCTCTGCCGGGCCGTGGCCCCGACCGGCACCCGGTCCTGCTCTCCGCGGCCCTGAAGTCCGCGGGCCAGCCCGTGGTGGCCTGGATGCTGGGGGCCTGGGTCTTCGGGCTGCACGGCGCGGCCCTGCTGGATGTCGTGGTCACCTCGGCCCTGCCCGCCGCCCAGAATCTCTACACGTACGCCTCGCGCTACCGGGTCGCCGAGCGGCTCGCGCGGGAGTCGATCCTGCTGTCCACGATGCTGTCGGTGCCGGTTCTGGTCACGGTGGCGGCGCTGCTCGGGTGACCCCCGGTGCGGCGGCGACCCGCTGCGCGGGCCGGCGCCTTCCGTGCCACCCTGGATGGGAGCATCCGACCTGAGGCGGGGCGAGAACGTTGGCCAAGCTGACCGCAGTGAACGTGGGTCTGCCGCAGGATGTCCCCTGGCGCGGTCGTACGGTGTACACCGGCGTGTGGAAGCAGCCTGTCACCGGGCCCCGGATGGTGCGGCGCCTCAATATCGACGGGGACGGCCAGGGGGATCTGGCGGGGCACGGCGGCGAGTACCGCGCGGTGCTGGTCTACCAGACCGATTCGTACCGCTACTGGGAGAAGGAGCTGGGCCGGGACGATTTCGTGCCCGGGCAGTTCGGGGAGAACTTCACGGTCGACGGCCTGCCGGACGACGAGGTCTGCATCGGTGACCGGTACCGCATCGGCGGCGCCGTGTTCGAGGTGACCCAGCCGCGGGTGACGTGCTACCGGGTGGGCCTGCGGATGGGCGAGCCCCAACTGCCCGCCCTGCTGGTGTCCCACCGGCGTCCGGGTTTCTACCTCCGTGTGCTCGTCGAGGGAGAGGTGGAGGCCGGGCAGGAGATCACGAAGATCTCCTCCGATCCCGTGGGGATGACGGTCGCCGAGATCGACGCGCTGCTCTATCTGCCCGGGCATCCCCGGGACGGGGTCGACCGCGCGCTGAGCATTCCCGCGCTGAGCCCCGGCTGGCGGACCTCCCTGCGGGCCATTCTCGAACAGGCGGATCACGAGCCGTCAGGGACGGCCGGCAACACGGGCCTGACCCCGGCCGCGAGCGGGCCGCCGCCGGCCTGGGCCGGCTTCCGGCCCTTGCGAGTCGCCGGGATCCATGCGGAGAGCCGCAGTGTGTTCTCCCTGTCGCTGGCCGCCGCCGACGGCTCGGCCCTTCCCCCGTGGGAGCCCGGGCAGGCCGTTACATTGCGGCTCCAACCGGAAGGCGGCGCGGCGCCGCTGATCCGCAGCTACTCGCTGTCCGGCCCGCCCGGCGCCGACCGGTACCGGATCAGCGTGAAGCAGGAGCCGCACGGCGCCGCCAGCAGCCACCTCCGTACCCGGGTCGGCGTCGGCGACACCCTTGATGTCGCCGCGCCGCGCGGTTCGTTCTTCCTCCGGGACGGCGAGGAGCCGGTGCTGCTGCTGTCCGCCGGAGTCGGCGCCACGCCCGTCCTGGCCATGCTGTACGCGCTGGCCGACGCGGGGTCCAGGCGGCAGGTGTGGTGGCTGCACGGGGCGCGCGACGGGACGGAGCACCCGTTCGCCGACGAAAGCCGCGCCCTGCTGGACCGGCTGACGGACAGTCACTCCTTCGTCTGTTACAGCCGTCCCGCCGACGACGACCGCGAGGGCGTCGACTACACCGCGAGGGGACGGCTCTCCGCCGGCCTGGTCGGCGGTCTCGGCCTGCCCCGGGACGCCGACGCGTATCTCTGCGGCCCCCCGGACTTCATGAGCGATCTCGCCTCGGTCCTCGATTCGTCCGGGCTGGAGCCTGCCCGGATCCACACGGAGGCCTTCGGCGCGGGCGCCGCTCTGACACCCGGTGTGGTCTCCGGGCCGGCCCGACCGCCCCACCCGCCCGACGGTTCCACCGGTACGGGGCCCGCCGTCTCGTTCGCCCGCAGCGGCCTCACGGTGCGCTGGGATCCGGACCGGGCGAGCCTGCTCGAACTGGCCGAGGCCTGCGACGTACCCACCCGGTGGTCGTGCCGCACAGGGATCTGCCACACCTGCGAGACCGCTCTGCTGTCGGGCGCCGTCGGCTATTCCCCGGACCCGATCGACCAGCCGGCCGACGGCAACGCGCTGATCTGCTGCTCCCGTCCCACGGACAGTGTGGTGCTCGATCTGTGATCCCCGCGCGATCGGGCGCGCGCGGGTTTGAGGTGATTTTCGACTTTTGTCAGCATAATGACTCTATGCAATTGGCTCATGCTGTGCGCGGAAGCAAGGCAGGGGAACCGGCGGGGGACGACAGCAGGCGGCGTCCCGGGCTGAGGTGCCGATGACGGGGCGCCTCGTGGGTGTGGACCGGTCGGAGGGGTTCGGCGAGCGGCTGCTGGGACAACTCCTGGACCGTGCGCACGAGATGCCGCCTCAGCTCATCGCTCCCCTGGTGGCGGAAGAAGTGCGCCTGGTCGGGGGGCGGGATGTATCGATCCTCCTGCAGGACTACGGCCAGCTGCTGCTGGTTCCGCTCGCGGGGGAAGGGCTCGTGGTCGGAAGCCCCGTTTCCATCGACGATTCCCCGGCCGGCGAGTGTTTCCTCCACGCGACCCCGGTCGAGCGTCCGCGGGGCGACGGCGTGCGCTTGTACCTGCCTCTGCTGGACGGCAGTGACGAGGTCGGGGTCATGGCGCTGACGCTGGACACGGTCGATGACGACGACCGCCGGCTGCTGCGACGCCTCGCCGGGCTGGTCGCCGACATGGTGGTCACCAAGAACGGCTACACGGACCAGTTCTTCCAGGCGCGGCGACGGCAGCCGATGAGCGTGGCCGCGGAGATCCAGTGGTCGTTGCTGCCCCCGCTGACGATGGTCACGCCTCAGGTCTCCGTCGCCGGGATCATGGAGCCTGCCTACAACGTCGCCGGCGACAGTCTGGACTACGCCCTCAACGACGAGGTCCTGCATCTCGCCATCATCGACGCCATGGGGCACGGGTTGAACGCCGCCATGCTGGCGACGGCCGCCGTGGGGGCCTACCGGCACGCCCGACGGGCCAACGTGGGGCTCGCCGAGCTGTACGCGTTCATGGACCAGGTCGTCGAGGAGCAATTCACCCCGGAAAGCTTTGTCACGGCGCAGATGATGCGTCTCAATATCGTCAGTGGCCGGCTGGACTGGGTCAACGCCGGCCACCCGGCGCCGCTGCTCATCCGTGATCACCGCGTCATTCAGGCGTTGCAGGGGCCGGGAACGCTGCCGGTCGGTTTCGGTGGTGACACGCCGCAGATCAGCACGCAGCAGCTCCAGCGCGGCGACCGGGTGCTGTTCTACACGGACGGGCTCGTCGAAGAACACGTCTCCGGCGGGGAGCCGTTCGGCGAGGCGCGGCTGACCGACACCATCGAGCGCGTCGGCCCGTCCAGTACGAGCGTGCAGCAGATGGTGCGGGCCCTCTCCCACACGCTGACGCGGGCGAGGAACGGGTCCACGAGCGACGACGCGACGCTCTTCCTGGTCGAGTGGCGCGGAGGCAGTGCCAGCCACCTCGCCAAGCCGGACATCTGACGGGTCCGGGTCCGGGGCCGGAGTCGAGGCCGGGGCCGGGGCTGGGACGCGGGTGGGCGTAGCGGTGCTACGCATGGGGGTAGCGTCGTTAACGTATTGGTGTTAGCGTTGCTCTCGTCGGGTTGCGGAGAACGCCACCCACCGCGTCTGGCGAAGTGAGGTTCCCGTGTCTCATCATTCTCTTCCGGCCCGCGTCCACCGGCTCGCGGCGCCCCGGCCGGCCCCCTCTCCCGATCTGGGCGCCTATCTGGCCTCGGGCGTCGTCACCGGAGCGCTGATGGGCGGCGTGTGGGGCCTGGTCTGGTCCCTGTACCGCGCCGTCACGGCCGACGCGGCCACCACGCCGTGGCTCATATCCGCCGCCCAGGTGTTCACGCACGAAGCCGCCGTGATCGTCGCCTCCGGCCTGCTGGGCGCCGTCGTGACGCTGGGCAGCGCGAGTACGGACCGAGTGCTGCGCCCACTGCGACGCCACTTCCCGAAGGCGATCACGGCCGCGGCCCTCCTTCCCGCCCTGGTGGTGGCCGTGGCCGCGATGGAGACGGCGGCGCGCGTCGTCCCGGTGCGCTCCGCCGGCGAGGAGGCCCTGCGGCTGCTCGTGCCGCTCCTCGCGGTGGCCGGCCTGTTCTCCATACGCGCGAAGGCTTCGCACCGGGGGACGGCGTTGTGACAAGCCACCCCGTCCGCCCGCCTCGTCCGCCCGCCTCGCACCAGTTCACCTCGTACCGAACGGGAGACCACCATGAACAGCTCCGACCTGCCCCCCGCCGTCCGGCGCGCCGTGGACGCCGCCAACTCCGGTGACATCGACGGCTATCTCGACAGTTTCACCGAGGACGGCGCGGTCGACGACTGGGGCCGCACGTTCAAGGGGCGTGCGGCGATCCGCGGATGGAGCGACAAGGAGTTCATCGGCGTGGACGTCAGCCTGGCCCTCACCGGGGTACGCCGGTCGGGCGACACCGTGACGGTGAGCGCGACGGTGGGCGGGAACGGGTTCAACGGGCCGTCCGACTTCGCGTTCACGGTGGACGGCGACCGTATCTCGCTGATGCGGATCACCGGATGACGAGTGGACGGGCACGCATCCTGGAAGTCGCGGCCGATCTGGTCGCACGGTCCCCGAACGGGGACGTCTCCACCCGGGCCGTGTGCGAGGCCGCACAGGTGGGGGCGCCGGCCCTCTACCGGCACTTCGGCGATAAGGAGGGCCTGCTGTCCGCCGTGGTCGACCATGGCTTCGACGCGTACCTGGCGACGAAGCGACAGCGCAGCCCCGGCGCGGACCCCGTCGACGACCTGCGAAACGGCTGGGACAGCCATGTGGACTTCGCCCTGAAGAACCCGAACCTGTACCGGCTGATGCATTCCCCCGCGATGCGCACTCCGCCGGCCGCGGCGCTGGAGTCCCACCGCATACTCACCCGGGACCTGGAACGGGCGGCGGCGCAAGGGCGGTTGCGCCTCGCCCCCGAGCTGGCGGCCCAGATCATCATGTCGGCCAACACCGGCGTGGCACTGATGCTCGTCGCCCGCCCTTCGGCCTTCCCCGACACGAGCACATCGCGGCGCGTGCGGGACGCCGTGCACGCCGTCGCCCTCGTCACCCCGGCCGTGCCCGGCCCGGCCACGGCCCCCGACCTCTCGTGGAGCGACGTGGAAGAGACGCACATGCCGTCCACCGCGGCCCGGCTGCGCGCTCTGCTGAGCCGGTCGCCGGACTCGGTGCTCAGCCCCGCCGAGGCGGAACTGATGAGCGAATGGCTGGACCGGCTCTCCAACGCTCCAAGCCGCACCATAGGCTCCCAAACCTTCCCGCCGGGCGTTGAAACATTCCGCTGGGCCCAACGCGTCAGTGAGGTGTAGGCCAAAGCTCGGAACACCTTCTTGTCAGGAGATCTCGCAGGTATGCAGCACGCACCCCGCCGCGACCGCCGCACGGAGCGGACGACGAGCGGACGCGGAGCCGCCACCCCTTCCCCTCGGCGTGGACGGACCGCTCGTACGAGATTCCTGCGGATCCCGCGGCTACGCCGCCCGGACTACCCACGCGCGAACCGTTCCGGCCCTCGGCGATGGCTGCCGTCCTGGCGCCAGCTGTCCGGCCTGTTACTGATCGGCGCGGCCGGCCTCACCGGGCTGGTGATGTACGCCTACGCGCAGACAGAGATACCGGAACGTCTCAACAGCTTCGCGACCCAGCAGGACAACGTGTACTACTGGGCGGACGGCTCGCAGATGGCGCGTAGCGGCTGGGTCAGCCGGCAGGAGATGCCCCTGTCCAAGGTCCCCGATGACGTCAAGGGCGCGGTACTGGCCGCGGAGAACGCGGGGTTCTACTCCGATCCCGGTGTCTCCGCCTCCGGAATGACCCGTGCGCTGCTGCGGATGGTCGGCGGTGGTGACACCCAGGGCGGCTCCACCATCACCCAGCAGTACGTCAAGAACGCCTATCTCAACCAGGATCAGACCTTCTCCCGGAAGTTCGACGAGCTCCTCCTCGCGGTCAAGGTCGACAACCAGCTCAGCAAGGACCGGATACTGGAGGGCTATCTCAACACCAGCTGGTTCGGCCGGGGGACGTACGGCATCCAACGCGCTGCCCAGGCCTACTACGGGAAGGAAGTCACCGACCTCGACGCCAGTGAGGCCGCGTTTCTGGCGTCGCTCCTCAAGGGAGCCTCGCTGTACGACCCGGCGATCAGCGCGAAAACCCACCAACGGGCGGTGGAGCGGTGGAGCTGGATTCTCGACCGGATGGTCACGACCGGCGTCCTGTCCCCTTCGGAGCGGGCCGCCTATTCGGTCTTCCCCGAGCCGAAGGCCCCACCCCAGGACTCCACGGCGGGCGGACAGCCGGGCTATCTGGTCGCCCTCGCCACGACCTATCTCAAGCAGTCGGGCCGTATCTCCGACGCCGCGTTCGACCTGGGCGGCTATCAGATCTACACCACCTTCGAGAAGCCGCGGACGGCGGCTCTGACCGAGTCGGTGCGCGCAGCCCGCGAGACCTTGGACCCGAAGAACCGGAAGGCCGACCGGCACGCGCGCACCGGCGCCGCGTCCATCGCCCCCGACGGGCGCATACTCGCCGTGTACGGCGGCCCCGACTCTCTCGTGCAGGGCTTCAACGAGTCCAACGCGGTCACGGTCCCCGCGGGGTCGGCGTTCACGCCCTTCGTGTACGCGGCCGCGCTGCGCGACGGCGTCGAACGCAAGCGGGGTGAGCCCCGCACCCCCGTGTCTCCCACCACCGCCTACGACGGTGCCGACGATCTCGCCGTGCGCACCCCCGAAGGCCCCTACTGGGACCGGAACGGCAAGGTGGTCAAGGGGCAGAACGACGGCGACCGCTCCTGGGGGTGGCTCAGCCTGAACGACGCGATGGTCCACTCGGCCAACACCCCCCTGCTGCAGCTCGGGATGGACGTCGGCCTCGACCGCGTGGGCCGCGCCGCCCAGGACGCCGGGATCCTCGCCTCCAGCCTCGGGCCGCGGGTGCCCGCCTTCGCCCTGGGCAACTCCACGCCGAGCGCCATCCGGATGGCCGCCGCGTACGGGACGTTCGCGGCGGGGGGCCTGCACACGGAGCCGTACTCGGTGGCGCGGGTGTCCCGCAACGGAGAGCCGGTGCGGCTGCCACGTCCACGGAGCGACCGGGCCTTCAGCGCCAAGGTGAGCGGGCAGGTCACGGACGCACTCCGAGGCGCCCTTCAGGACGACAGCTCCGGACCCGCGAACGGCCTGGACGCCTGGGCCGCCGGCAAGATCGGCACCACGCAGGACCACACCGCGGGCTGGTTCGCCGGCTACACCGCGCAGGAGGCGACGGCCGTCGTCGTCTACCGCATGGACCTGAAGAACCTCGAACCGCTGCCGCTCACCGGCCTCGGCGGAGCCGACGACGCCGATCTGACGTACCCGGCCCGCATCTGGGCCGACTACCTGAAGACCGTGACGGGTCAGGAGTGAACCGACCGCCGTGCCCGCACCTCTTCTCATCGACGGTGTCTCACCACCGCCGTGTCATCGACTCTTTCAGGAAAGCGATTCCGTATGACCCGCACCACTCGTGCCAGATGGCGAGCGTTCCCGCGCTCCGCCACCCGTGCCCATGTCGCCTTAGGGGCGGTGCTGGCCGTCGTGGCGGCCGCGGCCGCCGTCCCGCTCGTCGACGGCGACGCGGACGCGTCCTCGCCGGCAGCGCGGCCGTCCACGGCCGCCACCGCTCACGGGAGCGCCGGGCCGCGCGCCCGCTCCGGCGCGTCGGCCGGGGCAGGAGCGGACCGTGACGACGAGGACTGGGACGGGAAGGTCAAGGTGCTGGGGGACGGCTCCACCTCCTACACCGGCCCCAAGCCAGGACAGCTGAAGCCCGAGCGTCTCAAACCGGGGCAGAAACCACCCCAGTTCGTGGTGTTCTCCTGGGACGGCGCCCTGGAGGACGAGCAGGGACTGTTCTCCCGCTTCCGCGAGGCGGCGAAGGAGAGCGGCGCGCACATGACCTTCTTCCTCACCGGCATCTATCTGCTGCCCGAGTCCAAGAAGCGGCTCTACAAGCCGCCGCAGCACGGCGCCGGGGCCGCGGCCATCTCGTACCCGACGCCCGAGCACATCCGGATGACCCTGGACCAGCTCCGGAAGGCCTGGACGGAGGGCCACGAGATCGGCTCGCACTTCAACGGCCACTTCTGCGGCGACAAGGGCGGCGGGGACTGGAGCGAGGGGGAGTGGAAGAGCGAGATCGACCAGACGTACTCCTTCATCAAGAAGTGGAAGACGAACACCGGGTTCACCGATCTCGCCCCGCTGCCCTTCGACCCGGAGCGGGAGATCGCGGGCGGCCGCGCGCCCTGCCTGGAGGGACAGAAGACGCTGATACCCGCCGGCAAGCCCTTCGGCTGGCGCTACGACGCGAGTTCGTCCGGGGACTTCCAGATCTGGCCCGCCGAGAAGGACGGCGTCTGGGACTTCCCCCTCCAGCTGCTGCCCTATCCGGGGCGTGATTTCCAGGTGCTCTCCATGGACTTCAACCTCCTCTACAACCAGTCCGGCGACAGCACCCAGGGTGATCCGTCCATGTGGCCCACCTGGCGCGGCGAGACCCGGGACGCCTACATGAACGGCTTCGAGCGGGTCTTCAACGGCAGCCGCGCGCCGCTGTTCATCGGCAACCACTTCGAGGACTGGAACGGCGGCATCTACATGGACGCCGTCGAGGACATGATGCGGGAGGTGTGCCCGCGCGAGGGGGTGCGCTGTGTGTCCTTCCGTGAACTGGCCGACTGGCTCGACGCCCAGGACCCCGGCGTGCTCAGCCAGTTGCGCTCCCTCGACCCCGCCCAGGCCCCGAACTGGCAGTCACTGATCCGCTGAGGCGCGGCCCAGGACACGCCCTGGGCCCGGCGACGGGGACGGCATAGCCTTCGTCCTTGACGCGAGGCCGTGACCCGCTGCCCCGCGACGGCGATCCAACTGGAGCTGGAGTGAGTGAAATCCGTCAAGTGACCGTCGTCGGCGCCTCGGCCGCGGGCGTGAGCACCGCCGAGGGGCTGCGCCGGGCCGGCTACGAGGGGCGGATCACCCTCATCGGCGAGGAAGCCCATCTGCCGTACGACAAGCCGCCGTTGTCCAAGCAGCTGCTGTCGGGCGACTGGGAGCCCGAGCGGCTGCGGCTGCGCGGCGAGGAGGCCCTCGCCGGCCTGCGGCTGGACCTGCGGCTCGGCGTCCCGGCACAGTCCCTGGACGTGGCGGCCCACGAGGTCGTCCTGGCCGACGGCGAGCGGGTCGGCTACGACGCGCTGGTGGTGGCGACGGGCGCCGCCGCCCGTCGGCTGCCCGGTACAGAAGGCGTCTCCGGAGTGCATGTGCTGCGCACCCTGGAGGACGCTCTCGGGCTGCGGGAGGCGTTGCGGGGCGGACCGCGGCTCGTCGTGGTCGGGTCCGGTTTCGTCGGCTGCGAGGCCGCCGCCGTCGCTCGCCGGATGGGCGCCGAGGTGACCATGGTCAGTGATGTCCCCGCGCCCCTGGCCGACGTACTCGGTCCGGAGCTGGGGACGATGCTCGCCGAGGTGCACCGCGAGCAGGGGGTACGCCTGGAGCCGGGCGTGCTCGTCGAGGGGATCCGGTCCGAGGGGGTCCGCGCCACCGGGGTGCGCCTCGCCGACGGTCGGACACTGGAGGCGGACGCGGTGCTGGTCGGAATCGGTGCCCGGCCCAACACCGGCTGGCTGGCGGGCAGCGGTGTCCCGGTGGGGAACGGTGTCGAGTGCGACGCCACGCTGTACGCCGGATCGGATGTGTGGGCGGCCGGCGATGTCGCCGGCTGGCTGCACCCGCGCACCGGCATCCCGACCAGGATCGAGCACCGTACGAACGCCGCCGAGCAGGGGCTTGCGGTCGCCCGCAATATCCTGGCGGGGCCCGGAGCCGCGGTTCCGTTCGACCCTGTCCCGTACGTCTGGTCCGATCAGTACGACCTGAAGGTGCAGATCTTCGGCCGCACGCGGGGCGCCGACCGGATGCGCGTCGTCGAGGGCGGCCTCGCCGAACGCAAGCTGATCGCCCTGTACGGGCTCGGCGGCCAGGTGTGCGGGGCGGTCGCCGTCAACATGGCGCGGGCGGCTCGGGCCCATCGCGCCCTGGTGGCCGAGGGCGCCGACTGGGAGACCGTGGCCGGCGCGGGCCGGGACAGGGAGATGGCGCGGTAACCGGACGCCGACGCGCGGAATTCTTCTCATATGCGCATAATCGGTCACATATGATGTGAATACAGTGATCGCCCTTCGGGGAGGCCGGCTGCGGCCACACGTCGGGGCGCGCGGCCGTGGTCGGCCCTGCCCGGCACCGGCGGGATTTCTGGTGAGGTCCCTAGGAACAGCGACATGGCACGTACACAGTCAAGGCACCACGCGCCGGACGAGCTGGTGACGGGGCCGGGGTCGCAGCTCTCACGAAGGGTCGCCCTGATCGCGGCCATTACTCCCTTCGTGGTCATCGCGACCGACCTGTTGGTCGCGGTCCTGGCCGGACCGGGGCTGCGCTGGCTGTCGATGCTCGCCGCGGCCCCCGCCCTGGCCGCCGCACGCTACGGCCCCCGCAGCGTGATCGCGTTCGGGGCCGTCTCGCTCGCCATCGGAGTGACCCTGGGTATGCGCCCGGGGTCACCGAGCGTCGACGACCAGGCCTTCGTGCTGGCGGCACTAGCTGTGATCACCGTGGCCAGCGCGCTGCTGAGCGCGCTGCGGCAGCGCCGTGAACGGGAGCTGATCGCGGTACGGTCCGTGGCCGAGGCGGCGCAGCAGGCCATTCTCGCGCCCGTGCCCGAACGGGTGGGGTCGTTGCGCATCGCCGTGCGGTACAGCGCGGCGGCCGCCGAGGCCAGCATCGGAGGTGACCTGTACGGCGTCGTCCTGACCCCCTTCGGTCCCCGGGCCATCATGGCCGACGTGCGGGGCAAGGGGCTGCCCGCGGTCAGCACCGCCGCCCTCGTCCTGGGTGTCTTCCGTGAGGCCGCGCACGACGAGCCGGACCTGCTCCGCGTCGTGGACCGGGTGGAGAACAGCCTCCGCCGTAATCTCGGCGGCGACGACTTCGTGACCGCGGTCCTCGTCGGTTTCCCCTCCCCGGACCTGCTCCACATCGCCAACTGCGGTCATGTGCCGCCCCTCCTCGTCCACCGCCAGGTGGTCACCGTCGTGGAGCCCGAGTCGACGGTTCCTCCGCTCGGACTCCTCGAACTCAGTGAGGCCAGGCCCGCGCTGGTGAGCGTCGCTTTCGAGGAGGGCGACCAGCTCCTCCTGTATACGGACGGGGTGACGGAGGCCCGGAACCACCAAGGGGTCTTCTTTCCTCTCCCCGAGCGCCTGCAGCAGCACCTCACGGCGGATTTCACCGGCACGCTCGACGCCCTGCACGCGAGGCTGCTCGATCACAACGGCGGACGCCTCAACGACGACGCCGCGCTGCTGCTGATCCAGCGCGCCGCTCCGTGAGCCCGCGGTCCGGGAGCCCTCTCCGGACGCGGGACCGCGTCGCCGCGCCCGGTGTCATCGGGCGAGCAGCGTGACCGCGGCGCAGGTGCCGCTCGCCGCGCCGACCGCGACGACGGTCGCCGCCACGCAGCGCGTTCTGAGCTGCAGGTAGCGCTCCGTGTACTCCTCGCGCAGCTCGGCGGCCCGGTTGGCGATCCGGACGAGCATCTCCCGGGAGGCGGCCACCCCGTCGGCGGTGTAGACGCGCTCCACCTCCTCACGCTGGGCGGTCGTGAGCCACGGCAACTGCTCGGTGAAGCGGACCGTCCGCCGCCGGACGTCCTCGACTTCGGCGCTCCACAGGAGGTAGCCCTCAAGCCGGACGAGTCCGCGGGCACTGTCCTTGTCGGGCTCCACGCGTTTCTCCTTGCTCTGGGATCCGGAAAGGGGTCTCACTCCTGCTTGTCGCCCGGCGCGACGATCGTGGCGGTGCCGGGACGGTTGAGGGCCTCGTCCAGGGACCGGATGGCCGGGTAGTGCAGGTCGAACGCCGGGGACTCGGAGCGGATCCGCGGCAGGGTGAGGAAGTTGTGCCGCGGCGGCGGGCACGAGGTCGCCCACTCCAGGGAGCGGCCGTAGCCCCACGGGTCGTCGACTTCGATCTTCTTGCCGTATTTGGCGGTCTTCCAGACGTTGTAGAAGAACGGCAGCATCGACAGTCCGAGCAGGAACGAGGCGATGCTGGAGATGGTGTTCAGCGCGGTGAATCCGTCGGTGGCGAGATAGTCCGCATAACGGCGCGGCATGCCCTCCGCGCCCAGCCAGTGCTGCACCAGGAAGGTGCCGTGGAATCCGATGAACAGCGTCCAGAACGTGATTTTTCCGAGCCGCTCGTCCAGCATCTTCCCGGTGAACTTCGGCCACCAGAAATGGAATCCGGCGAACATCGCGAACACCACGGTGCCGAAGACCACGTAGTGGAAGTGCGCGACGACGAAGTACGAGTCGGAGACATGGAAGTCCATCGGCGGGGAGGCCAGAAGGACGCCGGTCAGACCACCGAAGAGGAAGGTGACCAGGAATCCGATCGACCAGAGCATCGGTGTCTCGAAGGACAGCGAACCCTTCCACATGGTGCCGATCCAGTTGAAGAACTTCACCCCGGTCGGTACCGCGATCAGAAACGACATGAAGGAGAAGAACGGCAGGAGCACACCGCCGGTCACAAACATATGGTGCGCCCACACCGTGATCGAAAGACCCGCGATGGCGATGGTCGCCGCCACCAGGCCGATATAGCCGAAGACCGGTTTGCGGCTGAAGACCGGAAAGATCTCGGTGACGATGCCGAAGAAGGGCAACGCGATGATGTACACCTCCGGATGGCCGAAGAACCAGAAGAGGTGCTGCCACAGCAAGGAGCCGCCGTTGGCGGCTTCGAAGACATGCGCACCGAATTTCCGGTCCGCCTCCAGCGCGAGCAGCGCGGCGGCCAGCACGGGGAAGGCGAACAGGACCAGCAAGGCGGTCAGCAGCACGTTCCAGGTGAAGATGGGCATCCGGAACATCGTCATGCCGGGGGCGCGCATACAGACGATCGTGGTGATGAAGTTGACCGAGCCGAGGATCGTACCGAAGCCGGAAAAGGCCAGACCCATGATCCACAGGTCGCCGCCGACCCCCGGTGAGTGGACGCCGTCCGTCAGCGGGGAGTAGGCGAACCAGCCGAAGTCCGCCGCACCCTGCGGGGTGAGAAAGCCGGCGACGACAATGAGAGAGCCGAAGAGATAGAGCCAGTACGCGAAGATATTCAGCCGTGGGAACGCCACATCGGGCGCCCCGATCTGCAGCGGCATGATCCAGTTAGTGAATCCGGCGAACAGCGGCGTCGCGAACATCAGCAGCATGATGGTGCCGTGAATCGTGAACGCCTGGTTGTACTGCTCGTTGGACATGATCTGCGTGCCGGGGCGGGCCAGCTCCGCGCGCATGAAGAGCGCCAGCAGACCGCCCACGATGAAGAACGCGAACGAAGTAGTGAGATAAAGTGTCCCGATCGTCTTATGATCGGTGGTGGTCAGCCACCCCACGACGACTTTGCCCGGCTCCTTGCGCCGTACCGGCAACTCGTTCTCGTACGTGTCGTCGGCCTCGGCCGACTCTTCCGTGCCCGTCGTCGTCACTGCGACGTTCCTCCGGTCAATGGTCGCGTGTGGATTCGGCAAGCAGCATGGCGTTGCTTTCACCGGTGCGGTGCGACCTCTTGCTTTCCGGCGCGTCGCTACGGGACGGTCCTGCTCACCTTCCTCGGCCGTGGTGGGAGGCAGGAATAGCCGGGTGATAGCGAAAAGGGCCGGTCACGGCTGTGGTGTCGCCCGTTCGCCGGCCACCTCCGGCGCCCGGCCGGAACGCCCGCCCACGCGACGGCCGGGGCCTCGCTTTCACCCGATAGAGCGGCTCGCGTGCCCCCGGGCCGTTGACCGTTCCGGCAGGTCGCGGGGGACGGACGCCCATCCCGGGCTGGCCCTTCTCCGCGGTCAGAACGGCCGGTCGCCGACGATGGCGACGCGCTCGGCCACCCGGCGGTGCGTACCGTAGTCGCTGACCGCGTAGTGCTGGGTGGCGCGGTTGTCCCAGAAGGCGATGTCGCCCGCCTCCCAGCGGAACCGCACCTGGAACTCGGGCACATGGGCCTGCTGGAACAGCAGCCGCAGCAGCCGGTCGCTCTCCGCCGGCTCGAACCCCACGATCCGGGTGGTGAAGGAGGCGTTGACGAACAGCATCCGCCGGCCCGTCTCCGGATGACGTCGCACCACCGGGTGCTCGACCGGCGGGAACAGCTCCTGGAACGGGGCCAGCCGGGCGGCGGGGGAGAAGCGGGCGAAGCCCGGGACGAAGTCGTGGACGGCGCGGGCGCCGTCGATACGGTCCTTCACTTCCCGCGGCAGGTTGTCGTACGCCGCCGCCATGTCGGCCCACAGCGTGTCGCCGCCCGCCGGCGGCACCTCGCGCAGTTGCAGCACCGCCCCCAGCGCGGGCCGCTCCCGGAACGTCACGTCCGTGTGCCAGACGTTCTCGTACGTGGGGACCGCGGTGCGGTCGAGGCGGACCACGTCCCGGGCGGCGCCGGTGGCCAGCAGCGGATTGGTCTCCAACTCGCCCCAGTTGCGGGCGAACGCCCGCTGCGCGTCGGAGGACAGGTGCTGCCCCCGGAAGAAGAGCACCTTCCACTCCAGCAGGGCGCGGTTGAGCTCCTCCCGTACGGCGGGCGACAGCGGACCCGACAGGTCCAGGCCACGGATCTCGGCGCCGATGGTGCGGCCCTGCGGGACGACGTCGAAGAGCTCGTACGGACGGTCGGTCCACTCCTCCGGGAGACGGCGCAGCTCGCGGTGGCCCTCGTACAGGCCGTCGGCGGGGATGCGGTGTTCGCGCAGTGCGGAGGGGGTGGGTCCGGCGGTGGTGGTCACGGGTCTCCTCTGGAGTTCGAGCCGACGGGAGGGTACGGGCCGACCTGGGGGAACGGGAACGGGGCGCGGACCGGCCCGGAGAACGCGGAGGGCGCTGATGAGGCGGACCGGCCCGATGCCGGGCCCGGCGTTCCGGGGGTACCGGTGGTCAGCGACAGGAGCGGGCCGGGGGAGAACCCACCCGGCCGCGGCGACGCAGGAAGCTGTGGCCGCGAGGCGCGCACTCACCGTGGGGGCCGCTGTGGCGCGGCTCCGCTGCACGGCAGTTCGAGTACGTTCCCATGCCAGGCACCGTACCGCAGTCGAGGATTGCGGTCCGCCCCGCCCCGGGGCGACAGGGCGCGCCGGAGCGGGGCGGGCGTGACGCGTGGTGCGTGCGATCCGAGGAAATCAGCCGTGGTCGACCGTCAGCGGCTCGAAGGCGATACGGGTGGCCGACCCGTCGTCCGCCCACCTCACCTCGACCGTGTCCCCGTCCACGCGCACCTCGTTCACCGCCCCGGACAGTGGCGTGGCACCGGGCTCGGCGGTGAGCGTGGCGAGGGCGGCGAAGACCGCCGTGCCCTCCACGTGCGCGGTCAGCCGGGGGACGACCGCCCAGCGGGTGAACGCCGTGCCCTGCGGCGCGCGTAGCTCGTCCTGGGTCTGCCAGCCGTGGAGCCCGTGCAGGGCGGACCGTACGGCCTCGTCCGGCCCGGTCGCCCAGCCCGTCTGCCGCACCCGCGCCCCGGGCGGGGCGCCGAGCACGCGGTGCACCCGCAGTTCGTACCGGCCCCGGACCACCGTGACACTCTCCACGCGCAGTCCCGGCACCATGGGAGCGCCCGACGTGAAGACCGGCCGGTGCCAGGAGGCGGCCCAGCCCCAGCCGTCACCGTGTCCGGCGCCCAGCGGGCGGATACGGCGACGGCCGCTGAGGTCCCCCGCGATCTCCACGGCCAGATGATTGTCCGCGACGTTCGCCGGCGCGGTGGGGCCGGTCCGGGTGGAGTAGGCCTCCCGGCCGTAGTGCGGGTCGTCCTGCGCGGCCGACTCGCCCTCGTGCGGGCGGACATGGTCACTGCCGTGATTGTGCAGCCGGACGATCCCGTCCGCCCGGGTGGACTGTACGAGCAGCCCCGGCGCGGGCAGGGCGAGCACCTGGTCGGGCCCCTCGCTGGGCGCGGGCTCCTCGGTGGCCGTCCACAGCGGATGTCCCTCGGGCGCGAGCAGCGCGACGAAGGCCTTGGACGCCCAGTAGGGCGAGGCGGGGCCCGAATAGTGCTGGAGCGTGGCGTCGTGCGGGCCGTGCCAGCCCAGGCTGAGCAGCCCGTCCGTGCCGGTCGCGCCACGGTCGAGGAAGTAGCGCAGCGAGCCGTTCACCAGCCGCCGTGAGGCGCCGGGTGTGAGCGGGGTGTGTCCGGTCATGGCGCCCAGCGCGACCGCCGCGCTCGCCGCGAAGCGGTAGGTCAGCGAGCGGCCGAAGTGGATCGGTGCGCCGTCGGCGCCGAACAGCAGGGAGAAACTCTCCAGATGCTCGCGCAGCCGGGCGCCGTAGTGCGCGGACAGCTCCGGGTCGTCCGCCAGATGGGCGTGCAGGACGGGATAGAGGTGCAGGGCCCAGCCGTTGTAGTGGTCGAAGGCGCGGCCGTCGCCGTCGGCGTACCAGCCCTGCCCGCGGTACCAGCCCTCCAGCAGGTCGAGCCCTCGCTCCTGGGCGCGTGCCGTCTCCGCGTCGCCGCGGCCGACCGACTCCAGGAACCCGGCCACGGAGTAGGGGAACAGATACCAGTTGTTGGGCGCCGGGGTGTGCCGCAGCGAGCCGCGCAGCCACTCCTCGGCGCGGTCCTGAACCCCGGAGTCCAGCCGGTCCCACAGCCACTCCCTGGTCAGCCGCAGTCCGATGGCGACGGACGCGGACTCGACCATGGGCTGGCCCTGCACGTGGTGGTCAAGGATCAGCGGCCAGGACTCGGCGTCGTCCCGTCCCGGTGTCCTGGTGCCGGCCGCGAGGCCGTCCGCGTACCGGTCGAGCCAGCCGTGCGGATCCTCGCCGTCCGCGCCCGCCACCCGGAAGGCGGCGGCGAGGAACGTACGGGCGTAGCCCTCCAGGCCGTCCGAGCGCACCCCCGAGCGGGAGGGCCGTCCCGGCAGGTCGAGCAGGGCGCGGCCCGGGGTGGCCCACTGCCAGGCGGCGTGCAGCAGGCCGTCGGCGGCGGCCTCCCAGTGTGCCCGGGTGTAACCGGTGCGCGGGCTCAGCGCGCGGTCCTCGGCGGGGAGTTCGAGCGGTGATGTCATGCGAGGAATGCCAGCCTTTCGCGTCGTACGGGGTGAGCGAAGCCGTCGCCCGCGGCCCAGCGGGCGACTTCGCCGACCGCCAGGTCGGCCAGCCGTCGCAGCTCATTGCCCTGCGAGCCGGCGAGATGCGGGGTGATCGTTACGTTCTCGCACTCCCACAGCGGATGTCCCGGCGGCAGCGCGTCGGGATCCGTGACATCGAGGACCGCCCGGATCCGGTCCTCGCCGAGTACGGCGGTGAGGGCGTCCTGGTCGACGACGGCGCCGCGCGCGGTGTTGATGAGCACGCTGTCCCGGCGCATCGAGCAGAGCAGTTCGCGGCTGACGAGCCCACGGGTGGCGGGCAGCAGCGGGGTGTGGACGCTCACCACGTCGCTGCGCGCGAACAGTTCGCCGAGCGCGGCCGGGCGGACGCCGAGCGCGGCCGCCTCCTCGTCGGAGACGTACGGATCGTGCAGCAGCACCCGCAGGTCGTACGGGCGCAGCAGTTCGATGACGCGCCGGCCGATCAGCGAGGCGGACAGAATGCCCACGGTGCGGCCGTAGTTGCCCAGCTCGGTGGGGGCGCGCAGCCACTCCTCGCGGCGGCGCGTGGCGCGGTAGTCGCGAGCCCGTTCCAGGACCCGCTTTCCGGAGAGCAGGATCATCGCGACGGTGTACTCCGCCACCGGCAGGGCGTTGGCGGCGGCGGCCGAGGACACCTCGATGCCGCGTTCCCAGCAGGCGTCGGTGATATGGCCGCGGACCGATCCCGCGGTGTGGACGACGGCGCGCAGCCGGGGCGCCGAGTCCAGGACGGCCGTGTCGAGGGGCGGGCAGCCCCAGCCGGTCACGAGGAGTTCCACGTCCGCCAGCGCGGCGCGGGCCCGGTCGGTGGTGAGGTCGTCGAGGACGGGCGGCGGCACGAGGTCGCACACCGCGCCGAGGGCGGTCAGGGCCTCGGGGCCGAGGACGGCGGCGGCCGCATCCGGTTTCATGGCGAGGGCGGCGCGCGGACGGAAGCGTTCGGTCGGTGCGGTGGGCATCCTTCTCCTGGTACGTGGGGACGGGCCGGCGGCCCGCTACTTGACGGCGCCCGCGGTGAGGCCGGACCGCCAGAAGCGCTGGAGCAGCGCGAAGGCGAGGATCAGCGGCAGGATCGCGAGCAGCGAACCCATGATCACCACGGGGTAGTACTCGGGAGAGACGGTGGCGGAGCTGTTCCAGGTGTAGAGACCGAGGCTCACCGGATACAGGTCCTGGTCGGAGAGCATCACCATGGGCAGGAAGAAGTTGTTCCAGATCGTGGTGAGCTGGAAGAGGAAGACCGTGACCAGCCCGGGACCGAGCATCCGCAGGGAGACCCGCACATAGGTGGTCAGTTCACCGGCGCCGTCCACGCGCGCCGCTTCGAGCACCTCGTCGGGCACATATCCCTGGCTGAAGATCCGCCCCAGATAGACGCCGAAGGGGTTGAAGAGCACGGGGATGAAGACCGACCAGAAGGTGTTCACCAGACCCGTGCCCGACGCCATCAGATAGAGGGGCAGTGCGAGGACGGTCTGCGGCACCATCACGGCCGCGAGGACCAGACCGAACAGCTTCTCCTTGTGGCGGAAGCGGTACTTGTCGAAGGCGTAGCCGCAGGCGATGGAGACCAGGGAACCGATCGCGGCGCCGACGACCGCGTACAGCAGACTGTTGCCGTACCACCGTCCGTACAGTCCGCCGTCCATCGCGAACAGGTCCTTGAGATTCTGCACGAAGGACATGTTGCCCAGCGACAGCAGATCGCTGCTGAACAGCGCGTCCCGGTCCTTGGTGGCGGCCAGCACCAGCCAGAGCACCGGCAGCAGGGTGTAGAGCACGGAGATGCACACGACGAGGTTGACGACGGGGCGGCCGAGCAGGCGCGGGCGCGTCGGGGCGCCGGCGCGTTGGGCGCCGGTGGTGCTGATCGCGCTCATCGGGCGGCCTCCTCGGGGGCGTTGGCGCGGTTGGTCCAGCGGGTGACGCCGTAGGAGAGGGCGATCGTGCAGACCAGCAGCACGACCGAGGCGGCCGCGGCCAGACCGTAGTTGTTACGGGTGAAGGCCGCGTCGTAGATGTACATGCTGGGCGAGAAACGTGAGCTGATCATCGGTGTGGACTGGCCGATCAGCATGGGTTCGGTGAAGAGCTGGAGCGAGAAGATGAGGGTGAACATCGCGACCATGACGATCGACGGGCGCACCAGCGGCGTCTTGACCTGCAGGGCGGTACGGACCGGACCGGCGCCGTCGACGACCGACGCCTCGATGACCTCGCGCGGCACGGCCTGCAGCGCCGCGTAGAACACGACCATGTTGTAGCCGAGGTTGCTCCACAGCGCGATGTTCACGAGGGACGGCAGCACGGTGTGCACGCCGAGGAAGTCGATGGTGATGTCGGCCTTGCCGAACAGATCGATCACCGGACTGATGCCGGGCGTGTACAGATACAGCCAGATGAGTGCGGCGATGATGCCGGGCACGGCGTGCGGCAGGAACAGGGCGAGCTGGGCCCACGACCGCAGGCGCACCACTCCGGAGTCGAGCAGCAGCGCCAGCGCGAGGGCGCCGATCACCATCAGCGGTATGTAGACCACGCAGTACAGGACGACGGTGCCGAGCCCGGCGAGGAAGGTCGGGTCGGTCAGGACGGCGGTGTAGCTGCGCAGTCCGGCGAAGACCGTGCGCTCCGGGCCGAAGCCGAGGCCCGGCTGGTCGTCGCTGAAGAAGCTCAGCCACACGGTGGTCGCGACGGGGATCAGGAAGACCGTCACCAGGAGTACGAAGAAGGGGGTCATCAGGACGCCGCACGCGCCGAGTTCACGGCGCCGGGCTGACCTGCGGCCGCCGTGCGCGGGCGCGGCGGTGGCGTCGGCCTTCGGGCGCACGGGGGTGGCGAGGGAATTGCTCATGGGGTGTCACCTGCCTCTCTGCTGCGGGGGTGGGGGCGCGGATCAGCTGCTGCGTTCGGTGGTGGTGAGGCCCAGCGCCCTGAGGTCCGGCATGGTGCCGTTCTGGGCCGCGCGCACCGCCTCGATCAGCGAGCCCTGGCCCCCGCTCGCCCGCGCGAAACCGTCCTGCATGACCTCCCCGGTGGCCGTCATCCGCGGTCCCCAGAGCCAGCCGTCCCGTACCTTGTGCGCCTCCTCCTCGAAGAGGCGGTAGATGTCCTGGCCGCCGTAGTAGGTGCGGTCGAAGGCTTGGCGGCCGACGGCGACCAGGCCGGGCGCGGCCGGATACTGGCTGCTGGTGCCGCTCGCCAGCCGGGCGCGCAGCGCGTCGGGGTGCGAGACCTGCCACTCGATGAACTCCATGGCGGCCTCCGGCCGTGTGCTGTCCTTGGTGACCGCGAAGGTGGAGCCGCCGTGGGTGCCGACGACCGGCCTGTCCGGATCCCACTGGGGCAGTGGCGCGATGGCCCAGGCGCCCTTCTGCCCGGGCCGCGCGTTCATCTGCGCCCCGGCGTCCCAGGCGCCGCTGAGCCGGGTGAGGACCTGGCCGTTGCCGATCTGCGCGTCGCCCTGCCGGCTGTCCACCGGGTTCAAGAAGACCAGGTCCTGGTCGATCAGCCGCTGCCAGTACGCCGCGACGCGCCGGCTCGGCGCGTCGGCGAGCGAGACGTTCCAGGCGCCGCCGGCGGTGTCGAACCACTGGGCGCCGGCCTGCCAGGCGAACGCGGCGAATTGCGGGGCGCCGTCCGTGGGGAAGAGCGCGATGCGCCGCTCGGGGGCCTTGCGGCGCACCGTCCTGGCCACGTCCTCGAACTCTTCCCAGGTGCGGGGTACGCCGAGGCCGTACTGCTCGAAAAGGTCGGTGCGGTAGTGCATCACCATCGGTTCGATGTCCAGCGGCACGCTGAAGGCGCGTTTCTCGAAGGTGGTCAGGCCGAGCGCCTGCGGCAGCAGCTTGGCGCGCAGTCCGTCACTGATCAGCCCGGTGATGTCACGGGCCACGCCGTCGATGGCGAAGCCGGGGAGCTGGGGATATTCGATGGTGGCGACGTCCGGGGCGTTGCCCGCACGGGCGGCGTTGCTGAGCTTCGCGTAACCGCCCTGGCCGCCGGCGGGGATCTGCTGGAATTCGACCTGGACCCGGTCGTGGGTGCGATTGAACGCGTCCACCACCTCCTGGCTGCCCCGCAGGGCTGACCAGAAGGTGATGTGCGTGGTGGTCCTGCTGGTGGTGGTGTTCGTGCTGCGCGATCGTGAGTCCCCGCCGCCACCGGTGCAGGCGCTCAGCGCACCTGTCAGGGGCAGCGCGGCGATCGTGGCGAGCACGGATCGACGGCTTTGTCGACCAGGCATGGGCGCCTCCCGCGGCTCCGGTTCGAGACACGGGGAATCCTGATCGGCTGATCGGAACTGGTCAATAGATCGCTCAGAAGAAAATGAAAGCGGTCAAACGCTCAGTCTTCTGCGGGGGTTGGCCGGGGGATGGACCGGGCGGCCGGCTTCTGCGCGGAGCCGCGTACCTTCAGCGTCGGCAGCAACTCGATCCTGCGCACCGGACCGGCGGCGCCGAGCGGCCGGGCCAGCCGGTACAGGAGCAGTTCGGCCGCCGCCCGCCCGATCTCCGCCTTCGGCGGGGCCACCGCGGTCAGCGGGGTGCCGCCCAGGGCCGCGACCACATCGTCGTACGCCACCACCGAACAGTCCCTGGGCACCCGCACCCCTTGCTCCGCGAGCCGCTGTACCAGCATCAGCGCGTCCACGTCGCCGTGCAGCACGGCGGCCGTGGCCCCGCGTTCCCGCAGGAGCGCGGCGAGATCGAGGGGCGTACGGTCGTGCGGGACACCGGCCAGGTCGGGTCCTGGCGGCCCGGGCACCGCGTCCGGCGAGCTGAGGACCACCGACCAGTCCTCCACCTCGGGCCGGGCGGCGGCGATCTCGGCGAAGGCCGCGCGGATACGGCGCGCCGTGGGGCTGTCGTCGCGAGCGGCCAGCACGATCCGCCGGTGGCCGAGCGCCACCAGATGGTCGACGGCGAGATACGTCCCGTACCAGTGATCGGAACACACCGAGTCCAGGGCGTGCAGCGCGCTGCCGGGCCGGGGCCGCCGCTCCATCAGGACCGTCGGCACGTCCACCTCCGCCAGCCAGCCGTAGTCCGCCTCCTCCGAGACCGCGCTGCGCCACCTCGGGGCGATCAGCAGCCCCCGCGCTCCGGCCGCCAACGCCCCCTCCACCAGGGGTCGTTCCGCGCCGGCCGCCTGTGAGGCGATATGCAGGGCGATCCGCATCCCGGACTCCTCCAGCGCCGTCCGTGCGCCGTGCAGCGTCTCGTAGAGGTACGAGTGCCGCTCCGGCACCACCAGAGCGACCGCGCCGCCGTCCGCGGCCGGCTCCCCGGACCGCGCCGCCGGGACGGCCGCCACCTCCTCGACCGGCCCCACCGGACGGGCCACGCCGTGTCCGCGCCGCAGCCTCCCGGCCCTGGCCAGCTCCTCGACGTCCCGCCGGACCGTGACCACCGAGACCTCCAGCTCGGCGGCGAGCACGCTCACCTTGACCGCACCGCGCGACCGCACGACCGCCAGGATCCGCTGACGCCTGAGTTCGACCGGCTCCCGCATGGTGTCTGATCCCCTCGCTGTACCACTGCGCATTGTTCGTTTGACTGCTTCGTGTGACCGCTCGGTCGCAGCATAGCGATCGGCCGTCGACCGTGGGGGCAATCGGTGATGAAAGGTTTCAATCGACCCTCTGGAAATCGGAAACGGCGTCAACTGCACCGTCGGTGAACCGCACTTGGCGATGTTCTGGCCAACGGAAGACCGCTGCAGAACTCTTGACGCGGCACACGGGCCTCCCTAGTTTCACGTGAGTGAAACGATTCACTGTCGAGTCGCATCGGAGCCGAGTGTGATCAGCAGAAGACGACTGCTCAGCACCACCGCCACCGCCCTGGGGACGGCCGTCGCCGCCGGAGCCGCTCCGGCCGCGCTGGCGGCGCAGGGGCGGCCGGCCGCCCCGAAGGCCGTGCGTATCGGCCGGCCCGCCGTCGAGTACGTCGAGCATCCGCTCGGTCTCGACGTGCCGCGTCCCCGGCTGAGCTGGCCCCTCGTATCCGAGAAGACCGGCCAGGCGCAGAGCGCCTACCAGGTGCGCGTCGCCACGGCCCCCGAGCGCCTCGCCGAGCCCGATGTCTGGGACAGCGGAAAGATCACGTCAGCGGAGTCGGTCCTCGTCCCGTACGCGGGCCCGGCGCTCCTGCCCCGTACCCGCTACCACTGGTCGGTGCGCGTCTGGGACACCGAAGGCGCGGCCTCGGAGTGGAGCGCGCCGTCCTGGTGGGAGACCGGACTCGGCGGCGGCTCGGAGTGGTCGGCGCGCTGGATCGGAGCGCCCGCCGCACTCGTCGGCGCCCCCGCGCTGGACGGCGCCTCGTGGATATGGTTCCCCGAGGGCGACCCTGCCTCGAGCGCCCCGGCGGCGACCCGCTGGTTCCGCGGCCGCGTCGACGTCCCGGCGGGCGTCACCCGCGCGCGCCTGGTCATGACGGCCGACGACGGCTACACCGCGTATCTGAACGGCGATCAGGTCGCGCACGCCGACGCGGACGGCCCCGCCGAGAACTGGAAGCGCCCCGCCCTGGCCGACGTGACCAGTCGGCTGCGACCAGGCGCCAACGTGATCGCCGTCTCCGCCACCAACGCCACGGCCGGGCCCGCGGGGCTGCTCGGCGTGCTGGAGCTCACGACCGCCGACGGCGTGCGGACCGTCGCAACCGACGGCACCTGGAAGGCCGCCGACCAGGAGCCCTCCGGGGACTGGCGGTCCGCCGGCTACGACGACGGCTCATGGCCCGCGGCCACGTCCCTGGCCCGGTGGGGCTCGGGGCCCTGGGGCGAGGTACGGCCCTCGTACGCACCCGCCGCGCAGCTGCGGCACGAATTCCGGCTCGGGAACAAGCCCGTCGCGAGGGCGCGGCTGTACTCCACGGCGCTCGGCCTGTACGAGGCGTACCTCAACGGCGAGCGCGTCGGCGAGGACCGGCTCGCGCCCGGCTGGACCGACTACCACAAGCGGGTTCAGTACCAGACGTACGACGTGACCGGCCTGGTCGGCTCCGGTGCCAACGCGCTCGGGGTCACGCTGGCGGCCGGCTGGTACGCCGGGAACATCGCCTGGTTCGGCCCGCACCAGTACGGCGAACGGCCCGCGCTGCTCGCTCAGTTGGAGGTCACGTACGCCGACGGCTCCACCGAGCGGGTGCTCTCGGGCACCGACTGGCGCGCCGCCACAGGACCGCTCACCAGCGCCGATCTGGTGATGGGGGAGGACTACGACGCCCGGCTGGAGACCGACGGCTGGACCCGCGCCGGGTTCGACGCGAGCGGATGGAGCGCCGCCGAACCCGTCGACGGAGTCACCGCCGCGCTGGTGTCCGAGGTCGACGGCCCCTCGCGGGTGGAGCGTGACCTCCCCGCCCTGACGGTGGCCGAGCCCACGCCCGGCGTCTTCGTCTTCGACCTCGGCCAGAACATGGTCGGCTCCGTCCGCCTGACCGTCTCCGGCGCCGCGGGAACCACGGTGCGGCTGCGCCACGCCGAGGTCCTCAACCCCGACGGCACGATCTACACCACCAATCTGCGCACCGCCCGCGCCACCGACACGTACACCCTCAAGGGCCGCGGCACGGAGACGTACGAACCGCGCTTCACCTTCCACGGCTTCCGCTATGTCGAGGTGACGGGCTACCCCGGCCGGCCGCCGCTCAGCGCCGTCGTGGGACGCGTCATCCACACCTCTGCGCCGTTCACCATGGACTTCCGGACGAATGTCCCGATGCTCAACCAGCTGCACAGCAACATCGTCTGGGGCCAGCGAGGCAACTTCCTGACCGTTCCCACCGACACCCCCGCGCGCGACGAGCGGCTCGGCTGGACCGGCGACATCAATGTCTTCGCGCCCACCGCCGCCTACACCATGGAGTCGGCCCGCTTCCTCACCAAGTGGCTGTGGGACCTGCGCGACGACCAGGCGGACGACGGCGCCTTCACCGATGTGGCGCCGCTCGTCGGCGGGGTCGGCAAGGGCGTGGCGGGCTGGGGGGACGCCGGAGTCACCGTGCCCTGGGCGCTGTACCAGGCGTACGGAGATGTGCGGGTGCTGGAACAGTCCTGGTCCGCGATGCTGAAGTGGCTCGCCTACCTGGAGGGGCACAGCAGCGGCTTCCTGCGCCCCGCCGAGGGCTACGGTGACTGGCTCAACATCCAGGACGAGACCCCCAAGGACGTCATCGGCACCGCCTACTTCGCGCACAGCGCCGACCTGGTCGCGCGGGCCGCCGAGGCGCTGGGCAAGGACCCCGAGCCGTACAGGACGCTGTTCCGCGCGGTCCGCGACGCCTTCCGCGCGGCCTACGTCTCCGCCGGGGGCCGGGTGAAGGGCGACACCCAGACCGCGTACGTACTGGCCCTCTCCATGGACCTGCTGGCCGAGAGCGACCGCAAGCCCGCCGCGGACCGTCTGGTCGAGCTCGTCAGGACCAAGGACTGGCATCTGTCGACGGGCTTCCTCGGCACCCCGCGGCTGCTTCCCGTGCTCACCGCCGCCGGCCACACCGATGTCGCCTACCGGCTGCTGCTTCAGCGGACCTTCCCCAGCTGGGGCTACCAGATCGACCGGGGCGCCACCACGATGTGGGAGCGCTGGGACTCCATCAAACCGGACGGCAGCTTCCAGGACGCCGGTATGAACTCCTTCAACCACTACGCGTACGGCTCGGTGGGGGAGTGGATGTACGCGAACATCGCCGGGATCGCGCCCGGTGGCCCGGGCTTCCGGAAGATCATCGTCCGGCCGCGCCCCGGCGGCGGCGTGACGGAGGCCGAGGGGCGCTTCGACTCGGTCTACGGACCGGTCACCACGCGCTGGAAGGCGGGCTCCGACGGCTTCCAGCTGGACGTTTCCCTGCCCGCCAACACCACTGCGGAGGTGTGGATCCCCGCCGGTGACGCGGTGGACGTCGGCCACGGCAGGGCGCGGTTCCTGCGGAGGGAGGACGGCTGCGCCGTCTTCGCAGCCGGCTCCGGGAGGCACCACTTCTCCAGCTGATCGACCGGAACTCTTCAGCTACGGAATCAAGTTGACGGTGTGTCGGCTCGGCCCCCGACAAGCGCACGGGGCATACTGAGTATGTGCATACTCGGTATGCAATGCCTCGGGGGTTCGACCGACCATGACTTCATCCGTTGGGGGAGAGTTGCTCAGAAACAGACACAAGGCGGGCGCGGCCATGGTGGCCGCGCTGCTCACCGCGGGACTCGTGACAGGAGCCGCCTCCGGGACGGGCGGGGGAGAGATGCCCGCCCCGGAGGCGCGGCAGGCGCAGGGCGGCTCGTCCGTGGTCACCCTGATCACCGGAGACCGCGCCTTCGTGGACGCCCAGGGACGGATCACGCGGGTGCAGCCCGCGAAAGGCCGTGAGGGCATCCGAATAACCGTCAACCGGGTGGCGGGCGACACGTACGCACTGCCGTCCGACGCGTCCCGGCTGGTGGCCCAGGGCCGGGTGGACCGGCGGCTGTTCAATGTCACGGGCCTGATCGAGGCCCGGTACGACGACGCGCACCGGGAGACCCTTCCGCTGATCGTGTCGTACACGAAGGAGAAGGCGCGGGCGAAGCCGGCCATCTCGGCGGCGGACGTCTCGGTACGCCGGAGCCTGCCCGCGGTCGGCGGCGAAGCCGTGACCGCGCCGAAGACGGGTTCGCCCGAGGTGTGGGAGGCGCTCACCGCTCCCGGCGGGCAGCAGCGTGCTGCGCGTACGGTGGCGCCCGGCATCGAGCGTGTCTGGCTGGACGGCAAGCGCCGGGCCAGTCTGGACAAGAGCGTTCCGCAGATCGGCGCGCCGGCGGCCTGGAAGGCCGGGTACGACGGCAAGGACGTGAAGATCGCCGTCCTCGACACCGGGGTGGACGAGACCCACCCCGACCTCAAGGACGCGGAGGTGGCGCAGCAGGACTTCTCAGGCGCGGGCAATGTCGTCGACCACTTCGGCCACGGCACCCATGTCGCGTCGATCGCGGCGGGATCCGGTGCCAAGTCCGGCGGAGCGTACAAGGGCGTCGCGCCCGGTGCGAAGATCCTCGACGGCAAGGTGCTCGACGACTCCGGTTCCGGTGCGGAGTCGGGCATCATCGCGGGGATGCAGTGGGCCGCCGATCAGGGCGCGAAGGTGGCCAACCTCAGCCTCGGCGGTACGGACTCCGTGGAGGTGGATCCGCTGGAGGCCGCTGTCGACCAGCTGTCCGCCGACCGGGGCATCCTGTTCGTCATCGCGGCGGGCAACGACGGCCCCGGAGCCGGCACCGTGGGCTCGCCGGGCAGCGCGGCGGCCGCCCTCACCGTCGGCGCGGTCGACCGCGAGGACAGGATCGCCGACTTCTCCAGCGCGGGTCCGACGGCCGACGGCGCGCTGAAGCCGGACATCACCGCGCCCGGCGTGGACATCGTCGCGGCGAAGGCGGCCCAGGGGCAGATCGGCGACCCCGCGGCCGACGGATATGTGGCGATGTCGGGCACCTCGATGGCGACCCCGCATGTGGCGGGCGCCGCGGCGATCCTCGCCCAGGAACACCCGGACTGGACCGGCGAGCGGATCAAGCAGACGCTGACCGCCTCCGCCGCGCCGGGACCGGGGCTGACCGCCTATCAGCAGGGCACCGGCCGTACCGATCTGGCCAGGGCGATCACCCAGACGGTGGTGAGCGAGCAGACCTCGGTGGGCTTCGGCCGGCAGGAGTGGCCGCACACCGACGACCAGCCGGTGACCAAGAAGATCACCTACCGCAACAGCGGCAAGGAGCCGGTCACCCTCGACCTGGCGCTGGAGACCCTCGGTCCCGACGGGCAGCCCGCCCCGGCCGGCTTCTTCACAGCCGGCGCCGAGCAGGTCACCGTGGCCGCGGGCGGCACCGCGAGCGTCGATCTCACCGCGGACACCCGGATCGGCGGCCTGGACGGCGTGTACTCCGGTGCGATCACCGCCAAGGCGGCCGGCGGCGAGAACGTCCGTACGTCGTTCGGCGCCGTCCGCGAGGTGGAGTCGTACGACCTCACGCTGAAGTTCCTCGACACCCGGGGCAAGCCCGCCCAGGCCGAGACCACCGTCTACGGCCACTCCGGCGACTTCTGGGAGAACCCGTACGACACCGACGGCGACGGTGTCGCCACGATCCGGGTGCCCAAGGGTTCGTATCTGATCGACGCTCCGGTACAGACCCCCAAGGGCGGCGACGCCTTCCCGGACATCGCCCTGATGGTGCAGCCGAAGATCTCGGTCACCAAGGACGCCACGATCACCTTCGACGCCCGGAAGGCGAAGCCGGTCAGCATCACCCCACCCGAATCGGCGAAGCCGGCCGGGACGTACCTGAACTACTCGCTCGAGTCGGCGGACGGCGGCTTCGGCAGCACCTGGTTCCTGGACTCGTTCAAGGGCTTCAGGACCGCACAGGTCGGCGCGGCGCTGCCCGCCAAGCGGTTCAGCACCCAGACGGGCGGCAACTGGCAGAAGGGCAGTACCAACTACAACCTGCTCTACAACCACACCGGGTCGCTCCACACCGGCTTCAGCCATACGGCCACCAGGAGTGAACTGGCACTGGTGAACCTGAAGATCGGCGCCTCGGCCAAGGACCGCGAGGGCATCGTCAACGCGTTCTGGAGCGCGCCGATGTTCGGGGTCGGCACGATCACCGAGCCGTTCGCCCTGCCCGCCACGGCGAAGACGTACGTCACCGCTCCCAAGGGCTTCCTGTGGGAGTTCCACGTCGGTCAGGAGAGCTCGTCGGACGACGGTGGAGGTGTCTTCCTCCAGTCCGATCCGCCCGCGGTGTACGCGGCGAAGAAGACCTACGAGAAGACGTACAACGTCGGGGTCTTCTCTCCGAAGGTGGACAAGAACTACACCGCCCGGCGGTACGGCAACGAGCTGGAGGTCTGTATCCCCGAGTTCACCGACGGGGCCGGACACTTCGGCAGCTCCGACGTGACCGGGCAGCGGACGGTGATCTCCGTCGGCGGCACGAAGGTCCTCGACGAGGAGAGCGGGCTCTGCCAGTTCGTCACCGGGCTGCCGGCCACCTCGGCCGCCTTCCGGATCAGCACGGACGCGTCCCGCTCCACCACGGTGGCGGGCGTCAGCACCCGGATCGCCGCGGCCTGGGCGTTCACCTCGAAGAAGCCCGCCGACGACACGGTCGGGACGCTCCCGCTGTCCACCGTCCGCTTCGCCCCGAAGCTCGACCTGACCAGCACCGCGGCGGCCGGCAAGAAATTCAGGGTTCCGCTGTCCCTCCAGGGCCCGGCCGCGGGCAAGGGGTTCGCGTCGCTCTCCGTCCGGGTCTCCTACGACGGCGGTGTCACCTGGACCAAGGTTCCGGTCGCCACCGCCAAGGACGGCAGGAAGAGCCTGTCCCTGAGCCACCCGAAGAAGGCCACGTCGGTCTCGTTCAAGGCGAAGCTCACGGACAAGGACGGTAATACGTACGACACGACCATCGTGAAGGCGTACCGGCTGAAGTAATTCCCGGCAGCACGACGGGGAATACGCCGTGAAAAGGCGGGTGGGACCGGACTGGCTCCGGTCCCACCCGCCTCAATACCGGTCGAGCGCGGCGCTTACCAGCGGTACCAGCGGCCACGCTTGCCACCACTTGCCGCAGGGCGGACGACGAAGCCCAGCAGCCACACGACCAGAATGATGATCGCGATCCACCACAGCGCCTTGAGTGCGAAGCCCGCACCGAAAAGGATCAGGGCGAGCAGAAGAACGAGAAGCAGGGGAACCATAGTTATCAACCTCCGAACCGTCGTCTGCCCGCAGGTTGTCCGGCTATGCGGGCACTTTTATGTGTTTCTTGTCCTGTTCCCGGGGCATACGGGCTCGCTCATCCGCCGAACGGGTGCGAAACTTCAATAGGAGTGAGACCGCCGACGGTGAATGTTTGGCCGTCGCGTTCCGGGTGAGACGCATAATCGCCCACTGATTTTCCAGCTGTCAGGACGTGATCCATATGACTGACCAGAAGAACGAAAAGGCCAAGGCGAAGGTCGAGCAGGCCAAGGGCAAGGTCGAAGAGACCGCCGGCCGCGCCGTGGGCAATGAGCGGATGACGGCCGAGGGCCGCGCCGAACAGAGCAAGGGCGATGTGCGTCAGGCGAAGGAGAAGGCCAAGGACGCCTTCAAGCACTGACCGTACGATCCCCGTCGGGCCCGGCAGACCTCGGCCTGCCGGGCCCGACGCGGTGTGCCCGCCCCGTCCCAGAAAAAGGTCGGTCGCATTCTTCCCGGGCCTCAGGTGCGGCCGTAGCGGATGGTGTGGTCGGCGAATTCCAGCGCCATGTCGTCGCTGACCGTGGGGCGGGTACGCCGGATGGTTCTGAGGTAGTCCTCGGTGGTGGGGTGGGCCCGCTTCCCGCTGTCGAGGCTGCGCTCGAAGATGGCCTGGGCGACCGTGCGGGCGGCCTGCTTGATGTCGGCGGGGGTGAATCCGTCGCTGACGTCGGCGAGGACCCCGGTGTCGGCCTCGGCCTGGGCCTTGGCGATGTAGCTGGCCCACAGGGCCTTACGGGCCTCGTGGTCGGGCGGCCCGACGGGCAGGACATAGTCGAAGCGGCCGTGGCGCAGGAACGCCGGGTCGAGGGCGGCGACGGTGTTGGTGGCACAGATGAGGAGCCTGCCGTCGCGGTCGCGGAACCGCACGATGGATTTGAGGAGCTCGTTGACCACGCTGACAGAGGCGGGATCGGCCAGATTGCGGGTGCCGGCGACCTCTTCGACCTCATCGATGAAGACCAGTGCGTGGTCGAGCTGGGCGATCTCCTCGAAGCGGCGGCTGAGTCCGTTCGCCAGCCCGTCCTCCAGGGTGAGCCGGGACGGGAAGAGCTCCACGAACGGCCAGCCGAGCCGGCTGGCCACCGCCTTGGCGAAGGTGCTCTTACCGGTCCCCGGCGGACCGAAGAGCACCACGGCCTGGGGCGGCTCGACACCGTGCTGGTCCGCGAGCTCGGGATTGGCCAGCGGCAGCACCAGGCGCCGTTCGATGAGCTGCTTCTCGTCGGCCATCCCGGTCAGCTTCTCCCAGAGCCCGGCCGCCGGCACCATCGCACCCAGCGAGGACAGCACCGCGGAGTCCTGGGCGGTCACGGACTGTGCCTTCTCGTAGTACGTGAGTCCCCGGTGCGGGCGGAACCCCGAGTTGCCGAGCGCGGAGGCGCCCGTCTCCTCCTCCGGCAGCACCGCCGCCACGGCCTTGGCCCCGGCGCCTCGCAGGCGGTGCTCCAGGGCGGAGAGCAGTGTGGTGCCCAGGCCCAGGTTCCGCCAGGCCGGGTGCAGGGCTATCCGCAGTACCCAGGCACGGTCGCCGTCCACCCGGCCCACCGCCGCGCCCACCAGATGACCGTCGGCCACCGCGACGACGCTGGGATGCTGCGCCTGCAGCGCGGCGACGACCTCCGAGAGCCGGAAGACGGCAGGCTCGTCGGTGGTGGCGCTCTCACCGTCGAGCCGCACCACCGCTTCGAGATCGTCCGGGATGAAGTCCCGCACGTGCCACACGGCCATGACCCCGCCCTCACACATCGCGTTCCGGGGCTTCCATCATCGGCCAGGTCCCGCCGGGCCGCCTCTTCTGACCAGGTCCGGCGAGTGTGGGGGCAGCGGCGTGGGCTATGCGTCGAACTCGGTGAGGTCGATCGTGTACACCTGGAGCGGGTAGCCGTGGACCGGATGCGTCGTGGCGTGTCCGGGGACCATGCCGAGCTTGTGCGCGATGTTCTCGGAGGCCTCGTCGCCGGGCCGGATGATGCTGACGACGCGGTCGAGACCACGGTCCTGGAGGGCGAACTCCAATGCGGCGTGAGCGGCTTCCGACGCGTAACCCTGGCCCCAGAAGGACTGGCCGAGCCGCCAGCTGATCTCCACGGCGGGCAGTGTCTCCGGCAGGTACTCGGGCACCGACAGGCCCGTGAAGCCCGCCAGCTCGCCCGAGGCCAGAAGTTCGACGGCGAAGAGGCCGAAGCCTTCCTCGTCCCACTCCTCCTCCCACCCCTCAAGGGCCTCCTCGGTGCGGTGCAGGTCGAGGACCGAGCCGTCGCCGATCCAGTGCATGACCCGGGGGTCGGCGTTGATCTCCGCCATGGGGGCGAGGTCGTCGTCGTGCCAGCGACGAAGGGTGAGGCGGGGAGTGTGGATCTCGGTCATGGCGCCCATCCTGTCGAAGCGAGGGCCACATGGGTAATCGGCGCCCGTCAGAGGGCCGGCGGCGGGGCGCGACCAGGAAGGAAGTCCGCCGCCGGCCCGGTCGGGCGACCGGTGGGTCAGCTCTTGTTCTGCTCCTTCCACTCCGCCTGGGCCGCGTTGAGCTCCTTGGCGACCTTGTCCGCGAACTCCTTCGCCGTCATGTCGCCGAGGAGCACCTTCTGGAAGTTCGGCTCGTTGCCGCTCTTGCTGATGGTGTTCCAGTCGGGCAGGTAGTACGGCAGATTGACGATCTTCGTCGAGCCGTCGCTGAGCGCCTTCATCGCGGCGCCGGTCGGCTCGGCCTGCTGGATCCAGGTGTCGGCGGCGGCGTCGGTGTTGGCGGGTATGGAGCCCGCGGACGCGTTCCACGCGCTGTTCGACTTGTGCGAGGCGGCGAACTCGATGAGCTTCCAGGCGGCCGCCTTGTTCTTGCTGTTCTTGAACAGACCGAGACCGTCGACCGGGTTGGAGACCTGGACGCGCGAGCCGTCCTCCTGTGTCGGGAAGGGAAGACCCTTGAACTTCTCCGGTCCCAGCGCCTTCACATGGTCCTGGTACGAGGCGAGATTGTGGGTCAGCATGCCGATCGAGCCGTTGTCCCACTGGGCGACCATCTTGATGAAGTCGTTGTTGACGTCGGCGGACGGCGTCACCTTCTTGTACAGGGCGGCGTACTTCTCCAGGGCCGCCACGTTCTTCGGGTCGTTGACCGTGGTCTTGTCACCGTTCCAGAAGGACGTGATGCCGGACTGCCCGTACATCGCGTCCATCGCCGGGGCGATGGAGCCCGAGCCGCCGCGAATGGTGTAGCCGAACTCGTTCTTCCCCGCCGCGGTGAGCTTCTCGGCGGCCGCGTAGAACGTCGCCCAGGTGGTGGGCGCCTCCAGACCGGCCCGGGAGAACAGGTCCGTGCGATACCACAGCGTGCCGTTGTTGGTGGAGGTCGGCACCGAGTACATCTCGTCCCCGCGGCCGCCCGCCGCCTTGACGCTCGCCACCAGGGTGGGGACGAGCTTGCCCTTGAGGCTGCTCTCCTCCACACGGTCGCCGACCGGCTCCAGGACGTTCCGGACCACGAGGTTGGAGAGATAGGCGGTGCCGACGCCGCCGACGTCCGGCAGCCCCCCGCCGTCGATCGCCGTGTCGTACTTCGCCTGGACCTGGTCGATCGGAACACCGACGTACTTGACGTCGATGTCCGGGTACGTCTTCTCGAAGTCCTTGATGATCTGCGCCCAGATGTCCCGGCGCTCACCCGTGTTGTTGTCCCAGAGGGTGATCTGTCCCTTGCCGGAGCCCTCGCTGCCGCTCCCGCCGCTTCCGTCGTCACCGCACGCCGTCGCCGTCAGGGCGAGCGCCGCGGTCAGGGAGACGGCTGCGGCCGTCCGCCCTCTGTATGCCTTCGAGATCCTCATGGCCGGCTCTTCTCTCTCGGGGTGGTTCATTGCTGGGGGTTACGTCAGGAGGGATGGTCAGGCGGTGATACGGGACGCGGCCGCGGCCTCGCGGGCGAGCGCGGCCGCCGCCGGGCGGTCGAGCCTGCCGTCCGCGACGACGGTGACCACGCGCCGGGCGAGACGCGCGCCGGCGGGCAGTGGCAGCCGGCGCCGCCAGGCGGGCGACGATCCGACTCCGGGATATCCGGCGGTGCGTACGAACCAGGGATCGTCGCGGGTGTCCTCGTCCGCCCCCGCGAAGATCAGGGTCCAGTCCGGTCCGGTGAGCGCCAGCCAGTCCGCGGTGCGCCCGTGCACCGCGTCCTCGCCCGTCGCGTCCTCGGTGAAGGCGTCCGGCGCCGCGTCCGCCGGGCCCGCCCTGGGCGCACGCCAGAAGAATCCGCCGTACCCCGCGCCAGGACGGCCGTTGGTGGCCGGGCTGCCGAAGGACAGGTCCTCGCCCGATACATTGCTCAGCGCCGACGTGAAGTCGAGGGCCCACGCGTCCCCGGACAGTGCGAGGGCGCGGATCGTGCGCCGCTCGTTGAGCAGTTGGCGTCCTTCCCGCGTCCAGGAGAGTTCCTGCACGCAGCCGTCGTGGTCGCACGGCAGCCAGCCCGTGTGCTCCTGCGTGCCGTGGTTGTCGAGCTCGACGGAGCCCCGGTCGTGCACATAGGTACGTCCGCCCCAGAAGTTGCCGCCCGAGACGTCCGGCACGGCCATGGACACCCCGAGGTGATGCGGATGGTCGGCGGGCCGAAGCTCGGTCACGGTGACACCGCCGAGAGTGCGCACGGGATGCAGATACGGTCGCGGCGAGAGCGTCGCCGGCAGTCGCGGCCGGTACACGTAGTCGGCCACGGGGCGGCCGCCGCGGCACAGCACCCTGATACCGGGGGAATCCGGCGGCCCGCTCATGGCGCGAGCGCCGCGGCCGGGGGTACGGCCCAGCCCGCGCCCAGTTCGGAGAAGGTGGAGAGACTCTCGGCGCTTGCCGCGACCAGGGCGTCGATGCCCCTGACGATCCGGCGCGGCGAGCGCTCGCCCTGCGCGCTGTACCAGGCGTCGGCCGGCAGCGGCTCGGGCAGGGGCCCGGTCCTGACGGCCTCGACGATTCGCATGAAGGCACCCGTGCGCGCGGGCGGTACGAGCAGGCGGGCGCCCTCGCGCCGGTGCGCGACCAGGTTCTCCAGCAGATCGGTACGCGGGTGGACGCTCTGGACCGGACCCCGGTTCGCGCGCTGCACCAGCACCCGGTCCTCCTTGTACCAGAAGGTGATCCGGCCGCTGGCCCCGTGGATCATGACGTACGGCTCCCCGGCCCGCTCCGCGCACAGGGTGACCGCGACCGTGATCCGGGTGCCCCTGGCCGTCTCCAGACGCAGACAACTGGTGTCGTCGGCCTCGATGTCGTTGGCCCTGAACTGCTCCAGCTCCACCCCGGCGAGGTCCTCGGCCAGATCGCTGCCGTCGATGCGCAGCGCGGTGGCCACCGCGTGCGCGAGCGGATTGGTGAGCACCCCGTCCACGACGTCCCGCCCGTTCAGGGTGCGGCGCCCGGCCCAGGGCACACGCTTGTAGTACGCGTCGTCGCGCACCCAGGCCCCGGCGGCGCCGATCCCGCGCAGCGGGCCGATAGCACCCTCCGCGATCAGCTCTCTTATCGCGTCGACGGCATGGGAGCCGAGCGACTGGAAGCCGACCTGACAGGCCGTGCCGAACTCGTCCAGCCCCGAGAGCAGCCGCTCGTACTCCGCGTACGACGCCGTGGTCGGTTTCTCCAGCAGGGTGTGCACGCCATGGGCGGCGGCGGTCAGCGCCAGAGCGGTGTGGGTGTGGATGGGCGTGCAGATGACCGCGATCTGCGCGCCCGTGCGCTCCAGCAGCCCGGCGAAGTCGGCGGACTGCTCGGGGCTGCCGAAGCCGGTCAGCTCCTCGGCGGTCAGCGGCTCCAGCTCGCAGATGCCCACGAGCCGTACCAGCCCGGCCTGTTCGAGACGGTGGATGTTGCGCAGATGCGAGCGGCCATGACCACGCGCACCGGCGAGTACGACGCGCAGGCTCATCCCTTCACCGCCCCCGCGCTGAAGCCGGTGATCAGCCCTTTCTGGATATAGGCGAAGACGATGACGACGGGCACCGCGGAGATCACACCGCCCGCGGCCAGTGCGCCGAAGTCGACACTGTCCGCCCCGATGAGGGTGCTCAGCCCGACCGGGATCGTCTGCTTGTCCTGGTCCATGAGGAACATCAGGGCGAAGAGGAAATGGTTCCAGCTGGCGACGAAGGCGAAGGAGCCGACGGCGATCAGGCCGGGCCGCAGCATGGGCAGCACGATGATGCGGAAGGCCTGTAGCCGCGAGCAGCCGTCCACCCAGGCCGCCTCCTCCAGGGAGTACGGCACATTCTTGATGAAACCGCTGATCAGGATGATCGACAGCGGCAACTGGAAGACCGTCTCGGCGATGACCACGCTCGCCAGGGAGTTGATCATCTGGAGGTTCTTGAAGATCTGGAAGAGCGGCACCAGCATCAGCGCGCCCGGGATGAACTGCGAGCACAGCAGCGCCAGCATGAACCCCTGCTTGATCCGGAAGTTGAAGCGCGCCAGGGCGTAACCGCCGGCGAGCGCGACCCCCGTCGTACAGATCAGGGTGCAGAGACCGACCAGCGCGCTGTTCTGGAAGAAGACGGAGAAACTCCGGTCGTTCCAGACCTTCGCGAAGTGCTCGAGGGTGACCGGCCAGGGCACCAGCGAGTCGGAGCCCGCCGGCCGCACGGCGAACAGCAGCATCCAGTAGAAGGGGACGAGGGTGAAGAGCAGATAGAGGCCGAGGGGCAGATAGATCTGCCAGCGTGGCACCTCGTCGAAGGCGCGCTCGCGTTTCCTCCGCCGTACGGGCGGGAGCTGCGGGGGACCGGTCACGGGCTCGGTGTACGTGCCCTGTTCGGTGAGTGCCGCGGTCACTTGTCGTCGCCTCCGAACTTGCTCAGGCGCAGATAGAGAATCGAGAAGAAGAGGAGGATCGCGAAGGCGACGGTGGTCAGCGCGGTGGCGTAGCCGAAGTCGTGCGCCTCGAACCCGGTGACCGCGACATAGAGCGGCAGTGTGGTGGTGACGCCGGCCGGTCCGCCCTCGGTGAGGGTGAGCAGCAGGTCGACGTTGTTGAACTCCCACACGGCCCGGAGCAGTGTGGAGAGGATGATCGCGTCCTTGAGGTGGGGCAGTGTGATGTGGACGAACTGCCGGAACCTGCTCGCCCCGTCGACCGAGGCCGCCTCGTACAGGTCCCCGGGAATGGACTGGAGATCGGCGAGGATGAGGATCGCGAAGAACGGCACACCGCGCCAGAGTTCGGCCAGTACGGCAGCCCAGAAGACGGTGCCGGTGTCGGAGAGCACCGACGAGCCGTACGTGCCGACGCCCGCGTCGGCGAGATAGCGGCCGATGCCCGTCGACGGGTTGTAGAGCAGCAGCCAGATGGTGGTGGTCAGTACGCCGGAGACGGCCCAGGGCGAGAAGACCAGGGCGCGGGCGACGGCACGGCCCACGAAGGTCTGGTTGACGAGGAGCGCGAGCACCAAACCGAAGGCGAGCTGGAGCGAGACCTCGGTGACGACCCACTTGCCGCTGAAGACGAGGCTGTCCCAGAACAGCGGGTCATCGGTGAAGATCCGTTTGAAGTTGTCGAGGCCCGCGAAGCCGTTGCGCCAGGGCTTGGTGGCGTTGTAGTTCCGCAGGCTGTAGTAGAAGACGCTGAGCATCGGATAGGCGATGAAGCCCAGCATCAGCAGTCCGGCGGGGGCGATCAGCAGATAGGGGAGGCGCCGCGGCGTCGCTCCCGTACGGCGCTTGGGCGCCCTGGGTGCCCGGGGCGGAGCCCCTGATGAGTCCTGCGCCACAGCTGAGGCCATGACTGCTTCTCCGTTCCTTGGGTGAAGCGCTGCACAGTCGGAGTTCGGGGGGAGGGGACAGGAGGGGAGACGCGAATCTCAACCCACGTACGGGTCGGGCACCGTGCCCTGCCTGGCCAGGAAGGCGAAGTCGCAGCCGGTGTCGGCCTGGGTGATCTGCTCGTTGTAGAGGGCGCCGTAACCGCGCTCGTACCGCTCGGGCGGCGGCGTCCACGCGGCCCGCCGCCGCTCCAGTTCCTCGTCCGGCACGTGCAGATGAAGGCTGCGTGCCTCGACGTCCAGGGTGATCGTGTCGCCGGTGCGTACGAGCGCGAGCGGCCCGCCGATGTACGACTCGGGCGCGATGTGCAGGACACACGCGCCGTAACTCGTGCCGCTCATCCGGGCGTCGGAGATCCGGACCATGTCCCGCACCCCCTGCTTGAGCAGGTAGTCCGGGATCGGCAGCATCCCGTACTCGGGCATCCCGGGGCCGCCCTTGGGGCCCGCGTTGCGCAGCACCAGCACATGCTCGGGGGTGATCCCGAGCTCCGGGTCGTTGATGGTCCGCTGCATCGTCCGGTAGTCGTCGAAGACCATGGCGGGACCGGTGTGCTTGAGGAGGCGCGGTTCGGCGGCGACATGCTTGATGACCGCGCCGTCGGGACAGAGATTGCCGCGCAGCACCGCCACCCCGCCCTCCGGCGCGAGGGGATTCCCGCGCGGCCGGATCACCTCCGGATCGTGGACGAGCGCGCCGTCGAGCTGTTCCCGCAGGGTGGCGTGCGCGACGGTCGGCCGGTCCAGATGCAGCACGTCCGTCAACCGCGACAGGAATCCCGGCAGTCCGCCAGCGAAATGGAAGTCCTCCATGAGGTACTGCCCGCCGGGACGGAGGTTCGCCAGGACCGGCACGGTGCGGGCGATCCGGTCGAAGTCGTCGAGGGTGAGCCGTACGCCCGAGCGTCCCGCCATCGCGATCAGATGGATCACCGCGTTCGTGGAGCCGCCCAGCGCGAGAACCGTGGCGACCGCGTCCTCGTACGCCTCCCGCGTCAGGAGCTTCGACAGCCTCAGGTCCTGTTCCACCAGGGCGACGGCGCGTCTGCCCGAAGCGGCGGCCATCCGGTCGTGCCCGGCGTCGACGGCCGGGATCGACGAGGCTCCCGGCATGGTGACCCCCAGCGCCTCCGCGGCGGCGGTGAGCGTGGAGGCGGTGCCCATGGTCATGCAGTGACCGGGCGACCTGGCCAGGCCGTTCTCCAGCTCGGCCAGCTCGGCGTCGCCGATCAGCCCGGCCCGCTTGTCGTCCCAGTACTTCCACATGTCCGTCCCCGAGCCGAGGACCTCGCTCCGCCAGTGCCCCGGCAGCATGGGCCCGGCCGGCACGAAGAGGGCCGGCAGGTCCACGCTCGCCGCGCCCATCAACAGCGCCGGCGTCGTCTTGTCGCAGCCGCCCATCAGCACCGCGCCGTCGACCGGATAGGAGCGCAGCAGCTCCTCCGTCTCCATCGCCAGCATGTTGCGGTAGAGCATCGGGGTCGGCTTCTGGAACGTCTCCGAGAGGGTGGAGACGGGGAACTCCAGCGGGAAACCACCGGCCTGCCACACCCCCCGCTTCACCGCCTGCGCACGTTCCCGCAGATGGACATGGCAGGGATTGATGTCCGACCACGTGTTGAGGATCGCGATGACCGGCTTGCCGAGGTGCTCCTCGGGGAGATAGCCGAGCTGGCGGGTACGGGCGCGGTGGCTGAAGGAGCGCAGCCCGTCGGTCCCGTACCACTGGTGGCTGCGCAGGTCCTCGGGCCGTACGGTCATATCGCCCACTCCGCCACGAGTGCGGCGACGGCCGCGCGCTGTTCCTCGGGCAGTGCGCTGCTCGGCGGGCGGATGTCGCGCAGGCACAGCCCGAGGGCGGCGAGCGCCTCCTTGACCATCGTCACGTTGTCGGCGGACTGCCGGACGGCGCGCAGTTCCTCGAAGGGCCTGATCTGCTCCCAGAGCTTCATGGCGGCCGCGTAGTCCCCGGCGCGCAGCGCGTCCAGCATCCCCAGTGAGACGGCCGGTGCGACATTGACGAGCCCCGAGGTGAACCCGGTGGCTCCGCCGGCGAAGTACGAGGGCGCGTACAGCTCGGCGAGTCCCGCGACCCAGACGAAGCGCTCCAGACCCGCGTCCCGTGCGAAGGCCGCGAAGCGCGCGGCGTCCGGCACGGCGTACTTCGCCCCGATGACATTGGGGCAGAGCTCTCCGAGCCGTGCCAGGCTCTCGCCGCTGAGCTGCGCGTTGCGGATGTACGGGACCACGCCGAGCTCCGGGACCGCGTCGGCGATGGAGCGGTGGTAGTCGATCCAGCCGTCCTGCGACACATAGGGATGGACGGGCTGATGCACCATCACCATCCCGGCGCCGGCCGCGCCGGCGTGCTCGGCCGCGGCCACGGCGGTCGGCACGTCCAGGCCGATCCCGACGAGGATCGCGGCCCGGCCGGCCGCCTCCTCGACGGTCAGCTCCGTGACCGTGCGGCGCTCCTCGGGGGTCAGCGCGTAGTACTCCCCGGTGTTGCCGTTCGGCGTGAGCGTGCGGACGCCGCCGTCGAGCAGCCGGCGCAGCAGGGCGCGGTGAGCGACGGTGTCGAGGGTGTCGTCGGCGGTGAACGGGGTCACGGGGATTGCCACGACATCGGCGAGCGCGTCCCGCAGCGAGGTGAAATCGGGGCTGTTCATATGGGGTCTCCCTCGGGGAACGCCCGCCGCACGAAGTCGGCGATGTGATCGTGCAGGGCCTGGGAGGCGCCGTCGGCGTCACCGGCGAGGGCGAGCCGCAGGATCTCCCGGTGTTCCCCGGCCTCCCGCTTCCACGACGGGACGGCGGACCAGGCGACGGTCGAGACGAGGGCGGCCTGATCGCGCACCTCGTCGAGCATCCGGGCCAGCAGCGGGTTGCCGCAGGGGAGATACAGCGCCCGGTGGAAGTCACGGTTGGCGAGCGAGCGCTCGGCCTGGTCCGCCGCTTCGTCGGCTCTGACCAGGGCTTCCCGTGCGGCGTCCAGCGAGGCGTGGCGGGCGAGGGAGCGCCGCAGTGCCTCCGGTTCCAGCAGCAGCCGTACGTCATAGACCTCGTGGGCCATGGCGGCGTCGACCGTGCGCACGGTGGCGCCCTTGTACTGGCTCATGACGACGAGGCCGGTGCCGGCCAGGGTCTTGAGCGCTTCGCGTACCGGAGTCTTCGACACCCCGAACTGCGCGGCCAGTTCGGTCTCGACCAGGGCCTGTCCCGGGCTGAGACCGCCGGTGAGGATGCCGTGTTTGATCGCCTCCAGTACGTATTGGGTGCGGGAGGGGATCGGACTCGGGGCGAAGGCCATGGGCGCACTCACATCTCGCGTATCGCGTCTCATATATGACGTACGAAGTACGACGCGATGAAGCTAGGACCGCGTTCATGTTTCGTCAATGCTTCGCGCAGAAGTGATGTGGCGTCACGGCTGACCGACATGAAGCGCTTCCATCGATCTCCGCAGGTACGTTGACGTATGGCCCGCGTGGCCTCTAACTTCTATCGGAAAGCGCTTACTGTCGAGCCCTCCTGGAGGTGCCGTCGGGAGCCGATTCCGCCGGCGAGGGCGACCGGCCACGAGCTGCTCCTCCGCGCGGAATGATCGCGGTTGACGAGTAGTGTTCGCGACGTGCCGGCTGGGCGCCGGCGGCGTCCGCGTGTGCCGCGAACGGCGATGGTGACCAACGCCCCTCCGGGCACCGCGACCCGTGCCGCACCGGAGGAGACAGGCGTAAAGGTGGTTCAGGCGTGAAGCTGACAATTCTCGGCGGCGGCGGATTCCGGGTGCCGCTGGTGTACGGAGCGCTGCTCGCCGATCACGCCGAGGGCCGCGTCACCCATGTCACCCTCCACGATCTGGACCCCGCCAGGCTTACGGCCGTCGCGCGCGTACTGGCCGAGCAGTCCGTGGGCATTGCCGACGCGCCGGCCGTGACGCACACCACCGATCTCGACGAGGCGCTGCGCGGCGCCGACTTCGTCTTCTCCGCGATCCGCGTCGGCGGCCTGGCGGGCCGCGCGGCCGACGAGCGCATCGCGCTGGACCAGGGGGTCCTGGGCCAGGAGACGGTCGGCGCCGGCGGCATCGCGTACGGACTGCGCACGGTCCCCGTCGCCGTCGACATCGCGCGACGCGTCGCCCGGCTCGCCCCCGACGCCTGGGTCATCAACTTCACCAATCCGGCGGGCCTGGTCACCGAGGCCATGTCCCGCCACCTCGGCGACCGTGTCATCGGGATCTGCGACTCGCCCGTGGGCCTGGGCAGGCGCGTCGCCCGCGTCCTCGGCGCCGACCCGGACGAGGCGTGGATCGACTACGTCGGCCTCAACCACCTCGGCTGGCTGCGCGGCCTGCGCGTCGCGGGACGCGACGAACTCCCGCGCCTGCTCGCCGACACCGAGGCCCTCGGCTCCTTCGAGGAGGGCAGGCTCTTCGGTCCCGAGTGGCTCCAGTCCCTCGGCGCGATCCCCAACGAGTACCTGCACTACTACTACTTCAACCGGGAAGCGGTACGCGCCTATCGGGACGCCGAGCAGACGCGCGGCGCGTTCCTCCGCGACCAGCAGGCGCGGTTCTACGAGGAGATGGAGCGGACCGGCGCCCCGGCCCTCGCGGCCTGGGACCGTACCCGCGCCGAGCGCGAGGCCACGTACATGGCGGCGAACCGCGAGGCGGCGGGCGTCGGCGAGCGGGACGAATCCGACCTGGAGTCCGGCGGCTACGAGAAGGTGGCCCTCGCCCTGATGCGCGCCATCGCCCGCGACGAACGCGCGACGCTCATCCTCAACGTCCGCAACCGCACCACCTTGCGTGTGCTGGACGAGGAGGCGGTGATCGAGGTCCCCTGCCTCGTGGACGCGAACGGCGCCCACCCCCTGTCCGTCGCCCCCCTGCCGGACCATGCCACCGGCCTGGTGTGCGCGGTCAAGGCCGTCGAGCGCGAGGTCCTGGCCGCCGCCGCGAGCGGCTCGCGCACCACTGCGGCCAAGGCGTTCGCCCTGCACCCTCTTGTCGATTCCGTGACCGTCGCCCGCCGTCTCGTCGACGACTACACGAGCGCGCACCCCGGCCTGGCGTACCTGAACCGGCGGTAGGAGATCAGAAGACGGTCCCGGTGGCGGACAGCAGGGCGATGAGGATCACCACCGCGAGAAACGCCCGGGCGGCGGGGTGGCCGAGGTTCATGGTCCAGTTGGAGCCGCCCGCCCGCTGGTGAGCCTCTCCGCGGGAGCCCCTGCGCGGCGGCCTCGGCGAGCAACGTGCGCATCCTGCCCTGCCATTCCTCGGAGAAGGGCGCCTCGGGCGGGCCGGAGTGCGGATCGCGGCGTACGACGGCGCCGCGGGGCGCCCGGTCGGCTGAGAGCCTGTCGGACGGCCTCTGATCGGGCGGCCCGGGGCGTGCGGGCGGCCCCCGGCTCACTGTTTCGGGTGGTGTTCGCCGGCCCGCCGGAACCCCCGGCCCGTCACGGGGCCAGGACCGTTTCCCCCGCGCACCGCCGCGGCGGGATGTCCGGCCGCATGTGCGGAGGTTCTCCCCGGCCGGTGGACCTGGTCAGCGGGATACGCTGCTGACGTGGTGATCACCAGGGAGGACACGCGAGCGGGTACCGCGCTGCTGCTCGCGGCCGCGCCGGCGGGCAAGGGCTGTCTCATCGACGCGGCATCCGTACTGCCCGCGCTCGCGGCCGTCCCCCCGAGCACCCTCACCGGCACGGCCGCGGCGACCGTGATCGAACTCGCCGACCCGCTCGACCCGCAGACCGTCCTCACCCGTATCCGCGCCGCGGCCGCCACGGCCGGCCCGCTGTCCCTCTACATCACGGGGCAACTGCACCTGGACCACAAGCAGCGCCTGGTCCACCTCGCGCTGGCCCGCACGGCCCCGGCGACGCTGCGTTACACCGGTCTGCCCTGGCACTGGCTGGCCGCCGAGCTCAAACTGCGCCGGCCGGGCACCACCACGGTGGTCGTGGATCTGGTGGCCGACGCGGAAGCCTGGCAGCGACTGGGCGCCGAGGGGATCGGCCTCGGCTACGGCACCCGCCTGTACGGGCGCGTCGCCCCGCCTCCGCCGCGCCGGACGGTCGCCGCCCCCGCGTACTTGGCGGCGTGCGCGGCGATCTGGCGCAGCGGGGCGCGGCCGCCGCTCACCCAGCTCCACGAGCAGGCCGCCGCACGCGCCGGGGTCCAGGACGCGCTGCTGCTGGCCTTCGACGCTCCGCCCGTACACCACCTGCCGTTGGACAACGGTGCCGAGCCGGTACGCCATGACCGGCCGCCGGTCCCACCGCCCGGCCCGCCCGCCGGGGCGGAGGCCGAAGGGCCAGGAGCCGATCCGCATCCGGCGATCCTGGCCGCCGCCCGGGCCGGGCGTCACACGGAGGCGGCGTCGATCGCGGCCCTGTGGGAGAGCACGGCGCTGCGCGCCCACGGCCCGGGCTCGATGGAGGCGATCCACTGGCTGGAAGTACGGGCCGATCTCGCCCGCCTCGCCCAGGACGCGGGCCGCAGCTGTGCATTATGGATGGCGGCAGCCGAGGCCCGCCTCGCCTCGCAGCAGGCCCCGGATCACGAGGACGTCGAGGCCGCGGTCGACCGCGCCCACCACCAGTGGGAGCAGCTCCATGACCCGGCCCTGGCCCGCTCCCTGGCTCCGGCGCTGACCGCGCTGCGCCGCCGGGTGCCGGGCCGCAGGCGCGGCGCGATCGAGGCGATCCAGCGACAGATCGAGAACGTGCACTCGACTTCCGCCCGGCCCGAGTAAGGCGGCTGACCGCACGTCAGGCCCGCCGCCGGAGCGGAGGCGCCCCGGTCAGTGGCCGCCGAAGCGCCGGTCGCGTCTGCTGTACGCGACCGCCGCCGCCCACAGATCGTGTCGGCCGAAATCGGGCCAGAGGGTCTCGGTGAACAGCAGTTCGGCGTAAGCGCTCTGCCAGAGAAGGAAGTTGCTGAGCCGCTGCTCGCCGGACGTCCGGATGAAGAGGTCGACATCGGGCAGATCCGGCCGGTACAGATAGCGGCTGAAGGTCTCCGCGTCGATCAGCGCGGGATCGACGCGGCCCGCCGCGCTGTCCAGCGCCAGATGCCGGGCCGCCCGCCACAGTTCGTCGCGGGCCCCGTAGTTGATCCATACGGTCAGGTCCAGCCGGGAGTTGCCCGCGGTCCGTGCCTGGAACGCGTCGAAGCCGCGGAGCATGTCCGCGCCCAGGCGTCCGCGCTCGCCCGACCAGGTGACGCGCACACCTTGCTGATCCAGCCAGTCGCCGTGGTCCGTCACGAACGCGTTGATCAGCCGCATCACCTCGCCGACCTCCGTCCGCTCCCGGCGCCAGTTCTCGGTGGAGAAGGCGAAGAGCGAGAGATGCCGCAGTCCGAGCTGCAAGGCGCCGTCGACCGTGTCCAGCACGGCCGCCACCCCCGCCCGGTGCCCGTCGGTGCGCGGTAGCCCGCGCCCGGTCGCCCAGCGGCCGTTGCCGTCGAGCACCACGGCGACATGGCCGGGCAGCCGCCCCTCGGGGATCCGCGGCGGCCCGTCGCCCGGGCGCGGTGACGGAGCACTGGACCGCGCCCGGGGGGCAGCGGGAACAGAAGGGATGACCACGAGCTCACCTTTGCCGGCCGGCGCGTCCACGATCGGACACTTCGGATACTCTCCGTGTCTCGATGGTAACAGCAGGTGCTGATGGGGGTCTTGCGGTGCGCGGTTCGCGGACCGGTGACCAACTCCCCCTCCGAGCAAGGGAGATCGAATGAACGGCTGGCAGCGCGGACTGACGGAGGCCGGGGTGGGTGACCCCCGGCTGCGCGCGGAGTACACCCGGCAGGCGCGCGGACTGGCCCGGTACGTTCCCGCCCACTACGCCGCTCTGCGGCTGCTGCTGACCCCGGCGACGGCGGTACACGTGGTGGCCGCCATGTCGTTCATGCACACCTGCGACGAACTGCTGGACCGGGACGACCGGGCCCCGGCCGAGCTGCGGGCCGCCCGCTTCGCGGAGTACGAGACGCGGGTGCGGCGGGCGTTGGAGTCCCCCCGGGCTCCCTCGGGCGGCCTCGCGCCGCTGTGGCACACCGCCCGTACCCACCCGCGGCTGGCCGGCTGCGTGGAGGACTTCCTGCGGGCGGCGCCGACCGACCTGTACTTCGCCGGTTTCGAGCAGGAGTCGGACTTCGCGGCGTACGTGGACGGGTACACGCTGCCCGGCCTGCTGCTGATCGCCGCCGTGCTCGCCGCCCCGGAGGAGTCCCCGGAGCGGCTGCGGGAGAGCGTCCGGCTGCTGGCCGTACCCGTCCAGCGGATCGATTTCCTGACCGACCTGGCCGAGGACCTGCGAGCCGGCCGGGTCTGCCTGCCGCGCGCGGACCTGCGGGCCACGGAGGTACGGCCCGACGATCTGCGGCAAGGACGCGGCACGGCCCAGGTACGGGCACTGCTGGCGCGCACCGCCGCCAAGTGCTGGGCGGATCTCGCGGCGGCGAAGCGGGCCGTGGCCGGCTTCCCGCCGCTGTACGTGCCCATGGTCGCGGCGCAGCTGGACGTCTACGCCCACCTGCTCCAGCTGGCCGAGGTCCGCGGCCCGCGGCTGCTCCGCGCCGGCGTCCGGCCGCGCATTCCGGCGGCGGCCGCCATCCTCCTGCGGCACCGAGGACGGACCCGCACGGAAGCTCCCCCGGCCACCAGCCGTCCGTCCCGCCCGGTCACTCCGGCATCAGCGGGGCGGGACCGCCGTCGAGGGTGACACGCAGCCGTCACCGGCGTGAACGAGGCCGCCGACCTGATGCGCCGCAGCCTGGCCTGCTCGACAACGCGCCGCGCCCGGCCTCCGAAGCGAAGCGGACATATCGCCTTATCGTTCGAGGCAACCGCCCGCCAGCCTGAGGAGAACCATGGGACAGCTCGACGGGAAGACCGCGGTCGTGACCGGTGGCACCACCGGGATCGGCCTGGCCGCGGCCCGGCGGTTCGCCGAGGAAGGGGCGCGGGTGTTCGTGACCGGCCGGCGTCAGGCCAGTATCGACGCCGCGGTGGAGGCGATCGGCGCGAACGCCACCGGCGTCCGGAGCGACGCGTCCGATCCGGCGGATCTCGACCGGCTCTACCGGACGGTGGGGAGCGGCGGGAACGGCATCGATGTCCTGTTCGCCAATGCGGGCGGCGGCGAGCTCGCGCGACTTGAAGACGTCACCGAGAAGCACTTCGACGACACCTTCGGCCTCAACGTGAGAGGCACCCTGTTCACCGTCCAGAAGGCGCTGCCGCTGCTGAACGAGGGGGCCTCCGTCATCCTCAACGCGTCCACCGCCGGGAGCGTGGGCAGTGAGGCATTCGGGGTCTACGGCGCCTCCAAGGCCGCGGTGCGGTCCTTCGCCCGTACCTGGGCCAACGAGCTCAAGGGCCGGGCCATCCGGGTCAACGCCCTCAGCCCCGGTGCCACCGACACCCCAGGAATCACCGGCCTCGCCGCCGACGAGGAGCAGGCCGCCGAGCTCAGGAAAGCGCTGGTCGGCCAGACACCCATGGGCCGCATGGGACGGCCGGAGGAGATCGCCGACGCCGTCCTGTTCCTCGCCTCCGACCAGAGCACCTACGTCACCGGCATCGAACTGTTCGTCGACGGCGGCAGCAACCAGATCTGACGGCGGGCCGCGTGCCCCGGATCTGGCCGGCTTCCCCTTTCGGCGGTACTGCCCGCGCCGTCGGAAAGCCGCTCAGCTGTCGCGTGCGATCGTGCTCGTGGGGACCGCCGCGCGGATCAGCTGGCGCAGCGCGCCGTAGTAGACCTCATGGTCGGACATGCCCGCCAGGACGGCGTCCAGGTGCTCGGTCAGTACGGGAAACCTTGCGGGGTCCAGCGGGGCGAGGGCGGTTCGGGTCGCCGCCGTGGCGGCGCCGGGGTGACGGTGGTCGACGAAGCCCGCGCTGCCGAGCGTGAGCAGATACATCCGCCGGTATGTGGCGACCGCGTCCCGGGGGCTCATCCCCGCCGCGATATTGGCGGCGATCTGCGGCTCGGTGAGCCGCGCCAGCAACTCGCGGCCCAGCCACGGACGGGTGCCGCGCAACGTGGCCAGCCCCGGATGGGCCGTCAGCAGCCGGTACAGCGCGCCGAAGCGTGTCTCGGTGGCCTGGGCCCAGTCCGCGTCCGGCGCGATATCGGGCAGCTGCGCGGCCAGGTGGTCGGCGCACAGATCGAGAAGCCCCGCCAGGTCGCTGCAACGCCGGAAGATCGTGGCGTGCGAGACCCCGAGACGCTCGGCCACCCCCCGGAAACTCAGTGCGGAGGGACCGTCCTCGTCGATGATCGACAAGGCGGTCCCGGCGATACGGCTGGGGGTCGCTCCCTGAAGAGCGTGTGATTGCCGCGGCATGTGATACAGCGTAACGTACGCTGTATCACAAAACCCGCAAACGCTGCGCCCGCCCGGCCGGGCCACCCCGGCAGTCCGCTGCCCCCGCCGGGCGCGCGGCAGAGGAGACCCCTGTGTTCGAGCCGCTCACCTACGACGCCGTCCAGGAAGCCGCCGCCCGCATCGCCGGACGGGTACGGCCGGTGACCGTGGTGCCCGTCGAGCCCGGCGGTGTCGCCACCGACGGGCCGGACGGGCAGCCGGACCCCTGCCAGGTCTGGCTGGTGACGGAGTACATGCAGCACACCGGGTCCTTCAAGGCGCGCGGCGCTATGAACTTCCTCGCTGCCCACCACGAGGCCGGCAGCCTCCCTGAAGCAGGCGTCACCATCGCCTCCGGCGGCAACGCCGGCCTCGCCTGCGCGTGGGCCGCGCGGCAGCACGGTGTGCCGGCCACCGTCTTCCTTCCGGAGCGCGCCCCGGGCGTCAAGGTCGCCAAGCTCCGTGGCTACGGAGCCGACGTACGCCTCATCGGTACCGAGTACGCCGAGGCGCTGGCCGCCTGCCAGGACTTCGCCACCGAGACCGGGGCGCTGGCCAGCCACGCCTACGACCACCCGCTGATCGCCGCCGGTGCGGGCACGCTCATGGACGAGATCCTTCAGCGGATCCCGGACCTGGACACGGTGGTCGTCGCGGTCGGCGGGGGCGGCCTGTTCGCCGGCGTGGCCACGGCCGCCCGCCACCACGGGGTGCACACTGTCGCCGTCGAGCCCGAGGACTGCCGTGCGCTCAACGCCGCCCTGCGGGCCGGGCGGATCGTCGACGTCCCGGTGGACTCGGTCGCCGCCGACTCGCTCGGCGCCCGGCGCACCTCCGCCGTCTCCCTGCACGCCGCCCAGCAGCCCGGAGTCAGCTCCGTGCTGGTGCCCGACTCCCGGATCGTGCACGCCCGCCAGGCCTTGTGGGACGACCGCCGCATAGCGGTCGAGCACGCCGCGGCGACGGCGCTGGCCGCCCTCGCCCCGCAGGAGGACGCTCCCGCGCCCGTCGAGCCCGGCACCCGGGACGACGCGCCGCTACGGAGCTACCGCCCGCGCGGCGGCGAGCGGATCGCCGTGGTGCTGTGCGGTGCCAACACCGACCCGAGCGATCTCGTCGTCCGTACGGGCTGAGGCCGACGGGGCAGGGGTGAACACGAGCGAGGCGTTGCGGCCGCCGAGGCCGAAGGAATCCGCCAGTGCTGCCGTCAGTCTGCCGCGCCGCGGCTGACCAGTGACGAGGGCGCCGATAGCCGGACCAGGTGCACCGCCGTGCTCGCCCAGTCGCCGGGTGGCAGATCCGGCAGGAGTCCGTACGCGGTCAGCACCGTCGCGTGATGGACGGCGCCGGTGCTGGCGTCGCGGTAGCGGGCCGCGGGGTCGAGGCCGGCGAGCCGGACCGGCAGTCGCGGGGCGCCGTGGCGTGGGGTCCTCTGCCAGATCAGCAACAGGGCCTCGCTCCGGTCCGCGGCGGTGTACTGCACCGCGGTCGGCCCGTCCTCGGCGGGGGTACGGAGCCGGTGCAGCGTCCCGTGCTGTACGAGATGACGCACCGTCTTGTACTGGTCCACCAGGGCGCCGCCTTCCGCCAGTTCGCCGTCGGACCAGCGGGTGAGGTCGCCCCCGACGCCCAGCACCCCGGCCATCGCGACATGGAAACGGAAGCGCAGCGGCACGGACCGTCCGGTGTGCTGGTTCGGTACGTCGGTCACCCAGGCCGCCATGGTCCGCGCCGGGTAGATCTGGCTGTAGCCGTGCTGGATGGAGACGCGGTCCGCGGCGTCGGTGTTGTCCGAGGGCCAGGCCTGGTCGGTGCGGGACAGGATGCCCAGGTCGACCCGGCCGCCACCGCCGCTGCACGACTCGATCCGCAGGGCGGGATGGTCGGCGCGCAGCCGGTCGATGACCTCGTAGAGGTGGTGGACGTACGCCGTCCACAGCCGGTCGGCGCCCTCCGCCCGGTCCGGCCAGCCGGCTTCGCTCAGCGCGCGGTTCATGTCCCACTTGAGGAAGTCGATGGCATGCTCGGCCACCAGCCGCGTCAGCCAGCCGTAGGCCCAGTCCGCGACGTCACGGCGGGCGAAGTTGAGGACAAGCTGATGGCGCAGCTCGGTGCGGGCGCGGTGCGGGATGTGGAGCACCCAGTCGGGATGCCGGCGGTACAGATCGCTGTCCGGGTTGACCATCTCGGGTTCCACCCACAGCCCGAAGCGCATACCGAGCCGGTGCACCTCGCGGACCAGCGGTCCGAGCCCGTCCGGGAAGCCCTCCGGGGACACGGTCCAGTCACCGAGGCCCGCCCGCTCGCTGCGGCGCGCGCCGAACCAGCCGTCGTCAACGACATAGAGCTCCACGCCCAGCGCCGCCGCCCGCGCCGCCAGCGCCTTCTGGCCGCTCTCGTCGACCTCGAAACCGGTCGCCTCCCACGAGTTGTACAGCACCGGCCGCACCTCTCCGGGATGCGGCAGAACGTGGGCGAGGGTGTACGCGTGCCAGGCACGGCTCGTCGCGCCGAAACCGCCGTCGGCGTAGAGCCCTGCGTACGTCGGGGTGGTGAAGTCCTCGCCCGGCGCGAGGGGCAGGGCCGTACCGTCATGCCCGGCGCCGCCGGTGAAGCCCGCCCGGCCGTCGGGGCCACGGTGCACCGTGACGCGCCAGCTTCCGCTCCAGGCCAGGGCCGCGCTCCACACCTGGCCGTGGTCCTCGGTCGCCGCGCCCGCGTCCAGCATCACCCACGGATTCGCGTGGTGGCTGGTGACGCCCCGTCGGCTGGTGAGCACCGTTTCCCCGAACGCCGGCCGGTGCCGGTGCAGTTGGGTCTCACTGGCCCACTGTCCCGTGACATGGCTGAGCCGGTAGTCGTCCCGGGGCGGCAGCGTCCACGCGGCGGAGTCGGCCCGCAGGAGGTGTACGGATTCATCGCCGGTGTTGCGCAGGACGGTCCAGCGTTCGATGACGTCGCTGTCGTCGTGGACGCGGTAGTGCAGGGTCGTCAGCAGGGGGTAGTGGCGGTCCCTGAACTCCAGGGCCAGTTCGGTCTGTCCCGGGACCGGCTCGTGGACGCGATGGCCCAGAGGCTGCCACTCGAAGGCGCGGGTGCCATCGGCGAACCGCACCTGCAACGACGGGGGACCGTAGCGTGTGCCGCCGTCGACGGGAAGCTCTTCCCCGGCCGCCGGTCTTCCTTCGAAACTGCTGGCGGCCGGCGCCGGGGGAACGATGAGTTCCTCGGCCTCCTCAAGGGTCAGCCGTGGACCCCACGCGAGGTGACAGGGCGCACCTGTCTCGTCGACGCGGAGCGCGTACGACGTGCGCGGAGTGGAGAGCAGCCAGACCCCGGTGTCCGGGGCGAAGGAGATCACAGGCGTTGATCCTCACGGTCGGTTGGCTCCAGGAGAGCAGTCGGCAGCCAACCGCTCCTTCGATCACCTGTCAACACCGCCCACCCACCTCGCATTTGCACGACGCCTTCGACCCATGACGGGATTTCAGAAGGACCTTGTTTCTTTCATTGACAGAGGAAAAGAACCCCCCTACGTTTCCGGCCATGCGCTCGACACCTCGTCACGAGGCGGTTCCGGCCCCCACCCCGGCTGCTTCCCTCGTCTTCACCACCGTGCTGTCCCACGGCCCGCTGACGCGGGTGGAGATAGCCCGGCGGACCATGCTCTCCTCAGCGGCGGTGACCAAGGCCGTACGTCCGCTCATGGAGGCCGGATATCTGGTCGAAGGCGTGGACGAGGACGCGCGCCCCTCCCTCGGCCGGCCCGCCAACGCCGTACGGGTCGACGGTGGACGGGCGCTGTTCATCGGGGTGAAGGTGACCGGGGACGAGATCATCGCGGTCCTGGCCGATCTGTGCTGCCGTATCCGGGTGGCCCGCCACACGCCGCTGACCGGCCGCGATCCCGGCGCGGTGCTCGCTTCGATCGCGACGCTCGTACAGGAACTGCTCACGGAGGCCGACGGGTTCGGGGTACGGGTCAGCGGGATGGGCCTCGCCGTCTCCGGCGATGTGGACCGCGCCGCCGGCGTGGTGCGCTACTCACCCTTCCTCGACTGGCGGGACGTCCCGCTCGCCGAACTGGCCGGGACCGTCACCGGACTGCCGGTCACGGTCGACAACGACGTACGGGCCCTGACCGTCGCCGAGCAGTGGTTCGGGGCCGGCGTGGGGCTCTCCGACTTCGCTCTGGTGACCGTGGGCGCGGGCATCGGCTGCGGCCTGGTGGTACACGGACGGGTCGTCTCCGGTGCGCACGGCGTGGCCGGTGAGATCGGGCACCTGTCCATCGATCCGCTGGGCCCCGAGTGCTACTGCGGCAACACCGGATGCGTGGAGTCGATCGCCGGTGACGCGGCCATCGTCCGCCGCGTCCGGGAGACCACCGGTCTGCCCGTCGCGGGCGTCGCGCAGGCCCTGGAGCTGGCACACCAGGGTGAGCCCGGCGCCAGGGAGGCGTACACCCGGGCCGGTGAGGCGATCGGCCGCGCCATCGGAGCGGTGGTCAATGTCCTGGGGCCGCAACGGGTGATCATCTCCGGCGAGGGCCTGGCCGCCTACGACCTGTTCGCCGAGCAGATCCGTGACGCGTTCGCCGCGTCCGCCTTCGGCACCGCCGCCCAGTGCGACGTGATGACACGCCCCCTGCCCTTCGAGGAGTGGGCGCGCGGAGCCGCGGCCACCGCGATCCAGTCCTTCATCGGATCAAGCACGAGTTCTAGGAGTAGCGATGACGCTGCAGAGCCGCACCCCCTCGCTCGCCAGTGACCCCGGCCGCCGCAGAGTGGTCAACGGGCTGTTCGGACTCGGCGCCGCCGCGCTGGCCGCACCGCTCCTGACCGCGTGCGGTGGCGGACCGTCGGCCGATCCGAAGACGGTCACGTTCGGATCGAACGGGGCGGACGCCACACCCAAGACCGCCTACGCCGCGCTGACCAAGGCCTTCACCAAGGACAGCGGCCTCACGGTCAAGACGAACACCGTCGACCACGACACCTTCCAGAAGACCATCTCCACCTACCTCCAGGGCACCCCCGACGACGTCTTCACCTGGTTCGCGGGCTACCGCATGCAGTACTTCGCCAAGAAGGGCCTGTGCCATCCCCTCGACGACGTGTGGGAGACCATAGGCTCCGGCTTCAGCGACGCCGCCAAGCAGCTGTCCAGGGGTGAGGACGGGAAGTACTACTTCGTTCCGCTGTACAACTACCCGTGGGCCGTCTTCTACCGCAAGAGCCTGTTCAAGGAGCGCGGGTACGAAATCCCGCGTACCTGGAGCGAGTTCACCGCCCTGGCCAAGCAGATGAAGAAGGACGGGCTCTCCCCGATCGCGTCCGGCTACGGCGGAGGCGACAGCTGGACCGTCCTCGGCGCCTTCGACTACCTGAACCTGCGCTCCAACGGGTACGACTTCCACATGTCGCTCATGCGGGGCGAGGTCTCCTGGACCGACCGTCGTGCCGCCGCCGTCTTCGACCACTGGCGCGAGCTGGCCCCGTACCACCAGCAGGGCGCCGGCGGCCGCTCATGGCAGGACGCCGCGCAGTCGCTGCTCGACAAGAAGTCGGGCATGGCCGTGATCGGCCTCTTCCTCGGCCAGCAGATCACCGACGAGGCGCTGCGCGAGGACATCGACTTCTTCCCCTTCCCCGAGATCGACCCCGCCCACGGCCAGGACACCGTCGAGGCGCCCACCGACGGCTTCATGCTCAGCCGCAAGCCCAGGAACCCGGACGGCGCCAAGCGGTTCCTGGAGTTCCTCGGCAGCGCGGAGGCGGAGCAGCTCTACATGGGCGTCGACCCGAGCAATGTGGCCGCCCACGCACAGGCGGACACCGGCTCCTACAACGCCCTGCAGAAGAAGTCCGCGGCGCTCATCTCCTCGGCGAAGCACCTCACCCAGTTCGGTGACCGTGACAGCGACCCGGGCTTCATCTCCACCGTCGTGCTCCCCGGGCTGACCGAGTGGCTGGGCGACCCCGACAACGGCTCGGCCCTGCTGAAAAAGATCGAGTCCCAGCGCTCGCGCTTCTTCACGGCCTGATCAGGACCGGGAAGGTTCAGCATGTCCTCCGTACGCTCCGCGCCGCCGTCCGCCCGTCGGCCCCGCCCGCCCCGCCGGCTCGGCGCCGGCGACCGGCTCTTCCTCGCGGTCATCGTCGGTATCCCGCTGCTCGCCCTGCTGGCCTTCGTCTGGTTCCCCGCGCTGGCCTCGCTCGGCCTGTCCTTCACCAGCTGGGACGGCATCGACCTGTCCGACATCCACTGGATCGGACTGGACAACTACCACCAGATCTTCACCAACTACCCGCCGTTCTGGCCGGCCGTGCGGCACAACGTGGTCTGGCTGCTGTTCACCGCGCTGCTGCCCACCCCGTTCGGAATCTTCCTCGCCTACCAGCTCGACCGGAAGCTCCGCTTCACCAGGATCTACCAGACCGCGATCTTCCTGCCCATGGTGCTGTCACTCGCGGTGGTCGGCTTCATCTGGGAGATCATCTACAACCCCGACAGCGGTCTCCTCAACGGCGTCCTGAACGCGGCGGCCCCCGGTCAGCACATCGACTGGCTGGGCGACCCGGACCTCAACCTCTGGGCCGTCCTCGTCGCCTCGGCCTGGCGGCACACCGGCTACATCATGATCCTCTACCTGGCCGGACTGAAGGGGTTCGACCCGGCGCTCAAGGAAGCGGCCGCCCTCGACGGAGCCAACGGACGCCAGACCTTCCTGCGGGTCGTCTTCCCCGCCCTCAAGCCGGTCAACATCATCATCCTGGTCGTCACCGTCATGGAATCGCTGCGGGCCTTCGACATCGTGTACGTACTCGGCGGCGGGATCGGCAGCAAACCGGGCATGGAGCTTCTCTCGCTCCTGATCACCGACAACATCATCGGCGAGTCCAGCCACATCGGGTACGGCTCCGCCCTCGCGGTCGTCCTGCTCGTCCTCTCGCTGGCCGCCATCGGGGCCTTCCTCTTCCAGAACTTCCGCAAGGAGGACCAGTGACCGCGACCGCCACACCGCCGGCCGCCGGCTCACGAACCCGCCGCACGGCGCCTGCCGGCGGCAGTCCCCGGGGCCCCGGCCGCCAGACCGGCCGCCACCTGCTCCTCGGAGGAATCGCCCTGCTGTGGCTCGTGCCGCTGCTGTGGGCCGTCTACACCTCGCTGCGGCCCTACGCCGACACCAGCGAACACGGCTACCTCTCCTGGCCCGGCGCCATCAGCCTGGACAACTACGCCGACGCCTGGAACCAGTCCGGGATGCCGCACTTCTTCTGGAACTCCGTCCTCATCACGATCCCCTCGGTCCTGGGGACACTGCTGTTCTCCGCGGCGGTGGCGTTCTTCGTCTCCCGCTTCGACTTCCGCTGGAACATCGTCCTGCTGATGCTCTTCACCGCGGGCAACCTGCTGCCGGCGCAGGTGCTCATCACCCCCCTGTACCGGCTGTACCTGCTGATCCCGCTGCCGGGGTGGATGAGCGACTCGTTCCTGCTCTACAACTCCGTCTGGGGCATCATCGCGATCCACATCGCGTACCAGTGCGGCTTCTGCACCTTCGTACTCAGCAACTACATGCGGACGATCCCCAAGGAGATCACGGAAGCGGCGCTGGTCGACGGCGCCCCCGCGTGGCGCCAGTTCTTCCAGATCGTGCTGCCGCTCTGCCGTCCCGCGTTCGCGGCGCTGGCCACCCTCGAATCCATCTGGATCTACAACGACTTCTTCTGGTCCCTCGCACTGATCGAGACCGGGGACAAGCGCCCGATCACCTCGGCCCTGGCCAATCTCCAGGGCCAGTACTTCACCAACCCCAACCTCATCGCGGCCGGTGCGCTGATGACCGCGATCCCGACGCTGCTCGTGTATTTCGCGCTCCAGCGCCAGTTCATCAGCGGGCTGACCATCGGCTCCGGCAAGGGCTGAGCCGCCGTACGTACGTCCCCGGCCCGTGGTCCACCGCGATACCCCCCCCGTGACCCGACAAACAGGAGGTCCGACCCATGCGGTCATCCTCGTACCCCGCCATGCCCGGAGCTCCCGCCGCCTCCGCCCGCCGCACCATGAGAGCCGTGCTCGTCCTGGCCCTCACCGCCGGTCTGGCGACGGCCGTCCCCGCCGCGGAGGCGGTCGCGCCCGCGCAGTCCACTGCCCCCGCGCAGCCCTCGGCCCAAGTGAAGCCCGCGGACGTCGCCGCGAAGCCGTTCATGGGCTGGACCAGCTGGAGCATGCAGTCCTCGAAGTACCCCGGGCTCAACCCCGACGGCGACTACAGCTACCTCACCGAGGCGAACGTCCTCAAGCAGGCGGACGCCATGGCGTCCAAGCTGAAGCCGTACGGCTACGAGTACGTCAATATCGACGCCGGCTGGTGGCGTACCAACGACTGGACGCCCGAGTTCGACGCGTACGGCCGCCAGACCCCGGACCCGGACCGCTTCCCGCGCGGGATGAAGGCGGTCGCCGACCACATCCATGACAAGGGACTCAAGGCAGGCATCTACCTCCCCGTCGGCCTGGAGAAGGAGGCGTACGGCGAGGGCAAGGTGCCCATCTGGAACACCGAGTCCTGCACCACCGCCGACATCGTCCATCCGGACCTGCGCACCACCAACGGCTGGGACAGCGCCTACAAGATCGACTTCTCTCGCCCGTGCGCCCAGAAGTACATCGACTCGCAGGCCCAGCTGTTCGCCGACTGGGGCTACGACTTCCTCAAGCTCGACGGAGTCGGCCCCGGCTCGTTCAAGAGCGGTGAGAACTACGACAACGTCGCCGACGTCGCCGCCTGGCAGAAGGCCATCAGCACAGCGGGACGTCCGATCCACCTCGAACTCTCCTGGTCGCTCGACATCGGCCACGCGGCCGACTGGAAGCGGTACTCGAACGGCTGGCGGATCGACACCGACGTCGAGTGCTACTGCAACACCCTCGTCAGCTGGGAGAACTCCGTCGACGACCGGTTCGACGACGCCCCGGGGTGGAGCCGCAAGGCGGGCCCCGGCGGCTGGAACGACCTCGATTCCATCAATGTCGGCAACGGACAGATGGACGGCCTCACCAAGGCCGAACGGCAGAGTTACGTGACCCTGTGGGCCATCTCCAAGTCGCCGCTCTTCTCCGGCGACGACCTCACCCGGCTCGACGACTACGGGCTCTCCCTGCTGACCAACCGTGAGGTCATCGCCGTCGACCAGGGCGACACCCCCGTCGCCCGGCCGGTCACCCCCGCCGGCGACCAGCAGGTCTGGGGCGCGAAGAACCCCGACGGCAGCTACACCGTCGCCCTGTTCAACCTCGCGGACTCGCCCGCCGCCGTGACCGCCGACTGGGCATCCTTCGGCTTCACGGGCCGCGCCGGCGTCCGCGACCTGTGGAACCACGAGAACCTCGGCACATACCAGAACAAGGTGACGCAGGCCCTGCCCGCCCACGGCTCACGCCTGTTCACCGTCACGCCCGCCGGGCCTCCGCTCAAGACCACCGGCTACGAGGCCGAGTCGGCGGCCAACACCCTCAGTGGCAACGCCTCGGTGGGCGGCTGCGACGCGTGCTCGGGCGGCCAGAAGGTCGGCAACCTCTACGGCGGCGGCACGCTCCGGTTCAACGGCATCACGGTGAAGAAGGCCGGTATCTACACCGTCAACGTCGCCTACGTCAGCGGTGACGCGCGCTCGGTGGCGGTCTCCGCCAACGGCAACGGCGCCACCAGCCTGACATTTCCCTCGACCGGGGACTGGGGAACCGCGGAGACCGTCAGCGTGCCCGTGACCCTCAAGGCGGGCGCCAACACCGTCACCTTCGACAGCGGTTCCGGGTACGCCCCCGACATCGACAAGATCGCCGTACCGCAGTCCTGACCCCTCCGGTCTTCCCCCCGGCAGTCCTGCCCCCCGCAGCCCTGCCATCCCCGCATTCTGACCACCTGCCCCGGACATGGAGTGCACCGTGGACATCCAGCACACCGACTCACCAGAACGCCGCCCCAGCCGCAGAGGCTTCCTCACCCTCGCCGCCGCGGCGGGAACCGTCACCGCCCTCGGCGCCCTGCCCCCCTTCACCGCCACCGCGGCCCCACGCCGCCCCACCGAATCGCCCATGCTGTCCGCGGCGGCGAAGAACGAACTGTGGTGGCAGGCGCCCGGCTCCGAGAGCTCGATGATCGAGCAGGGACTGCCGATCGGCAACGGACGCCTCGGCGCGCTCGCCAGCAACGACCCCGGCCGCGAACTACTGATGATCACCGACGCGACCCTCTGGACCGGCGGGCTCAACGACACGCTCGACTCCGACGGCCAGTTCCCCTACGCCCGGGACGACTTCGGCTCCTTCACCCTGCTGGCGAAGCTGACCGTGGACATCCCCGGCCATGACCTGTCGGCCGTCTCCGGCTACCGCCGCGCCCTCGACCTCAGCCAGGGCCTGGTCACCACCTCGTACCTCCGCTCGGGCGTCACGTACCAGCGCCAGATCTTCGCCAGCCGGCCCGACGACGCCATCGTCCTGTACTTCTCCCAGAAGGGCGGCGGTCACTACACCGGCACCGTCTCACTCGACGGAACCCACGGCGAGACCACCACCGCGAACCGACCCGGTGGGTACGCGTCCTTCGGCGCCGCGTTCCCCAACGGCCTGCGATACGGAGCAGCCGTCACCGCGTACAGCCGGTCCGGCCGCGTCACCGTCGACGGAACGCGGATCTCCTTCGCCGGCTGCCAGGACCTGACCGTGGTCGTGAGCGGCGGCACCAACTACGCGCCCGACGCCGCCGCCGGCTACCGCGACCCGTCCCTCGACCCGCAGCGGCTGGCCAGGACCAAGGTCCTCGACGCGGCCGGACACCCGGCCGGCACCCTGCTGCGCACCCATGTCGCCGACTACCGCGACGTGTTCGAGCGGATGGACATCTCGCTCGGTACGTCCTCCCCGGCGCAGCGCGGCCTGGACACCTGGGAGCGGTTGCGGGCGCGCGCCAGGGACGGCGAGCCCGACCCCGAAATCGAGGCGGCCTATCTCCAGTACGGCCGCTACCTGATGATCTCCGGATCCCGGGGCAGCCTGCCGCTCAACCTCCAGGGCCTCTGGCTGGACGGCAACGACCCGGACTGGATGGGCGATTACCACACCGACATCAACATCCAGATGAACTACTGGATGGCCGACCGGGCGGGCCTGTCCAGCTGCTTCGACGCCTACGCCGACTACTGCCTGGCGCAGCTGCCGTCCTGGACCGATCTCACCCACCGGCTCTTCAACGACGAGCGCAACCGGTACCGCAACTCCACGGGCAGGATCGCGGGCTGGACCGTGGCCATCTCCACCAACATCCATGGCGGAGGCGGCTGGTGGTGGCACCCCGCGGGCAACGCGTGGCTGTGCCAGTCCCTCTGGGAGCACTACGAGTACACCCAGGAGCGGGAGTACCTGGCCAAGATCTACCCGCTGCTCAAGGGCGCCTGCGAGTTCTGGGAGGCCCGGCTCATCACCACGACCGTCACCGACCCGGCGACCGGGGCCCCGCGCGAGGTACTCGTCGCGGACAGCGACTGGTCGCCCGAGCACGGGCCGCTCGACGCCAAGGGCATCACGTACGCCCAGGAACTGGTGTGGACCCTGTTCGGCTCCTACCGCACCGCGTGCGCCGTGCTGGGCAAGGACCCCGGATACAGCGAGACGATCGACGCCCTCCGGGAGCGCCTCTATCTCCCCGTGGTGAGCCCGAAGACGGGCTGGCTGGAGGAGTGGATGTCTCCCGACAACCTCGGCGAGACCACCCACCGGCATCTCTCGCCCCTCGTCGGGCTCTTCCCCGGGGACCGGATCCGGCCGGACGACTCCACCCCGAAGGACCTGCTCGACGGCGCGACCGCCCTGCTCGCCGCGCGCGGCATGAACAGCTTCGGCTGGGCGAACGCCTGGCGCAGTCTGTGCTGGGCCCGGCTGAAGGACGCCGAGAAGGCATACGAACTCGTCGTCAATAACCTGAAGCCGTCGGCCAACGGCAGCAACGGCACCGCGATGAACCTGTTCGACATCTACGAGGTCGAACAGGGCCGGGGCATCTTTCAGATCGACGCCAACTTCGGCACCCCGGCCGCCATGATCGAGATGCTGGTCTACTCGCGGCCGGGACACATCGAGCTGCTGCCGGCCCTGCCGACGGCCTGGGCGCGGTCCGGCTCGGTGACGGGCGTGGGCGTACGCGGCGGCTTCGTCATTGACCTCGCCTGGCGGGACGGCGCGGTCACCGAGGCGCGGCTGCGCAGCGTCGGGGGCCGCTCCACCACCGTGGTGTTCGCGGGGAAGGCCCGGAAGGTGGACCTCGAGCCGGGCGGCTCCGTCACCCTGCGGGATCTCGGGTGACGGGCGCCCCGGCCCGCTCCCTGCCGGCGTACGCCGTGGCTGTCGTCGCCGCGCTGCTTCTCGCGCTCTGCGCACCCCTGACCACCGCCGCGGCGCACGCGCCGGCGCGGACCGGTACGGCGGAGCCGGCCCGGCACACCGTGGTCACCTGGGGCGCCGCCGCCGACCGCCAGAGCGAGGGGCCGGCCGATCGCAGTTACCGGCTCATCGTGCGGACCAGCGTCGGCGGCAGCGATCTGCGCATACGTCTGTCCAACGCGTTCGGCGACCATCCGGTCACCTTCGCGAGCGCCTACGCGGGGCTGCGCAAGCAGGGCGCGGAGCTCGTCCGCGGCAGCAACCGGCGGCTCGGCTTCGGTGGCGCGGGGTCCGTCACGGTCCCGGCCGGGGAAACCGTCCTGAGCGACCCGTTGCCCGGGAAGCTCGCGGCGCTGAGCGATCTGGTCGTCAGCCTCTATGTGACGGGCGCCCAGGGACCGACGACCGGACACGGCATGGCCATGCAGACGTCGTACGCGGCCGCCGGAGACCACGCGCGTGAGGAGGGAGCGGCCCACTGGACCGACCCGATGGGGTCCTGGTACTGGCTGGACGCGGTCAGCGTGGAGACCGCTTCGGACATCGGCGCCGTGGTCGCGCTCGGCGACTCCATCACCGACGGCTGGCAGTCGGCCACCGACGAGAACCGCCGGTGGCCCGACTACCTCTCCCGCCGCCTCCGGGACGCGAGCGGCAGCACCGTGAAGGGCGTCGCCAATGAGGGCATCTCCGGCAACAAGGTCCTGGCGGACGGCGCGGGGCAGAGCGCGGCATCCCGGCTGCGGCGCGATGTGCTCTCCCAGCCGGGCGTCCGTACGGTGTTCCTCTTCGAGGGCATCAACGACATCAAGGCGCACACCGGGGTCACGGTGGACGACATGATCGCCGGCTACCGGGAGATCATCGACCGGGTGCACGCGGCGGGCGCGTGCGTCGTCGGCGCGACCGTGATGCCGTACAAGGGCTGGTCCGAATACGACGCCGAGGGCGAAGCCGTACGCCAGGGCGTCAACGACTTCATCAGGAACAGCGGCGAGTTCGACGCCGTGACGGACTTCGACAAGACCGTCCGGAGCCCGTACGACCCGGAGCGGATGCTGCCCGTCTTCGACGGCGGCGATCATCTGCATCCGAACGACAAGGGTATGCAGGCGATGGCCGACGCGGTCGATCTGGCAGAGCTGAACTGCGACCGCCAGAGCTGAACTGCGACCGCTCCGACGGATGAGCCGTACCGCGCGGCCGGGCGGTCACGTCAGGGACAGCAGTTCCTCGACCAGGCCGCCCACCTGGCCGGTCTCGATGAGGAAGCCGTCGTGCCCGTACGGCGACTCGATGATTCTGAGCCGGTCGGCGCCGGGGACGGCGGCGGCGAGTTCCGCCTGCTGGGCGAGGGGATAGAGCCGGTCGGAGTCGACGCCCGCGATCAGGGCCGGCATCCGGACGCGCCGCAGGGCCGCGGCCACGCCGCCGCGGTCCCTGCCGACGTCGTGGCCGTTCATCGCCTCGGTGAGCACCACATAGCTGCCCGCGTCGAACCGGCGCACCAGTTTGGCGGCGTGGTGGTCGAGATAGGACTCGACCTGGTAGCGGCCGCCCCGCCAGGGGTGGCCGCCCGGCTGCGGGTGTCCGCCGAACCGGGCGCCGAGTTCCGGCTCGCTGCGGTACGTCACATGGGCGATGCGGCGCGCGATACCCAGCCCCCGGTGCGGTCCGTCGCCGGCCGGCGCGTCGTGGTAGCGGCCCTCCCGCCATGCCGGGTCCGACCGGATCGCCGCTATCTGGACGGCGCCCCAGGCGATCTGTTCCGCGGAGGCGGCCGCGGGACACGCGAGCACCAGCAGCGATCCCGTACGGTCCGGCCGGCTGACGGCCCATTCGAGGGCCCGCATGCCGCCCATGGAACCGCCGATGACCGCTGCCCAGCGCGCGATGCCCAGGGCGTCGGCGAGGGCCGCCTCGGCGGCCACCTGGTCGCGCTGGGTCAGATACGGGAACGAAGAACCCCAGCGGCCCCCGCCCGGCCGCGGCGACGAGGGACCTGTGCTGCCCTGGCAGCCGCCCAGCACGTTCGGGGCGACCACGAACCACCGTGTGGTGTCGAGCGCCCTGCCCGGCCCGACCAGGGCGTCCCACCAGCCCGGAGTGGGATGCCCCGGCCCGGCCGGCCCCGCGACATGGCTGTCTCCCGTCAGCGCGTGCAGGACCAGCACCGCGTTCGAACCGTCGGGGGCGAGCCGCCCCCACGTCTCGTACGCGAGCCGGACGCCGGGCAGCAGCCCGCCGGCCTCCAGGGGAAGCGGAGCGTCGAGCGTCACCCAGGCGCGGCGGCCCGGCGCGTCCCCCTCCTGCCAGCCGCCGGTGGCCGGAGGGAGGGGGAGCGTGTCAGGTTCGGCCGACGTGTTCAGGACGCCGCCTTGGCGGCGCGGAACCCTGCCTCCAGATCGGCCTTGAGGTCGTCGACGCTCTCCAGCCCCACCGAGAGCCGCACCAGGCCGGGCGGGGTGCCCGTCGCGGTCAGCTCTTCTTCGCCGAGCTGGCTGTGGGTGGTCGACGCCGGATGGATGATGAGGCTCCGTACGTCGCCGATGTTGGCGAGGTGGCTGAAGAGTTCGACCCCGTCCACGAACCTCTTGCCCGCCTCGACGCCGTCGCGCAGTTCGAACGCGAGCACGGCTCCGGTACCGCGCGGAAGGTAGCGGCGACCCGCCTCGTACCAGCGGTTGGAGGGCAGCCCCGGGTAGTGGACCGCGGAGACCTCGTCGCGCTGCTCCAGCCACTGGGCGAGGGCCAGGGCGTTGGACGTGTGCCGCTCGATACGCAGGCTGAGCGTCTCCACACCCTGCAGCAGCAGGAACGCCGAGTGCGGCGAGAGCGCGGGGCCGATGTCGCGCAGCAGCTGGACCCGGAGCTTCGCGGCGAAGGCGCCCGGTCCCAGGTCCGGCCAGTAACGCAGCCCGTGATAGCTGGGGTCGGGGGTGTGGAAGTCGGCGAACCGCTCGCTGTGCGCGCCGAAGTCGAAGGTGCCACCGTCGACCACCACGCCGCCGATGGTGGTGCCGTGCCCGCCGAGGAACTTCGTCGCCGAGTGGACCACGATGTCCGCGCCGTGCTCGATGGGGCGGAGCAGATAGGGGGTCGGGACGGTGTTGTCGACGATCAGCGGCAGCCCGGCGTCGTGCGCCGCGTCGGCCACCGCCCGTACATCGAGGACATTGCCGCGCGGATTGCCCAGGGTCTCCGCGAACAGGGCCTTGGTGTTGGGGCGCACGGCGGCGCGCCAGGCGTCGATGTCGTCCGGATCGTCGACGAAGGACACCTCGATGCCGAAGCGGGGGAGGGTGTGACGGAAGAGGTTGTAGGTCCCGCCGTAGAGCGAGGTGCTGGAGACGATGTGGTCCCCGGCGCGGGCCAGCGTGAGGATCGCGAGCGTCTCGGCGGCCTGCCCGGACGCGACCGCGACGGCCGCCGCCCCGCCCTCCAGAGCGGCGATCCGCTGCTCCAGGACGTCCTGCGTGGGGTTGTGGATCCGGGTGTAGATGTTGCCGGGCTCGGCGAGGGAGAACAGGTCCGCCGCGTGCTGGGTGTCCCTGAAGACGAACGACGTCGTCTGGTAGATCGGTACCGCGCGGGCACCGGTCGTGGGATCGGGTGCGGCGCCCGCGTGGATCTGCTTGGTCTCGAAGGACCAGGAGGCGCCGGGTTCCTGCCGGGAGATGTCCTCGGGAGTGTGTCCCGCGGTGATGGAGTCGACGGGCTGGCTCATGCTCTGGCCTCGCACGGGTTCTGTGGCGGAATCGGGGGTACGTGAATGCTTGATTACGGACCGTAGAGGCCATCGCGCGGCCGCCGGAAGCGCGACAGGGGAATGGCCACGAACCTGAAATACCTCGGCAACACAAGGTCCGCCCGGGGGTAAACGCGCGGGCACACAGATGACGCCCGCCGCCTGGCCGGCGGCGGGCGTCATCAAGAGTGACGGCGTGTTACGGGACGATCTTCAGAAGCTTGTTGGGCGAGCCGGAGCCGGGGTTGATCACGACCCCCGACGTGGCACCGTTCACCAGCGCCGTGGCGACCTGGGCCGGGGTCGCGGTGGGGTGGCCGGAGAGATAGACCGCCGCCGCGCCGGCCACGTGCGGTGTGGCCATCGAGGTTCCCGAGATGGTGCTGCTGGCCGTGTCCGAGGTGTTCCAGGCGCTGGTGATGGAGCTGCCGGGAGCGAAGAGGTCCACCCGCGTACCGTAGTTGGAGTAGCTGGCGCGCGCGTCGGTGCTGGTCGTCGCCCCGACGGTGATGGCTTCCGGTACCCGGGCCGGCGAGTAGTTCTGCGCGTTGGCCCCGGAGTTGCCCGCGGCTATCGCGTAGGTCACGCCGCTCCTGATGGAGTTCTGCACGGCCGCGTCCAGCGCGGGGTCGGCGCCGCCGCCCAGGGACACGTTGGCGACGGAGGGCCCGCTGTGGTTCTGCGTCACCCAGTCGATGCCCGCCACCACCTGGGCCGTGGTGCCCGAGCCCGCGTTGTTGAGCACGCGTACGGCCACCACCCTGGCCTTCTTCGCCACGCCGTACGCGGTGCCCGCCGTGTTGGCCGCCACGTGGGTGCCGTGACCGTTGCCGTCCTGCGCGGTGTTGTCGTTGTCGACCGCGTCGTATCCGTAGGAGGCGCGTCCGCCGAAGTCCTGATGGGTGATGCGGACCCCGGTGTCGATGACGTACACGGTGGTTCCGCCACCGGCGCTGTCGGGATAGGTGTACTTCTGGTCCAGCGGCAGCGAGGCCTGGTCAATACGGTCCAGGCCCCACGACGGCGGGTTCGTCTGGGTGGCGAGAGCATGCACCGTACGGTCCTGGAACACCTGCTCGACGGACGGGTCGGCGGCGAGCCTGCGCGCCTGGGCGGGCGAGAGACGGGCGGCGTAACCGTTGAGAGCGGCCGTGTAGGTCCGCTCGATCGTGCCACCGTATTCGGACACCACGCTCCGGCCGGGAGCCGAGGCGGCCTTGAGGCCGGCGGTCTTCTTCAGGGTGACGATGTAGCTGCCCTGCACGGCGTTCTCGGCGCCGGCGCCGATGACCGTGCCGACGGCGGGCGCCGCCTGGGCCGGAAAGGAGACCGCGCCGAGGGCCGCGGCGGCCGCGGCCGCGGTGATCGCCGCGGCGATCCGGGTGGTGGTGAGCGTCGATGCCATGGTGAGGGGTTCTCCTCATCGTGGTGCGCCGGGGTGCATGCGCGGGTGGGGGGCGCGTACGGGAGGTACGCGCAGGCGGCGCGGACGGGTCCGGTGACCGCCTGAGAGAACCCTCGCGGAGGTCTGAGGCCCGGAACAAGGAGTTCTGACGGGCTGTCATGTGTTTGACATGGCCATGCAATGACCTTGTAGTGAAGATCGTGCGTTCACAGGCCCCCGGGCGGGCACAGGCGTGCGGTATTCAGGCCGCCCGACCTCTGAGACGGCCTTTCGGACGGCCGTCTACCATGGCGACCGTGACCGTGATTGATGCCGAGGACGTCCGCCGTATCGCGCTGTCCCTTCCCCAGACGGTGGAGAAGGAGGCGTGGAGCATGCCCACGTTCCGCGTCGCGGGGAAGATGTTCATCACGGTTCCCGACGATCAGTCGTCGTTCGCCGTGCGGTGCCCCAGGCACGAGCGGACCGAGCTGATCGCGGCGGAGCCGGAGAAGTTCTGGGTGCCGCCGCACGAGGCGAGTTCCGCGTGGGTCCGCGTGCGGCTGGGCGCTCTGGAGGACCTGGACGAGCTGCGGGACATCCTCGTGGACTCCTGGAAGCAGGCCGCGCCGGAGCGCCTCGTGGACGCGCTCCCCACCTCGGAGCCGGGTACGGGAGCGGGCGCGTAGAAGCCGGCTGAGCCTCGACGGTCACGCCCCGTGGGGCGCCCGGAAGTCAGCCGGCCGTGTCTCCGGAGTCACGGACCGCGCGCGGCCCGCTGTCGAGCACGTCGAAGAAGCGCAGCAGTCCGGCGAGCCGGAGTGTTCTGTGAACCTGCGGATTGTTGAGGACCAGCGCCAGCCTGCCCCCGCGCTCGCGCACCCGGCTGCGCGCCCGGCACAGGACCGAGAGCCCGCTGCAGTCGATGAAGCTCAGATACTGGAGATCGATCACCACGTCGGGCTCCGGAGCGGCGGTCAGGGAATCGAGGTACGCGGAAATGACCGGCGCGGTCAACAGGTCCATCTCTCCGCGCAGTTCCACGACGGTGGTCCGGCCCACGATTCGCTCGCGCAGGCAGCTGGGCCCCTCGTACGACATGACAATCACCTATGAATTCGGCTGATCCGTTCTGCGGCAAGGACGTTGATCCATCCCTCGGCACGGCCGAGGACAAGGACCATCCAAACCGCTGCCGCGCGTCAGGGGGAGTGCCGACCGGCCCTGTGCGGCGGGGTCGGCCGGCCCGGGCGGGCCGGCCACATGTACTCGGCCCTGATCACTCGGCCCTGATCACTCAGCCCTGTTCCGGGACGATCGCGACCGGGCAGGAGGCACGACGCAGTACCGCGTGATTGACGCGGCCGAGCTGAAGTCCCACCGCTCCCCGCCGCCGTGCGCCGACCACGAGCAGATCAGCGGTGGCCGCCTCGTCGAGGAGCGTCCGGTGCGCCGTGCCCCGTACGACTTTCCGCCGGAGGGCCACCTCGGGATACTCCTCCCGGACGGCGCCCAGGACCCGGTCCACCCACGCGTCCGCCCGCTGCCGGCCGTCCCCCGCCGGGTCTGCGCCGGCCGACGCGGACGGCTTGCTCAGGTGAGCCGTGCGGTGCCAAGCGCGTACGGCGACCAGCTCGCAGCCGCGTGACCGCGCCTCGCGGAAGGCGAAGCGCGCGGCGGCGGCGCTCGCGGCGGAGTCCCCGACGCCGACGACTACGCGCCGGTAGGTGGCCCGCCGGTTCGGCTCCGCGCCGCGCGCCACGACCACCGGGCAGTGGGCCCGGGCGGCGACGGCCAGACTCGCGGATCCCAGGAGCAGGCCCACGATCGAGCCGTGTCCGCGCGGCCCCAGCACGAGGAGGGAGGCCTCGTGCCCTTCTCTCAGGAGCGCCGTCACCGGATCCTCGGGCCACACCTCGGTGGACACTCGCATATCTGCGGCGAGCCGGTGCGCACGGTCCTCGGCGGTGGAGACGAGGTTCTCGGCGCACACCTGCTCAAGGGGGCGGTCCCCGCCGAGTCTCGGCCGTACGCCTTCGTAGTGCTCCCACAGCGAGGCGTGGACGAGCCTCAGTGGCAGGCCGGCGCGTTCCGCCGCCGCCACCGCCCAGTCGACGGCCTGCGGGTTGCCTTCCGATCCGTCCACTCCCACGACCACGGGAAGCTCCATCGCTCCCACTGCCTCTCCGCTCATGGCGATTGTTTGTGTGCGTTCGTATGAGCGCCGGACCTGCGAGTGTGTCCCGCGCTCCCTCCAGTGTGATGGCGGGGCGCGGCCCCGGCAGGGCCAGCAGGTCGGTGCCCGGATACCCGCCCGGTCCGGCCCGTCACCCGAAGGGGCCGAGTGGCTCATGTCGCGCGGCCACCTCGGCGCACACCCTTGAGGTGTGGCTGCGGTTCGGCGGTCACGGCCATGAAGGGAGTACGGACATGAATCCCCTCGTCACCGTGGGCCTGGACGGTACCCCCGAGTCACTGTCCGCCGCCCACTGGGCCGCGCAGGAAGCGCGAGTACGTCACGCGACCCTGCGCCTGCTGCACGCGTGGGTGCTGCTGGCGGCGGAGCCGGCGACGCACCCCTCGGAGGCCGATCAGAACTACTGGGCCGAACGGATCGTGGAAGAGGCACGCTCCGCCGTCGAGAAGCGCTACCCGGACCTGCCCATCTACGAGGACCTGGTGGCCGAGGACCCGGTGACCGCACTGCTGGCAGCCGCCCGGGAGTCGGACATGCTGGTCCTCGGTTCCCGGGACATGGCCCCCATGGCCAGCTACTTCCTCGGCGACGTCGGCCTGCACGTGGTGGCACGGGCCGAGGCCCCCTCGGTCCTCGTACGGGCCAGGGAAGACTCCGCGCCGCTCGCGGACGACGGCGATGTGGTGGTGGCCCTGGGCTTGCGCCGGCCCAGCGACGCTCTGTTCGAGTTCGCCTTCGACAGCGCGGCCCGGCGCGGTGTCACCCTGCGGGCTGTCCACGGCAGAAGCCTCCCGGCCCCCGTGTACACCCGTGGCGGCGTCGATCCCTCCCTGTCCGAGGCGGCGGCCAAGGACGCGCGGCGGGAACTCACCGACGCGCTGCGCCCGTGGCGCGAGAAGTACCCGGACGTGCGCACGGTCGACAGCGTGTGGCTGGAGAGTCCGGCGCGAGCGGTCGTCCGGGGCGCGTCGGGCGCCGGGCTGCTCGTCGTCGGCCGCCGGAAGAACCGGCCCGCGCTGTCGCCCCGGGTCGGCCACGTCTTGTCGGCGGCCGTGCACCACGCACCGTGCCCCGTGGCGGTCGTCCCGCACGAGTGATCCGTACGGGGACAGGCGACCCGTACGGGGGCGCGCTGCCAGGATGCCCCGACACCGTCAGCCGCTACCGTGGAAGTGCGGCCCGGTGGTGGTCTGATGCGCGCGGGCCCCGACGGAGGCACCGTGAGCGACGACGGCGACAAGCGGACCGACGGCACTCCGAGGCGGCAGGATGTCCTGCCCGAGGAGTTGCAGGCCCACCTGGACGCGGTCCAGCACGGCACCCCCGAATCGGTGCAGAGCCTCCTCGAAGCCGTCCTCTCGGTCGGCCGGGAGCTGGACCTGCCCCAGGTGCTGCGCCACATCGTGGAGGCAGCGGTGGTCCTCGTGGACGCGGAGTACGGCGCGCTGGGCGTCATCGGCGAAGGAATGACGCTCTCCCAGTTCCTGACCAGCGGCGTCAGCGAGGAGCGGGCCACCGCCATCGGACACCTGCCCGAGGGCCATGGAATCCTCGGCGAGCTCATCCGCCATCCCGAGCCGCTGCGTCTCCCGGAGCTGGCCGAGCATCCGGCGTCGTACGGGTTTCCCTCGCACCACCCGCCCATGCACTCCTTTCTCGGGGTGCCGATCAGGGTGCGCGACGAGGTGTTCGGCAACCTCTATCTCACCGAGAAACGGGGCGGCGAGGACTTCGACGACGAGGACGAGACCGTCCTGTCCACCCTCGCCGTGGCCGCCGGCGTGGCCATCGAGAACGCACGGCTGTACGAGCAGGCGCGCGACCGGCAGCGCTGGCTGGAGGCCAATGCGGAGATCGTCGCCAGCCTGCTGTCCGGGGCGGGCGAGACCCAGGTGCTACGGCTGGTCGTCGACCACGCACGCCGTATCCTCGGCGCGGACCTGGGGGCTCTGGCGCTTCCCGACGAGGACGGAGCCGTCCTGCGGGTCGCGCTCGCCGCCGGGGTCGACGCCGAGGCGCACCATGGTCTGGTGCTCCCACGGGAGGGCACGTTCGTCGGCGCGGCCCTGTGCGCTCGAAAGCCACTCATCAGTCTCGATGTCCAGCACGACCCGAGAATCACCGCAGGACCCCCGAGGTGGAGCGGTCTGGGGCCCGCCGTCGCGGTACCGATGGTCGCCAGCGACGAGGTGCGCGGCGTGCTGCTGCTGGCCCGGGTCGACCGGAGAGCGCCGTTCACCCAGGCCGAGACGGCTCCGCTGCTGGCGTTCGCCGGGCAGGCGGCGCTCGCCATGGAACTCGCCGAGCGCCGGAGCTCCGCAGAACAGCTCACCCTGCTGGAGGACCGTGACCGGATCGCGCGTGACCTGCACGATCTGGCCATCCAGCGACTGTTCGCGACGGGCATGACCCTACAGAGCACCGTGCGGTTCGTGGAGCATCCGGCGGCGCACGAGCGGCTGCTGCGCGCCGTGGACGACCTCGACGAGACCATCAAAATCATCCGGTCGACGATCTTCGGGCTGCGCGCCCGCGACGCGGGGCGTTCGGGCCACGGGCTGCGGATGCGCACGACCGGGGCGGTGGAGCAGGCCGTACGCCCCCTCGGCTTCACCCCGTCGCTGCGCATGGAGGGACTCATCGACACCGATGTGCCGTCGGTGATCGCCGAACATGTCGTCGCCGCCCTGGGAGAGGCGCTGAGCAATGTCGTACGGCACGCGCGGGCCACCTCGGCGGATGTGTCCCTCGTGGTCCGTGGCGGCAGACTGACGCTGACCGTCTCGGACAACGGGGTCGGTATCGCACCGGGCGGCCGCAGAAGCGGTCTGGACAATCTCGCCGGGCGAGCGGAGAGCCTGGGCGGCGGGATGACGGTCGAAGCGCCCGACCGGGGCGGCACCCGCCTCGAATGGACGGTTCCGGTCAGCCCCGGCTGAACCGGGCCGACCGCGGGCACGGGCCGACCGCGAACACGGGCCGACCGCGGACACCGTTCGGGCACGGTGTCGGCGTCCCGTGGCGCTCAGCGGGATCCGTGGCCGGGGTCACCGAGATGCGGGGCGGCCTGCGTGGCGAGGACAGCGGCCTGGATGCGCCGCTCCACGCCGAGCTTGGCCAGCAGGCGCGAGATGTGGTTCTTGACCGTCTTCTCGGAGAGGTAGAGCCGCTTGCCGATCTGACGGTTGGTCAGTCCCTCCCCGACCAGGGCGAGGACCTCCCGCTCACGGGGAGACAGTCCGGACAGCGTGTCCGGCTCCGGCTCCTCCTCTGCGTCCTCGCCGCGCAGACTGCTCATCAGCCGGGTCGTGGTCGCCGGATCGAGCATGGACTGACCGGACGCGACCGTGCGCACGGCGGCCACCAGATCCGACCCCTTGATCTCCTTCAGTACGTACCCGGCCGCGCCGGCCATGATCGCGTCGAGCAGTGCGTCGTCGTCGTCGAACGAGGTGAGCATCAGGCAGGCCAGAGCGGGCATCCGCGAGCGCAGTTCCCGGCAGACCGTGATCCCGTCGCCGTCCGGCAGTCGTACGTCGAGAATGGCGACGTCCGGCCGCAGAGCCGGGCCACGGGCCAGTGCATGGTCGATCGTGCCCGCGTCACCCACCACCTCGATGTCCGCCTCCGCGTCGAGCAGATCCTGCACCCCACGCCGGACGACCTCATGATCGTCGAGCAGGAACACCCGGATCGGCTTCTGCGGCGAGAAGCCCCGTACCACGTCCATGTCGATCCTCCGCGCTGTCGTGGATCCGCCACCCACCCATCGTGGCCCGGCCCCCGGGGGCACACCAGGGGCCGAATGGACCATGCCCCCGTCCGACCGACGCCTTCCCCGCGGCGGGCCGCAGCCCTGTTCCGGCGCGCCGCTGCCCTGCGCCGCGCGCCGCGGAGACGGGCAGGGGCGCGGTGGGAAGCCGGCATCATCCGGGTACGAGCACCGCGGCGCCGTTCACCCGGTCCGCCGCCAGGTCGGCGAGCGCCCGGTCGGCCCGGCTCAGCGGGTACGGGCTGACCGTGACCCGGATACCGATGCGCGCGGCCAGGGCCAGGAACTCGCGGCCGTCCTCACGGGTGTTGGAGGTGACGCTGCGCAGATTCCGTTCCTGGAAGAGATGGCGCTGGTAGTTCAGCGCGGGAATGTCGGAGAGATGGATACCGGCGATCGACAGCGTGCCCGACCGGTCCAGGGCCTCCAGCGCCACCGGCACCAGATCGCCCACCGGAGCGAACAGGATCGCCGAGTCCAGGGGCTCCGGGGGAGGGTCGTAGGCGTCGCCCGCCGAGGCGGCGCCGAGTTCCATGGCGAGCTCACGCGCCCGCTCCGACCGCGTCAGCACATGGACGGTGGCGCCCTCGGCCAGCGCCACCTGGGCGGCCAGATGGGCCGAGGCGCCGAAGCCGTAGAGTCCCAGCCGCCCGCCCGCCGGCAGCGCGCTGCGGCGCAGCGACCGGTAACCGATGATCCCGGCGCACAGGAGCGGCGCCAGCAGGGCGGCGTCCCGGTCCTCAGGCAGCCGGTACGCGAAAGCCTCCGGAACCACGGCCAGCTCCGCGAAGCCGCCGTCCGCGTCCCACCCCGTGTACGTGGACCGGGGGCAGAGATTCTCCCGCCCCGTCGTGCAGTACCGGCAGGTGCCGCAGGTGCCGCGCAGCCAGGCCCCACCGGCCCGGTCGCCGGTACGGAACAGGGTGACCCCGTCGCCCACGGCGGCCACCCGGCCGACGATCTCGTGCCCGGGAAAGGCCGACGGGCGGTGAGGCGCGAGATCCCCCTCGGCCAGATGCAGATCCGTGCGGCACACACCACAGGCTTCCACCCGCACCAGCAGTTCCCCAGGACCGAGAGCCGGCACCCGCCGGCGGGTGACCACCAAGGGCCCGGTACCCATCGGCCCGGGCGTCTCGACGGCCCAGCCGCTCTGTGTCTCCGTGACCTGGGTGGAGTGCGCCATACGTCCACCCTGCGGCCGGCCGGCAGCCCCGGCAACCCGCCCCGGCCGGACCCCACGGCCGGTCGCGGCCGGCGCTCACACGCCGAGTGCCGCCTTCATGACATTCCGCGCGATCGGGGCGCCGAGCCTGCCGCCGGAGATGTCCGCGCGGGAGATGTCCATGTCGGTCGGGTCGATGAACACCGCGACCGCGACCGAGGCGCCGTCGGCCTTCTCTCCGTAGGAGACGAACCAGCCGTACGGCACTTCCTTGTCGACATCCACGCCACGCTGCGCGGTACCGGTCTTGCCGCCGACCGTGATGCCGTCGATCAGCGCCCGCTGCGCGCTGCCTTTCTCGGCGGTGAACTCCATCATCTCCCGCACCTTCCTGGCGGTGTCTTCGGAGACGGCCCGGCTCTTGAGCCGGGGCTCGTGCTCTTCGATCGAGGAGAGGTCAGGGCCGACCAGCTCGTCGACGATGTAGGGCTGCATCAGCTTGCCGTCGTTGGCGAGGGCGGCGGTCACCATGGCCATCTGCATCGGTGTGCTGGTGAGGCTGCCCTGTCCCATGCCGGTCAGCGCTGTCCCCGGCCTGTCGAGCTTGTCGGGATAGAGGCTCTTGGTCGCGAGCATGTCCCCGAAGTCCTCGGAGTAGACATCGGCGTTGAACCCGAACTTCTCCGCCGTTTCGCGCATCTTGTCCGCGCCCACCTTGGACGCGGCGTCGAGGAAGACGTTGTTGCAGGAGTACTGCATGGCCGTCTTGAGTGAGGCCTTGTCACACACCGCGTCGCCGGCCTCGCTGCTGATCGTGTTCCTGGAGAGCGGCAGGGGGTACGGGGAAGGGGCGCCGGACGAGGCGTTGATGTCGCTGACCACGCCGTGCTCCAGGGCCGCGGCCGCCGTGAGGATCTTGAAGGTGGAGCCGGGCGGATAGGTCTCCCGCAGCGCCCGGTTCGCCAGCGGCTTGCCCTTGTCGGAGTCGAGCGCCTTGAACCTGTCACCCTCCTTGAACGTCATTCCGGCGAAGACGGAAGGGTCGTAGGAGGGGGCGGACGCGAGAGCGAGCACCTTGCCGCTGCGCGGGTCGAGGGCGACGACCGCGCCTCTGGCGCCGAGGTCGGTCAGCCCCTTGTACGCGGCCTCCTGCGCCTTCGGGTCGATCGTGGTGATCACATCGCCGCCGCGCGGCGTCTCGCCGGTGAGGATGTCCCCGGCGCGCTGGAAGGCGAACCGGTCGTCCCGGCCGCTGAGCACGTCGTCGTAGGTCTTCTCCAGCAGTGACATGCCTTGGGCCTGGGAGGCGTACCCGGTGACTGGCGCGTACATCGCGCCCTGCCTGAAGGTCCGCTTGTACGCGAAGTCAGCGCCGGCCACCTCCCGCGAGCCGGTGACCGGCCGGCCCCCCACGATGATGTCGCCGCGCGGCTGGGCGAATTGGGCGATCCGCACCCGCAGATTGTTCTCGTCGTTGGCGAGAGTCTCACTCTGGACGAACTGAACCCAGTTCGCCCGCAGCAAGAGGGCCAGCATCAGCACCCCGCAGAAGACGGCCACATGTCTCAACGGCCTGTTCATCGCTTCCCCGCTCCCCATGCCCGCGCACATGTCCCCATAACGATCTTCGAGTGTGTAAGACGAGGCTCAGCGGGCTTCGGTTGCGGTACGCGTCACCCGCTGGTCTCAACCCCCTTCGGCGGCAGGACCATTGGGCACACCGAAGCCGTTCGCGCGCCCGCGCGCGGTGCTTGTATATTCCGAGCTCGCCCACGTCCGCACCTAGGCCGTGTCCTCGTCAGTGGGCCCCAGTGCCAAGAAGCCACGGAGGAACGAGACATGAGCACCCGTACGGGGGAGTGGGATGACGGGAGATCGTCGCGCAACGGGTGCACCGGGTGTCTCGCGCTGCCCTTCGTCCTGGCTCATCGGGTGTTCCGGCCCGGCCGGCCCGACCGGATCAGAGACAGCGGGATCGAGCGGGCACAGATCGCCCGCACCGCCATCGGCCTCGTGGCCACGCTCTGGATGATCTTCGCTTATCCGCTGCGGGAGTCGGCTGTGGATGTCGTCGGGGGCAAGTTCACCGAGGTCTTCCTCAGCACCGGGATCCTGCTGATCGCGGGCCCCCTCGCCCTGGCCGCGTTCGTGCTGTCCGCCCGCCCGCCGGTCCGGGCGCTCTACCGGCGACGGCTGACCGGGCCGCTGCGCGGTTTCGCCGCACTCTTCGGCTGCGCGGGGCTTCTGTTCCTGGTGACGAGCGGCGCCTTCTCGCAGATCGGCGCCGCCGCGCCGGTGGCCCTGCTCGGCACCCTGCTCGGGCTGTTCGCGGCGCTGTTCGCGCTGCCGTTCGGCATCACGGCGGCGGTGCTCTCGGTGCACTACGTCTTCCGCACGGCCGATGTGCACGAGGTGCTGCCCCCGTTGATATCGCCCCTCCTCGTCTGGTCGATGTTCGCCTTCCAGATCTTCGACAGCCCGCCGGTCGCCGCACCGGCCGCGGTCCGTGCGCTGTTTCTCATCGGCCCCCCGCTGTCCGTCACCCTGCTCTCGGTCTGGGAACTCCGGCGGCTGCGGATGCGCTTCGGTATCACCCTGCGCCGGGCTCTGCTCCGGCATCTGCCGGGGTGATCGGCAGACGTACCTGGAACCGCGTGTGGCCCGGCTGTGTCTCCACCCGGATGTCGCCCCGGTGCTTCCTGACGACGATGCGGTACGAGATGTCCAGGCCGAGGCCGGTGCCGTCGCCCACCGACTTGGTCGTGAAGAAGGGTTCGAAGATCCGCGGCCTGACCTCCGCCGGGATGCCGGTCCCGGTGTCGGCCACCTCCACCAGCAGCCAGTCGCCCTCCCTGCTGGTGCTCAGGGTGAGCGTGCCCTTGCCCGACATGGCGTCCACCGCGTTGTCGATCAGGTTGGTCCACACCTGGTTGAGCTCGGCGCCGAACGCCGGGATCGACGGCAGACCGCGGTCGTACTCCTTGACCACCTTGACCTCCGGGGGGATCTTCGCCCGCAGCATGGTCAGAGTGGCGTCGAGCAGCGCGTGTATATCGACGGTCTGATGCGGTGCCCGGTCCAGCTGGGAGTACTGCTTCGCCGCCCCGACCAGATTGGAGACCCGGGTCGCGGCATCGTCGATCTCGCCCATCAGGAGTTCGGTGTCAATGGCGTACGCGAGCCAGCGCACCGCCGAGTCCAGATGCTCCTCGCCGACCGCCTCGGCGACCGTGGCCAGCCACGGCACACCCACCCCTCCCGACACCAGGACCGGTGTGAGATCCCAGGCGTTCACCACCCCATGGTCATCGAGCCAGTCGCTGAGTTCGTCCTCCGCGTCGGAGGCGGTCAGCGCGGGCAGGGGGGACGCCGCGGCGGCCTGCTTGACCGCCGCGTCCTGCAGCTCCACCAGACCGCGCAGCCGGGTGCCGTCCAGCCGGCCGTCGGCGATCAGGGCGAGCTTGTGGCGCATACCGGCCACCCGCTCGCGCAGCGCCTCGGTGGCTCTCACCGCCGCCGCGGCGGGGTTGTTGAGCTCATGGGTGAGACCGGCGGACAGCGCCCCGAGCGCGACCAGCCGCTCCCGTTCACCCATGATCGTGTCCGCCGCCCGTGTGCCGAAGAACAGACCTTCCAGCAGATGCAGCGCCATCGGGAACCAGGTGCGCACCGCCGTGGCGAACTCGTCGGCCGGCACCACGAAGAACTCCGCGTCGCTGACGGCCCCCATGGTGTTCGGATACACCTGGTCCACGCGGTCGCCCAGATATGCCTGCGTCGACCCGCCGTAGGCGCCGCGCTGATCGGTCCTGGTGACCTCGATGTCGTCGCCGTGCAACCGTCGGCTGAGCGTCACCGCACCACTCAGCAGCACGAAGAAGCAGGTGGCCGGCTCACCCTCGCGGTAGACGGCGCTTCCACCGGCCCGCTGCTCGACCCTGCCCCGCTCCGCCAGCCATGCCAGCTGGCTGTCATCGAGCGCCTCGAACAGGAACAACGTACGTATCTGCGTCGGCGTCAAACGATTCGAAGCGGTCACTGTGACTCCAAGTAGCGGTGGACCAGCGCGATGGCCATGGCGCCGTCGCCGACGGCCGAGGCCACACGTTTGAGAGACGTGGCGCGGACATCGCCGGCCGCGAAGACCCCCGGCACGCTGGACTCCAGGTGGTACGGATCGCGTGGCAGCGGCCAGTTGACCGGCCGCTTTCCGTCGGTGATCAGGTCGGGGCCGGTGAGTACGAACCCGAGCGCGTCGCGCGCGACCACCCCGTCCAGCCATTCCGTACGCGGCTCGGCGCCGATGAAAATGAACAGCCAGGAGGTGGTGACCGTGTCCAGCGCCCCCGACCTGGCGTCCCGCAGCGTCAGCTGCTGCAGGTGACCGTCGCCCTTCCCCTCGACCACTTCGGTCCAGGGATGGACAATGATGTTGTCGATTCCGTTGATCTGCTCGACCAGATAGCTGGACATCGACCGGCCCAGGTCGGCGCCCCTGATCAGCATGTGCACGCGCCCGGCGTAGCGGGAGAAGTACACGGCCGCCTGGCCGGCCGAGTTGGCGCCGCCCACCATGTACACCTCGTCGCCCGAGCAGGTGGGCGCCTCGGTGACGGCGGAGCCGTAGAACACACCGGCGCCCGTGAACTCGACCAGGCTGGCCGCCGCCAGCCTGCGGTACGAGACCCCGGTGGCCAGGACCACCGTATGGGCCGTGATCGCGGCGCCCTCACCGAAGCGCAGCACCCTGCCGGAGCCGACCGCCTCCAGGGCGACGACCTCCCGGGTGCTGAGGATCTCGGCGCCGAACTTCAGCGCCTGGCGGCGGGCCCGGTCGGTCAGCTGTGAGCCGGAGACACCGTCGGGGAACCCGAGATAGTTTTCGATCCGGCTGCTCTGCCCCGCCTGCCCGCCGGTCGCCTCGCGCTCCACCAGGACCGTACGCAGGCCCTCGGACGCGCCGTACACGGCCGCGCCGAGCCCGGCGGGCCCGCCCCCGACCACCGCGAGGTCGTAGAAGTCCGAGGTGGGTACGGTACTCAGCCCGACCCGCGCGGCGAGCTCCCCGTCACCGGGCGCCACCAGAGAGGTGCCGTCGGCGGTGACGACCAGGGGCACGTCGGCCGCGGTGACACCGGCGGCGGTCAGCAGGCGGGCGCCCTCCGGCTCGTCGGCCTGCAGCCACCGGTAGGGCACCAGGTTGCGGGCGAGGAAGTCGCGCACGGCGAAGGACGGAGCCGACCAGCGGTGGCCCACCACCCGGGTCTCCGTGGAGACCGGGTCCGGGGTGGCGACCCAGACGTCCAGCAGCGAGTCGATCACCGGGTAGAGGTGCTCCTCCGGAGGGTTCCACGGCTTGAGGAGATAGTGGTCGAGATCGACGACGTTGATCGCCTCGATGGCGGCGCCGGTATCCGCGTACGCCGTCAGCAGCACCCGCCGGGCGAGCGGGAAGAGGTCCATCGCCTCCTCGAGGAATTCGAGGCCGTTCATCTGCGGCATCCGGTAGTCGGCGAGCATGACCGCGAGCCGTTCACCGCGCAGCTTGATCTCGCGCAGCGCCTCCAGCGCCTCGGCTCCGGAGACGGCGCGGACGACCCGGTACCGGTCGCCGTACCGGCGCCGGATGTCGCGGGCGACCGCCCGGGAAACCGCCGGATCGTCGTCGACAGTCAAGATCGTCGGATTCGCCATGACACCACCATCGCCTGAGGACGAAACAACCCTCCGGGAAGATTCACCCGCTCGGCGGAGGGGAGCGGCGGCCTTTGCCGGCGGGCCGTTCAGCGCTCCCGCCCGGGAGGCCGGCTCCTGCTCCGGAGACCGGCGGATCATGTGGAAGGGGCCTCAGCCCCCCAGTGTACGAGCGCACCGGGAATCACCCGGCGGCCAGCGGGATCTTGAGGGCGGTGGTGCCGCTCAGGTCCAGCCAGACCTCGGAGGGTCCGCGTACCAGGCGGAGTATCACGTGGTCGCAGCGCGGGCAGCGCGCCACCAGCCCGGGCGCGTGCGTGTACACACGCAGCTCCGCCACCGGTCCGGTGAGCCCGCAGGCCGAGCAGGTCCCGGTCGCCGCCGTGATGTCGGTCGCGAAGATCTCACGGAACGAGCCCGCCAGCACGTTGCCGTCCTGGAACTCCGCCGTCTGGATGGGGTCCATGTCAGCCTCCTACGCGGGACCGAAGCGTTCGGTCCTTATCCGGGCGGGATCGTGGCCCTGCGCCACGAGGAGTTCCGCGGCCCGTTCGACGAATCCGGTCGGGCCGCAGACGAAGGACGCCGGCTCGAACTCGGCGGGCCAGCCGAGGGCGGCCAGCTCCCCGGCGGCCAGCCGGCCCGGCCGCCGGTCCGAGGTCTCGGGCGCCGACCGGGTGTACAGGTAGGTCACTTCCAGCCCCGCGTCCCCGGGGCCGGCGCAGTCCAGTTCCGGTACGTAATACCGGCCGCCGGGAGCGCGAACCGAGTACAGCAGGCGGAACGGGACGCGGCTGCCCAGGCTGCGGCGTGTGCGGATCATGGACATCAGCGGGACGACGCCCGAACCGCCTCCCAGCAGCAGTACCGGAGAAGGGTCGGCCGGCTCCCAGACGAAATAGCCGCCCACCGGGCCGCGTAGTTCGAGGGGCTCGCCGACTTCCAGTACGTCGGTGAGATACGGGGACACCTCCCCGTCCGCCAGCCGCTGCACCGTCAGCTCGATGCGGTTGCCGTCCTCTGCGGAGGCCAGCGAGTAGCTCCGCTGGGTGCTGTAGCCGTCCTCCGCCGTCAGGCGTACGTCCACATGCTGGCCCGCGGAATGGCCGGGCCAGGAGGGCACATCGAGGACGAGTGTCCAGGCACTCCCGGTCTCCTCACGCCGCTCCACGAGCGTCGACGCCTGCCAGAGCAGGCGGCCGGTCAGTCGCCTTGATATCGCTGTTCGCGCCACGGGTCACCGTATTCGTGATAGCCGATGGTCTCCCAGAAGCCCAGCTCATCGGTGGACATGAGCTGGATGCCCGCCACCCACTTCGCCGACTTCCACAAGTACAGGTGCGGGACCAGCAGGCGGGCGGGCCCTCCGTGCTCGGCCGGCAGATCCTCACCGTCGTAGCGGTAGGCGATCCACGCCTGGCCGTCGAGCAGATCCTCCAGCGGCAGGTTGGTGGTGTAGCCGCCGAAGCTGTGGACCATGGCGTAGTCGCCGTCGCGGTCGATGCCGGCGAACAGGGTGTCCAGCGACACCCCTTCCCATTCGGTGCCGAGCTTCGACCACTTGGTCACACAGTGGAGGTCGACCGTCGGCCGTTCGCTGGGCAGGTCGAGCAGCTCCTGCCACGACCAGCGGTGCCGGGCCCCCGCAGCCGTGGTGATCGTGAAGCTCCAGGTCTCCGGCAGAACCCGCGGGGTGGGACCGGCGGATAGCACGGGAAAGTCATGTACGAGGTACTGGCCCGGCGGCAGCGTCACCTCCGTCGAGCGACGGCCGTGGAAGCCACGCGACACGATTCCCATGGAATCCCTCCTCGCCGGTCCGCCCTCCGCTTCACAGCGGCCAGGGGTCCTCGGCCGTCCATGTCCGGGCAGCCGCCCGGAGGGGCCGCTCACCTGGGCGAGCCGCTGTGCTCCTGTGTCCCATTGTGGCGGCGCCGGCCGCAAAGCACCTGTCGGCAGCTCTTCTGAGCTGGCGTTCCGGGCGCCCGCTGATCCGCCAGCGGCTTCGGCCCGGCTGGGGAATACTCGACAAGGACCGCACTCATCAACCGTCACCCGCGAGGCCGTTTACCGGCCCGTCACTCCGCGAGGCCGTCCCCCGGCGTCGACAGGGACCTCCCTCCGCAGAACCACCGGTCACAGCTCGGGCGATCCTCTCGTCCGGACAGGAGGACCACGCTCATGACCACTGCACTACGCGCGCTCCGGCCGGCGTGGGCGAGCCGGCTGAATCTGGTGGAGTGGTTCAGGGCGCACGATCGCGGGCTGGCCGCGACCCGCCGCGGCGCACGCACAGCGATCGTCATGCCGGCGGTGTTCGCCTTTTCCAGCGAGGTGATCGGTAACCCGGTGGTGGCGACATTCGCCGCCTTCGGCGCGTTCTCCATGCTGCTCCTGTTCGGCCTCAGCGGGCCGATGAGCTACCGGCTGCGTGCCCAGGCCGCCCTCGCCGCGGTGGGAGCCGTGTTCATCTGCCTCGGCACCGTGGTCTCGCAGGTGACCTGGCTGGCCGCCCTGACCATGGCCGTCGTCGCCTTCGCCGTGCTCTTCTCGGGAGTCGTCAGCTCAGTCCTGGCCGGCGCGACGACCTCGCTGCTGCTGGCGTTCATCCTGCCCGTCGCCACGCCGGCGCCCCTGTCGGCGCTGCCGGAACGCCTGGCCGGCTGGGGCATAGCCGCGGCCGCGTCCCTCGCGGCGGTCGCGCTGCTGTGGCCGCCGCCTGTCCGCGACCCCCTCAGCGAAGCCGCCTCGACCGCGAGCCGGGCGCTCGCCGCACAACTGCGCTCGGACGTGGCCTGGGTTCTCGGCGGCCGGGGCGCGCCGACGTACGACGAGAACCGCGCGACGGCCGAGCAGGGCGCGGCGGCGGTCGCCGAGCTGCGTCGCGGCTTCCTCGCCACCCCCTACCGGCCGACCGGACTGACCACCAGCGCACGCGCCATCGTCCGCCTCGTGGACGAGCTGACCTGGCTCAACGCCATCGTCGTGCAGAGCATGGCGCACCCCGACGGGGGCCCGGTCAGCCGCAGCGCCTGCGCGGTGCGGGCAGCGGTGGCCACCGTACTGGAGCAAGGAGCGGACCTGCTCGATACACGGCGGGGCGATCCCACCACCCTGCGCGCCGGGGTCGCCCATCTGCGTGCGGCACTGAAAGTCATGGTGCGAGAGGCCACCACCAGCCTGCCGGTGTACCGCTCCGCCGTGACACGGGGCCGTGTCGTGCCCGTGGGAGGACAGGACAGCGAGTTCCTCACCTCGCTCGACCCGTCCTTCCGTGCCCAGGAGATGAGCTTCGCGGTCTCACAGATCGCGGCGAACGTGGACCTCGCCGCGGCCGCCGAACGGCGCAGCTGGCCGGACCGGCTGCTCGGCCGCGATCCACGGGGGCTTCCCCCCGGGCTCTCGGCCGCCCACGAGCGCGCCACCGCGCACGTGGAGGCGCACTCGGTCTGGCTGCACAACAGCATACGAGGAGCGATCGGACTCGCACTGGCCGTCACCACGGCCCATCTGACGGGCGTCGACCACTCGTTCTGGGTGGTGCTCGGCACCCTCTCCGTACTGCGCTCCAACGCACTGAACACCGGCCAGAACGCGCTGCGGGGACTGCTCGGCACCGTCGTCGGCTCCGTCATCGGCGGCGCCCTGGTGGTACTCATCGGCACGAACACCGACGTCCTGTGGTTCCTGCTGCCCGTGGCGATCCTGATCGCCGGCATCGCCCCCGCCATCGTGTCCTTCGCCGCCGGGCAGGCCGCGTTCACCCTGACCCTCGTGATCCTCTACAACGTCGTCCAGCCGGCCGGCTGGCACCTGGGCCTGGTGCGGGTGGAGGACATCGCCCTCGGTTGTGCGGTGAGCCTGGTGGTGGGGCTCTTCGTCTGGCCGCGCGGAGCGGCCGCGGCGATGGGCAAGGCGCTTGCCGAGGCGTACCACGACAGCGCCCAATACCTGGCGGGCGCTGTGGAGTTCGCCCTCGGTGGCCGCAACACGGCGTCGGCGGACCCCTCGATGCCGCTCGGCGAAGCCACGCGCGCGGCGGCAGCGGCGAGCCGGCTGGATGACACCTTCCGCAGCTACCTCGCGGAACGCGGCGCGAAACCCCTGCCGCTGGCAGAGATGACCGCCCTGGTGACCGGAGTCGCCGGGCTGCGCCTGGCGGCCGACGCCGTTCTCGATCTGTGGCAGCGCGTCGAGGGCCGCCCGCAGGGAGACCGCGCCGGCGCCCGCAGGGAGCTGCTGGACAGCGTGGACAGCGTCTCCGGCTGGTACGTCGAGCTCGCCTCCAGCCTCGAAGGCCTGCGCGGCGTCCCCGAGCCCCTCCAGCACGACAAGGCAGCCGACGGGCGCCTGGTCGAGACGGTGCGCCAGGACCTGCGTGACGACCGCGGCCGGACCAGCGCCACCGCCGTACGCATCATCTGGACGGGCGACCACTTGGACGCCGTCCGCAGGCTCCAGGCCGGCGTGGCGACAGCGGCCCGAGCGGCCGCGCGCCCGGTACCCCTCATGACGCCGAAGACCTGAACTCCGGCGCGAGGCCCACGTACTTCAGGCCCGCGTCTCCAGCCTTCCGCGGTTCTGCAGGATGTAGAGGGCGGCCAGGGACGGCGCGATGAGGACCGCGGCCGCGCCCGCGACACTCGCCAGCACCCACAACGTGGGCGTCGGCGCGGCCGCTTCGGCGATACGGAGATGAGTGCCCAGCAGGAACGGGTACTGGGCCACGCCCCAGCCGCACACCACCGTCGCCACCGCCAGGGCGGCCAGCATGCGCAGGGCGACGGGTCTCTTGCTCCTCAGCAGCAGAAGGCTGATCGCTCCGCTCAGCGCGGAAATGATGAGCAGCGGGAGGCCACGCTGACTCAACTGGCTGAACAAACGCGGGGAGTCCGCGTGCAGGACGAAGATCCCGGCCAGGCTGACCACGCCGGTGACGGCGCCCGCGAGCAGCGCGCGGTGACGGAACCACGCCTCGAGCGGCGGGCTCTGGTTCTGTCGGGCGGAGACGGTCAGATACACCGCGGCGAGGTACGCGCACACCGATACCGCCAGCACTCCGCCGAGGACGGATGTCGGGTTGTTCCAGCTGCTCACCGGGTCGCCGTTGCCGCCGGCGGGAACCCGCCCGGACGCGATGGCCCCGGCCACGCTGCCGAAGCAGTAGGGGGTGAGGACGGAGGACACCGCGAACGTCGCGCCGTAGATGCGCTGTTCGGGGGTGCGCATGGATGCCTTGCGGAAGGCGAAGCCGGCGCCCCGCAGGACGATTCCCAGCGCGGCGAGGCCCAACGGAATGTAGAGCGTGGTGGTGATGGCCACGAACGCGGTGGGGAAAGCGCTCCACAGCATGACGAGGCAGTAGATCAGCCAGGTGTGGTTGGCCTCCCAGACGGGGCCGATCGACACATCGATCAGATGACGCGGCTTGCTGCCGCGCGCCGCGCCGCCGGCGGTCAGGTCCCAGAAACCGGCGCCGAAGTCGGCCCCGCCGAAGAGCGCGTAGGCGATGACTCCGATGAACAGCAGGACCGCGATGGCATCGCTCATGTCCGCCGGCCCTCTCCCGTGTGAGCGTCGGTCAGCGGCCGGTTGGGACCGTACGGGACGTCAACTTCCTCGTCGCCCCCGTCGCTTCCCTCTCCTCCGGTTCTCCATCGCCGTGTCATGGACCGCAGGGTCAGCACGGCGGCGGTTCCCACCGCGAGGTAGATGGCCAGCGCCGCGGCGAAGAACGGCCAGAGATTTCCCTGGGTCGTCACGGCGTCCTTGGTCAGCAGCAGGCCGACGACGGTCCACGGCTGCCGCCCGACCTCGGTGACCACCCAGCCGCTTTCCAGGCACACCACGGCGACGATTCCGCTCAGGGCGGCGCAGCCCAGGAACCACCGGTTGGTGGGCACTTCCCGTCGGCGCCACCACAGCCACGCGAACCACACGACGAGGAGAAGCAGGAGCGTGGCCGTTCCCACCATGACGTCGAACGCGAGGTGGACGACACTCACCGTCGCGTCCTCGGGGCGTACCGCGGGGGCGATTGCGTCGAGTCCGCGGATCTCCGTGGAGGGACTGAACGCGGCGAGCAGCGAGGCCAGGTCCGGGATCTGGAGGCCGTAGCGCACTTCGCCGTCGATCAGTACTCCGCCGAGCGTCTCGGGAACATGGCTCTCGGTGGTGGGAAGCAGTTCGAGGGCGGCGAACTTCGCCGGTTCGTTCTGGAAGACCTGGCGGGCGACGACGTCACCGACGTAGATCTGGACGGGCAGGGTGACGGCGGCCACGGTGAAGCCGATGAGGAAGCCGAGCCGGTGATAGTGGTCGCGGCGACCCTTCAGCATTCCGACGGCGTAGACACCGGCCACCGTGAAGCCGGCGACGATATAGGCGGCGAGCAGCATGTGGACGCTCTCGAACCAGAAGGCGCCGTTGAAGAACACCTCGGCCGGACGGACCTCCACGACCTGGCCGTCACGCATGGTGATGCCGCCCGGCTGGTTCATCCAGCTGTTCGCCGCGACCACAGCGGCCGTGCCGCCCATGCTCGCCACGACCACGGGTACGCCTGTCCAGAAGTGCACCCAGGGAGGGAGCCGCTTCCAGCCGTAGATATAGATCGAGACGAAGATCGCTTCCAGAAAGAAGAAGATGCCTTCGATCGCGAAGGGGAAGCCGAAGGCGGCGCCGTAGGTACCCATCAACCCCGGCCACAGGATGCCGAGTTCGAAGCTCAGTACGGTGCCGGTCACCGCTCCCACGGCCACCAGGACGGCGGCGACCTTCGACCAGCGCTGCGCGAGCAGCAGGGCCTGCTCGTCGCCGTGCCGCAGACCGCGGTAGTTGGCGATGAGCATGAGAGCGGTGAGTGCCACCCCGAACGGCACGAGAATGATGTGAAAGCCCAGAGTGAAGGCCATTTGCTCCCGGGCGGGCAGCAACTGCGGCGGGTCGCCGGCCGAGGCCACAGCCCGAAGCAGAATCCCGGCAGCGTGAGCGGAGGATGGCATTCCCGCATCCTTCATGTGCCGGTGGGCACGGTGCCCCGGCGACACGGAGCGGCGACGAGCGACACCCGTTCAGGCGATCAGGAACGAGACCCCGTCGTAGTTGAGCTGTTCGGGTGACTTTCCGTCAGCATCGTTGTGGTGGTGTCACTCCCATGGGTTACTGAATGCATCCGAACCGGTGGGTCGCCCATCCCTTTCCCGGGAGCTCGGCAGTCGATCCATCCGTTTGTGCCTTCCCGGTAGGAAGGGCTTCAACGGCTGGGCCGCTGCACCGCGGCGAGCGATCCTGGGAAGTTGGGCGTACCGGCCGACGTGCACTGTGGACGTCGGCCGGTATACGGCCCGCCCTCACCGAGGACGCGATCCCCTCGCGCCCCACCGCGCTTGTGGCGGCAAGTCACTCGACGTATCCGCCGGCGCCCGGCACATCTCAGCCACCCACCCCCGCGTGACGCGGGTGGGCACCGTCTGCCCGGCAGGCGGCGGTCCGGGAGCCGAGCCGGTCAGCTCAAGCTGCCCGCACGGTTGGTGGGTTGAGGGTCGCGATCGGTCGGTTCAGAGGACGGTACCGGTGCTGGTTCGGCGTCCATGTCTCTTCGCAGGAGGTTTCCTCATGTCTGTGCCCGTAGCTTCCACTATCGCGTCCGCGGGTCTGCCGCTGGCGTTCCCCGTGGTGCCGCCGGTGCTCGTTGCCGGCGTGCCTGCCTTCGGTCCCACCTCCGGAGGCAACAAGGTTCTGCTTCTCGGTCTCGGTCTCAGTCCCGCCACCGGTGTTTCCTTCGGTGGCACACCGGCCACGATCGTCTCCCAGGACCTGTTCGGGTTCATCACGGTGGTCACCGCCCCGGCGCACGCGGCGGGAACGGTATCGGTGACGCTCACCACCGCGACCGGTACGAGTAACGCGGTGAGCTACACCTACATCGCCGCCCCGTTGCCCCCGACGGCCGCCAGTATCACCCCGGTGAGCGGCCCGGTCGCGGGCGGCACGCCGTTCACCATCACAGGGACGGGCCTGAGCAACGCCGCCGTGCTCTTCGGCGCGCTGCCTGCCACCGGTGTCGTGGTCAACGTCGCGGGTACGTCGCTGACAGGCGTCACCCCTCCCGGTGTCGCGGGCAACACCACGGTCACCATCATCACGCCGCTCGGCACCGCCAGTGTGCCCGGCGGGTACACATACGTCGCCGCGGCGCCCACCGCGACCGCGATCATCCCCGCCACCGGCCTGGCCGCCGGCGGCACCCCGTTCGTGATCACGGGGTCCGGCCTGAGCGGCGCCACCGTCACGGTCGGCGGCGTCCCGGCCACGGGCGTGGTGGTCGACCCCACCGGGACGGTGCTGTTCGGCATCACCCCGGCCGGAGCCGCCGGGAACGTCCCGGTCGTCGTCACCACCCCGGCCGGCAACGCCGCCGTTCCGGGTGGATACACCTTCGTGTAACCCTCAATGTCACCGCCGCCCGCCCCCGGGCCACCAACCTCCCGGGCTACCCCCACGGTGACATGGTGCCGGCCTCCCGGAATCCCCCGAGAGGCCGGCACCGCTGTGCGAGATTCCGGAAGCCATGAACCCGGCATGATCGGCTCATGGCATGGACACAACCCCAACTCGCCATGGGCGGACACTGACGGACCGACAAACAGCCACCGGGCAGCCCCCGGCGCCGGTGGCGTGCGCGGCCGCTCCGGTGGGGCCGGTCGTAAAGGATCACGACGATGGTCGCAAGAAACTGACGAATGGCTGTAGTTGAGTCGCAGAGATACGAAAACAGCTCGCAGGCATCTTGTGGAACGGGGCGCGCCGGTCCTACTGTCACCTCACCCCCACGGCGTCCGCTCCGCCGAGCGTCCCACGCGTTCCTCCTCCCCAAGAGAATCGAGCTTTAGATGTCGTGGAGCTTCAAAGGTGCCGCGGTGATCGTCGCCACGGCGGTTGGTCTCGGCGTGCTGAGCACCGGAACGGCCCTCGCCCGGCCGGACTCCGGCCGCGCTGCCGCGGGCCCCGTGGTGACGCGCGCCGCGCTCGACCCCTCCCTCGTCGCCGGGCGCGGCGCCGATGTCGGCTTCGCCGAGCAGGAGGCGGAGAACGCCACGACGAACGGCGCCGTCATCGGGCCGGACCGGGCCGCGTACACGCTGCCCTCGGAGGCCTCGGGCCGTACGGCGGTCAAGCTCACGCCCACGGAGTACGTCGAGTTCACGCTGCCCGCCGCGGCCAACGCGATCACCGTGCGCTACAGCATCCCGGACGCGCCCGAGGGCGGCGGCATCACCGCGCCCCTCGATGTCACGGTCAACGGCAAGAGCCGTAAGACCATGACGCTGACCTCGCAGTACGCCTGGCTGTACAACCAGTATCCGTTCTCCAACGACCCGAACGCGGACCTGCTGCACTCCGACTGGTGGATCACCGAGTGCTCCTGTGTCCCGGACGCCACCACGCCGGCCCCGGTGATTGCCAAGCCGTTCCGCCCGAGCCACTTCTACGACGAGCAGCGCCTGCTGCTCGGCAAGACGTACCGCGCGGGTGACACGGTACGGCTGACGGTGCCCGCCGGGAGCAAGGCGGCGTGGACCGTGGTCGACCTGCTCGACTCGCAGCTCGTGGGCGCGCCGCACGTGCGGCTGGTCGCGGCGAACGCGGTGCTGTTCGGCGCGGACCCGACCGGGCGGCATGACTCGGCGGACGCGCTGGACCGGGCCATCGCCTACGCGAAGCGCAAGCACCTCAAGGTCTATATTCCGCCGGGCACTTACCAGGTGAACCGCCACATCATCGTGGACGACGTCACGATCGAGGGCGCGGGCAACTGGTACACGATCATCAAGGGCCGCGAGGTCGCCCTCGCCGAGCCGGCCCCCGACGGCTCCGTACACACCGGTGTCGGCTTCTACGGCAAGGACGCGGCGGACGGCGGCAGTAAGAACGTGCACCTGTCCGGCTTCGCGATCGAGGGCGACGTACGCGAGCGTGTCGACACCGACCAGGTGAACGGCATCGGCGGCGCGATGAGCGACTCGACCATCGACGGGCTGCACATCCGGCACACCAAGGTCGGCCTGTGGTTCGACGGCCCGATGTCGAATGTCCGGGTCGCCAACAGCATCATCGTCGACCAGATCGCGGACGCGCTCAACTTCCATACGGGCGTGACGAATTCGGTCGTGTCGAACAACTTCGTCCGCAACACGGGCGACGACGGACTCGCCATGTGGTCCGAGAAGACCGCCAACGCCAACAACACGTTCGACCACAACACGGTGCAGTCGCCGGTCCTCGCGAACGGCATCGCCCTCTACGGTGGCACGGACAACACCGTCTCGGGCAACCTGGTCGCCGACCCGGTCCGCGAGGGCAGCGCCATCCACGTCGGCGCGCGTTTCGGTGCCGAGGCGTTCGCGGGGAAGCTGCGGATCACCGACAACACCACAGTCCGCGCCGGAACGCTCGAGCTGAACTGGAACATCGGCCTCGGGGCCATCTGGTTCTACGCCCTCGACAAGGACATCGACGCGGACGTCCGGGTGACCGGCGACCACTACCTCGACAGCACGTACAACGCGATCATGCTGGTCAGCGAGTACGCGGTGAAGGATCTGTACGCGATCAACGGCGTCCGTTTCAAGGACGTCAAGGTCGACGGCACGGGTACGTCGGTGGTCAGCGCCCGCGTCGCGGGGTCGGCGTCCTTCGAGAACGTGGACGCGCGCAACGTCGGCGCAGTCGGCGTCAACAACTGCGGCTCCTTCAACTTCACGCCCTCGGGCTCGGAGTTCGCGCTCACCGACCTCGGCTCCAACGACGGGGGCAGGGGCACGGAATCCTGGCTCGCGCCGTGGCTCCTGCCGAACACCATCACCTGTGACGACCGCCCGCCGGTCGTCACGCCCCCGGCGCCGTCCGCCTGGTGACGTAACGTCAGACAGCTGGCCGGAGGACGACCGGCGCCATGACGTCCCGCTCGGGGTCTCTGGTCCCTCATCCATTCTCTGACTAGAGTCAGAGAATGGATGAGGCGCAGATCGACCAGGTGCGGCGGTTCAACCGCACCGTCACCGAACGCGTGGGCGTGCTCCATGACCACTACCTGGGCCTCGACCGGCCCATCGGCGAGGCCCGGCTGCTCTGGGAGATCGGCGAGCAGGGCGAGGACGTGCGGCGGGTGCGCGAGCGCCTCGGGCTCGACTCCGGGTACGTCAGCCGGCTGTTGCGCTCCCTGGAAGCCGACGGCCTGGTGACGGTGGAGCCGCTGCCCGGGGACAGACGGGTGCGCACCGTCCGGCTCACCGACGCGGGCCGCGCGGAGCGCGCCGTGCTCGATGGCCGCAGCGACGAGCTGGCCGGCTCCCTGCTGGAGCCGCTCAATACCGCCCAGCGGGCCCGGCTGGTCGCCGCCATGGCCGAGGTCGACCGGCTGCTGACCGCTGCGACGGTCACGCTGACCGTCATCGACCCGGACCACCCCGACGCCCAGCACTGTCTGCGGTCCTACTCCACCGAGGTGCGGGAGCGCTTCGAGACCGGCTTCGACCCGGCGCGGAGCCTCCTGCCCGACGCGGGCGAACTCCGGCCGCCGCACGGCCTGTTCCTGGTCGCCCGGCTGCACGGCGAGCCCATCGGCTGCGCCGGTCTGAAGCTACCGCCCGGCGCCCCGGCCGAGATCAAGCGCATGTGGGTGGCGCCCCACGCTCGCGGCGTCGGCCTCGGCCGCCGGTTCCTGGCCGAGCTGGAGAAGCGGGCCGTCCGGCGCGGCTGCGACGTACTCCGCCTGGACACCAACAAGGTCCTCAGCGCCGCGATCGGCCTGTACCACTCCTACGGCTTCCAGGAGGTCGCCGCCTTCAACGACGAACCGTACGCGCACCACTGGTTCGAGAAGCGGATCACCCCGGCGTCGCCGGGTGGCGAGCGCGGCCACCGCTCCTCGTACGGCCCCGAGTAGGGTCACCCCGTCGTTGGCGTACGAGCAGAGCGGGCCGGTCAGTGAATCTGGGCATCATCGGGCAGGCGGCCGGGCTGTTCGCCGTCACGAACATCGACGACATCCTGATTCTGGCGCTGTTCTTCGCCCAGGGTGCCGAGCACCGCGGCTCCGCACGCAAGATCGTGCTCGGTCAGTACCTCGGCTTCGCCGCGATCCTGGCCGTCGCCGCGGCCGCCGCGTTCGGCGCCACCTTCCTGCCCGAGTCGGCCGTCCCGTACCTCGGTCTGCTGCCGCTCGCCCTGGGCCTCAAGGCCGCCTGGCAGGCGTGGAGGAACCACCGGGGCAGCGAGGACGACAACGGCGCCGAGGCCAGAGAGGGTGGGCCGAGCCCGCTGGAGGTCGCCGCGGTCACCTTCGCCAACGGCGGCGACAACATCGGCGTCTACGTCCCGGTGTTCGCCACCGCCGGCGTCGGCGGGATGGCCGTGTACGCCGTGGTGTTCCTCGTCCTCGTCGCCGTGTGGTGCTTCGCGGGCCACTTCTTCGCCACCCGCCCGGTCATCGCCAAGGCGCTCAGCCGCTGGGGCCACATCCTGCTCCCGGCCGTCCTGATCGCCATCGGCCTGCTCATCCTCATCGAAGGCGGAGCCTTCGGCCTCTGAGCCGACTTCACCAGCGGTTCATATCATGCTATAGGCAAATAGTGGTGATATCGTCATAAGCTGCGGCGCACGGCCCGGAGGGGCCCACGGGCTCTCGAAGGCGTGGGTGGGACCGAACCGCCCCGAATCCGGCTGACCACGCTCCGTGCGAGCATTGCGCCTCTCAACGCCGATTTCAGCCGATTTCATCTCAGCCGATTTCAATGGAGTGGGCCATGGCGACACAAACGCGTTCTCACCCGCGTGCGGCGGACACCGCCACGCACTTCAGGACCGCGATGATCCAAGGGGTGGAAGTCTTCTATCGTGAGGCCGGCCCTGAGGACGCGCCAGTAGTGGTCCTTCTTCACGGCTTCCCCACCTCGTCGCGGATGTACCGCAATCTGATTCCGTATCTTTCCGACGCTTACCGCGTCATCGCGCCGGACTATCCCGGATTCGGGCACAGCGGAAAGCCGGACCGGTCGGACTTCACCTACAACTTCGACCACATCGCCGACGTGATCGACGGCTTGCTCGACTATCTCGGTGTCAAGCGGTTCGCTGTCTACATGATGGATTTCGGGGGATCGATCGGATGGCGCCTGGCCGTCAAGCACCCGGAACGCATCAGTGCCATCGTCCTCCAGAACGCACCCCTCTACCGCGAGGGAAGCAACCCCGACGGGTTCTGGCACGACCTCATTCCGTACTGGAAGGACGGCACGGCGCAGCACCGCGACGCCGCCCGTTCCTATGTGACACCGGAGTGCACGAAGGATCAGTACCTCGACGGGGTAGCCGATCCTTCACTGATCGACCCGGATTGCTGGCTGACCGACCAGGCACTTCTGGATCGTCCCGGGGTGGACGAGATCATGCTCGACCTCCTGTACGACATCTCCAAGCAGGAAGTCGCCTTCGAGGCGGCCAAGGAATTCCTCCGCACGAATCAGCCCCCCGCGCTGATCGCCACGGGTGCCAATGACGGTGTGTTCCCCGAATCCAACCAGCGTCTTTTCCTGGACGACCTTCCCCATGCGGAATTCCACGCGCTGAACACGGGACACTTCGCGCTGGAGGACAAGAGCGCCGAGATCGGCGATCTGATGCGGGAATTCCTGGACAGGAAGCTCGCTGAGTAACGACTAAGAAACGGACAGCGCCGAGGCGGCCAAGGCTATGCGCCCCCTGCGAGGGAACAGCGCAAGCCGATTACGCGGTCCAGACGTACGGCGGCCAGCAGGTCGTGTTCAGCTCCGTGCTCCAGTCGTCCTCGCCCAGTACGCCGGGGCAGTCCCTTCCGGCACGGCGCGCTGGCTACCCTTGCGAAATGACGATGTACGAGACCGTCCATGTGAGTGTTGACGCGATGATCGAGGACCTCAGGAGGCTCGTCGAAATCGAGTCTCCATCGCGCGATCTCGACGCCTTGAGGGTATCGGCCAATGCTGTCTCCGCTGTCATCGAGAGCCGCCTGGGCGGGCAGGCCATCCTCGTTGAGAGCGAAGCCGGGCCGCACGTCCACTGGTCAGCCGGTGGCGATCCCACCGTGCTGATCCTCGGTCACCATGACACGGTGTTTCCGCTCGGTACCTTTGAACGCCGCCCGTTCATGGTCGAAGACGGGCAGGCAACCGGCCCCGGGGTCTTCGACATGCTGGGCGGTCTAGTACAGGGCGTTCATGGCCTGGCGACGCTCGATGACCGGTCAGGCGTCGAGATCCTGGTGACCGCCGACGAAGAGGTTGGCTCCCGCTCCTCTCGAGCTCTCATCGAAGAACGAGCCCTTGCTTGCGGCGCGGTGCTCGTACTCGAGGGCGCGGCGGATGGCGGAGCCCTGAAGACCGGCCGTAAAGGCTGCGGCACGTTCCAAGTCTCCATCGCGGGCCGGGCGTCGCACGCGGGCCTTGAGCCCGCGGCCGGGGTCAACGCCCTGATCGAAGCAGCACACCAGGTACTGGATATCGCAGCGCTCGGCCGACCCGATATGGGCACGACTGTTACCCCGACCGTGGCGTCCGCAGGAACCCTGGACAACGTCGTTCCCGCACAGGCCACCGTCATCGTCGACGTACGGGTCGAGTCGGCCGACGAGAAGGAACGAATCGAGTCCGCGTTCGCAGCACTGGCCCCGCATCTCGATGGGGCGGAGATCGCGGTTCAGGGAGCTGTCAGCCGGCCCCCAATGCCTGAGTCGGCGTCGGCCGAGCTCTTTGCGGTGGCAAAGCGGCTGCTTCCTGACCTCGAAGGCAAGGCGGTTGGCGGCGGAAGCGACGGCAACTTCACGGCTGCACTCGGGGTGCCCACACTTGATGGCCTGGGAGCAGTCGGGGGCGGCGCCCACGCCGACCACGAGTACCTGGTGATCGAAGCCATGGCCGAGCGGGCGAACCTTGTCGCCGGACTGGTGAAGGCGATTCAAAACGCATAGGCGAACGAGGTCGACCGTCGTACTCACCGCGACGCTCTGCGCAGTCGTGGACGGCAGGAACTGCGGGGATCCCGCACCGCCGACACCCCGGCAAGGCACGTGCGCGCGGCCGCAGCCGCCGTGATGCCGGCACGGACACACGCACAGGCCGCAGGCGAAGTACGCCGGCGATGCCCGCGCACTTCGCCTGCGGCCTCCCCCCTGGCTCAGGCGCAACGAAGCCCCGGGGACTGCACCGGCCGGATGGACCGCCTCCGAGGTGGGGAGCGTAAATCCGCGGACAGTCGAGTCAGGGGAGGGGCAGAACATGGGAACGGTGCTGTTAGCGGTGTCAGCCGCCGTGGCCGGGATGGTCGTCGTCGGGGGATTGGTGCGTGCCGGTCGTCGTGAGGCGGGGGCGGAGCGGGCGCGGCTGGTGGAGCAGGGCCGGGTCCAGGCCCTCCGGTCCATGGAGGCGGTCTGGATGCTGGGACACCGCGAGTTCGAGGAGTACGTCGCGGAGTTGTGCCGCAGGGACGGTTGCACCGAGGTGAAGCGCGTGGGCGGTGCCAACGACCTGGGCGCCGATGTGACGGGACGGCTGCCGGACGGCCGGAAGATCGTGGTGCAGTGCAAGCGGTACGCGAAGCACCGTACGGTGGGCAGCCCGGATCTCCAGAGGTTCAACGGCACCGCCCGCGATGAGCACGGAGCGGACGTTCCCCTCTTCGTGGCCTCGTGCACGTTCACCAAGCAGGCCCGCGCCTTCGCGGCCCGGCACCGCCTGGTGCTCATCGATGTCGACCTGCTCGGGTTCTGGAACAGCGGTACGGCCCTGACGGCGCTTCTCGATCTGGACATCGGCCGGTCCGGAACCAACCGCAGGCTGACCCCGGACACGTGAGCGCCGGCCACGACCGTGTCCTCTCACCGGCCGGCGTCCGGACACGACCCGGATCAGGGCGCCTGCGCCTCCAGGTGGTACGTCGTGTCGACCCAGAAGCCGCTCGTGGACCTGGCCTTGATCTCCAGTACGTACTGGCCCGGAGTGAGCGGCGCGATCCCGCCCCAGATCCCCCAGGCGAAGCGGCGGGTCAGCCCCGTCCGGAACGGCGCGGAAAACTCCTGCAGCGCCAACGGAATGCCGTTGAGCAAGGCCGTGGCCTCCGCCACCGCCAAGGACTGGGGGACCTTCGAGTACGACCTGGTGTGCTGCATGTTGAGAACGGGGAAGAAGACCGGCTGGTCAGAGGGGACCGCACAGCGCCGCACCACGCGGCCGCCGTAGGTGCCGGCGAGGAACCAGAGGTCGTTCGGCTGGTTCCAGGCGGCGTGTTCGCCTGTTACGTCCCTGACCGGGCTGCGGCCCTCAGGGGCGGACAGAGCCCACTTCCACCACCGGCCCGCGAGTACCCCTCCCTCCTTGTCGCTCAGCTTCCACGTGCTGTCGATCGATTCCGTACCGCTCATGACACCCCTCCCGCACACTGCCCCCTGACCTGGGGCCAGTCTTGAACAAGCGGACAGACACTACTCCGCGCGGGTCAAGGACGTGACGCCGGTCGCACCCGTCGGACGGATACCCCAGTGGGGCTGGCGGGAGGGCTCAGTAGGTGCAGTCGTTCCAGTGGGGATCGTCCCAGCGGTCGGCCTCGGCGAGCCCGAGCAGCCGTACGTGATGGAGCAGCTCCTCCGAGGCACCGTGTGCGCGAAGGCGGGCGGGGGCGTGGCGGGCCAGCCAGACCGTCAACTCGGTGCGCATGGCGGCCTCCTCGTCCTCGTCGCGCCAGCTCGTCCAGGGGAGCTGGTCCTCGCCCCGCAGGTCGTACTCCCACTGGGTCACCGCTTCCATCAGGTGCCGGTCGGCCACCGTGTGCGCAGTGGTTTCCCAGGTGTCGAGCCAGGGAGCGAGCGTGGCGGTGGCTTCGGCGCACAGTGCGAGGACCAGGTGCACGGGTACGGCGGGGCCGGGATCGGCCAGGGTGTGGGCCCACCATGCGTGCAGAAATTCCTGGACCGCGGCGGCTTCTTCGGCCGGCCCCTGCTCCCACCGCCCGCGAGCGATTGCCCGCCCGGCTTCCTCGATGTCGAAGTCGTCGACCAGGCCACGGACGAGGGCGGCAGCGAACTGAGGCAGGATCCGGCGTATCACGGAGGGGCTGTCCGCCCAGTCCGACGCCTGCCAGGTCCGGCGCAGAAGGTCGGGATCCAGCTCCACGTCCGGCACCTTCAACAGCGCGAGTTCCTCGGCGCTGCCCCAATGGCACTCGCAGTTGCGTTCGTCGGGGCGGGCGGTCATCCCTCGGAAGGTGGCATCCAGGCGTTCCAGGGCCGCGTCGAGCCGACGCTGTACGGGCATCCGGCCGAAATCCTTCATCAGCGGTGTCCTCGGGGGACTCCGGGCGGTGATGCCACCCGAAGATCACAACCTTACCGGCTCCGCGACGAATGCGGGGGCGCGGCGTGGAGGAGTACGGACACTTCGGATCGGACTGAGTACTGCTCGGTCAGAGAAAATGCGATGCGTGCCGACAGAAAGCCCGTCAAACTCACGGGCATGACTGCGAAGATCACGCGCCTCAACCCGGAGCAGTTGCATGAGACGCCCGGCTATCACCACATCACCGTGGTGGAGGCCGGCCGGACGGCCTACTTGGCCGGGCAGTGCCCGCTCGATCGGAGCGGTTCCCTCATCGGATCCGGATCCCTTGAGGTGCAAATCGACCAGGTCGCGGCGAACGCGCTCACCGCCCTGACAGCGGTGGGTGCCCAGCCGGAACACGTGGTGCGCTCGGTGATCTACGTGCGGAGCGACGACACCGATGTCCTGGGTATCGCATGGCGTCGGCTCACCGACTCAGTCATCGGACCGGCGTTCACCACCGCCAGCACGCTTCTGGGCGTTGCGCAGCTGGGCTTCACAGGACAGCTCGTTGAGGTGGACCTCACCGTGGCGCTACCCGACTGAGCCAAGCCATCAGACGGCGACAGCGGATCGGCGTCCAGAACGACGCCCCGCGCGCTGGGGAGCGGGATCCTCCAGGTGGACGGCGCCGTGGGACAGGACGACCATGGGGGGGACGGCCAGCGGCAACGAAGGCGGCACGTCGCCGTGCGCGCAGGGCGACGTGGCACGGCTGGGGCTAAGGACTCCAACGGGCATCCGAAGCTGTGGAGGAAGAACCATGGTGACGACGAAAACCGGCCGGGGAGCCGAGGCGTGGCCGCGGTTGCGGGTCGCTGACTGGACCGAGACGCGCGACACACTGCACATGTGGACGCAGATCGTCGGGAAGGTCCGGCTGGCACATGCTCCGCTGCTCAATCATTGGTGGCAGGTGACGTTCTACGTCAGCCCACGGGGATTGACCACCTCCACCATCCCCTACGGCGCCGGCGCCTTCGACATGGAGTTCGACTTCATCGACCACACACTGCGCCTGCGCACCAGTGAAGGCGGCGCCCGCAGCATCGGGTTGGAGTCCATGCCGGTGGCCGACTTCCACGCCCGTGTCCTACGGGCCCTGGACGAACTGGATGTCCCCACCACGATCCAGGGACATCCGAATGAGGTCGAGCCGGCGATCCCGTTCGCAGAGGACTTCCAGCACCACACGTACGATCCGCATGCCGCGCACCTGTTCTGGCGCCAGCTTCTCCATGCGAACCGGGCGCTGGGCGAGTTCCGCAGCTACTTCGTCGGCAAGGTCAGTCCGGTCCATTTTTTCTGGGGCTCCATGGACCTGGCCTGCACCCGCTTCTCCGGACGCGGTTCCCCCCGCCACCCCGGAGGCGCGCCGAACTGCGGTGACTGGGTCATGGAGGAGGGCTACTCACGCGAGCTGAGCAGTTGCGGCTTCTGGCCCGGCGGCGGTGACGAGGGGGCCTTCTACGCCTACGCCTACCCTGAACCTGACGGATTCGCCGACAGCCCTGTCACCCCCTCCGAGGCGTTCTACAGCCAGGCGAACGGCCAGTTTCTCCTGCCGTACGAGGCGGTACGCACCGCCGCCGACCCCGATCGAACGCTCTCCGGCTTCCTGCACACCACCTACGAGGCCGCCGCCGTGCGAGGCGGATGGGACCGTACGTCGCTGGAGGAGGATCCGGCCCGCTGGAGCGGGCACCGGTAGAAGCCACCGAAGCCCCCACGGCAGCGTCCGCCACTGTACGACTCACCGCGTCATCCGGCTTCGCGCCCGCAGGAGCAGAGCAACCGTGACGGACCCGCACACCACGTGGGCCCGACGTGTCGTTCGCTCATGGCCCGGCCGGTGGTGGGAAGAAAACCATTCACCACCTCGACCGTAGGATTGATGGAATGGATATTCATCCCGTCTCCTTCGGGCACCCCGACGTCGTCAAGCTCAACGCTCGCGTGCAGCTTGAATACGCTGAGCGATACGGGGACGAGGGCGACGTCACGCCCCTCGACCCGGCTATGTTCGAGCCGCCGCAGGGTCTGTACCTGGTCGTCTACGACGATCAGGGTAGCCCGGTCGCCACCGGCGGCTGGCGCAGCCAGGACGAGAACAACCATGGGTACACGGACGGTGACGCGGAGATCAAGCGCATGTACGTGATCCCGGAGGCGCGCGGCCGCGGCCTGTCCCGGCTGGTGCTGGCCGCCCTGGAGGACGACGCCCGTGCCGCGGGCCGCACCCGTATGGTCCTGGAGACCGGCACCGAACAGCCGGAGGCCATCTCTCTCTACTCATCCAGCGGCTACGAGCCCTGCGTCAAGTTCGGCCATTACCGCTTCCACGAGCTCAGCCGCTGCTACGCCAAGCCGCTGGCCGCCGGGCAGCAGAGCGCGGCTCCCACCGCGATCAGCGAGCGAAAGACAGCGACGGTGGAGAGCTCGCACCGGTAGTACGCATGCCGCAGCAGCCAGGGCGTGTGCCTGCGATCTTGGGTTCGACGGTCGGGTCCGTCCTGGCGGCCATTTAGGATCCGTCCATGATCGCTGACCTGCAGTGTGTGGTGCTGGACTGTTCTGATCCGGCGGAGCTCGCCCGGTTCTACCAGTCGCTACTCGGTGGGACCGTCAATCAGCAGGATCGGCGGTGGGCGCTGAGCGATGGCTGGTCGACACTGCACACGCCGTCCGGTCTCGTCCTCGCCTTTCAGCGGGTGGCGGACTATCGGCCGCCGTTGTGGCCCGACCCTACCCGCCCCCAACAGTTCCATCTGGACTTCGGTGTCGCGGATTTGGACCGAGCCCAAGAGCAGGTGCTGACCCAAGGGGCGACGGTATTGGACGACGGGTCCGACGGACGGAGCTGGCGTATCTACGCCGACCCGGCAGGACACCCGTTCTGCCTGGTCCGGCACTGAGACAAGATCACGGTCGGAGCCAGATGAGGAGGGCTATGGCGGTGACGGTGCCGTCAGCCGTCGGACGGTGAACACCTCCTGCGGCGCCACCGGTACGACCATGCCACGGCGTCCGTGCCCGCCTGCCGCAGCAGCTCGAAGCCGCCCACGCCGGAATCCCCAGGCGCGAGTTTCACGGCCCCGGCCCGGGATCCGGCTTCACGGCCTTGGCGATTCCGGCGCGGGCGGCTTCGAGCTGGGCGGCGAAGGCTATGCCGAGGAACAGCGCGACGCCGGTCAGGTTGGCCCACAGCAGCAACGCGACAAAAGCCGTCAGGGGTCCGTACACGGCGCCGAAGGAGCCGCTCTTGGCGACGTAGAGAGCGAGCAGCCACGTGGCCGCGACCCACAGCACCAGATGGACCGCCGAGCCGAACGCGAGCCAGGTGTAGCCCGGTTGGTCCCGGCGAGGAGCCCAGCGGAAGATCACCGCCGAGGCGATCCAGGCGAGAGCCATACCCACCGGTAGTTGAAGCACGTCCCACCAGCCGTTGGTGTCACGGGACCAGTCGAAGGCCTCCACCACCGACTCTCCCACGGCTTCTCCCGCGACGAGCACCAGAAATCCCAGGACCATGGGCATACCGGCCGCCACGGCGAGCAGCAGGGACCGGCCGTACTTCCTGAGGAACGGCCGGTCGCGTTCGATGCCGTAGATGCGGTTGGCGCCTCGTTCGACCTGCGCCATTGCCGAGGCCAGATTGAGAAGGGCGAAAGCCAGACCCAGCCACATGGCGACGGCGCTCCATGCGCCGGAACCGGCACTGTGCCGTGTCCTGGCCAGAGCGTCCTGGACCAGGTCCGCGCTGGCGCCCGGCACGATCCGGCCGAGGGTCAGCTCGGTGATCCGCCCCAGGCTCTCCGTATGCACGGTGGTGGCCACGCCGACCAAGGCAATGGTGAACGGCACCATACCCAGGACCACTTGGAACCCGAGAGAGCGTGCGCTGGTGAAGCCGTCGGCGTAGCGGAAGCGGGAGAACGCGTCCATGAGCAGGCGGCGACCTCCGTACCGTCGCAGCGCGGCCAGCGCCTCGTCCCCGGAGAGCTCGTCCCCGATCATGTCCCGGGTCTGCGGGACGTGCACAGCGGTTCCCATGACGTGCGTCTCCTCGCGTCGTTCGCCCGGCGGCAGCGCGGCCGCCCGCCGGGAACACGGCCCGCCCTACCTTCTCCCCTGACGCGAGGGATTCAGCCGCCCAGAACCCAAGAGATGGCCTCGCGCTGAGCGGGTCGTGCGTCATGGCCGGCTTTATCAAGCAGTAGTGAAATCCCTTGCCGACGGGTTTGGGGGGCGCCCCGTTCCACAGACCGGGGACGTGGATGAGTTCGGGAGGCACCGGAACCGTACGGCGAACATCAGCGTCCATCCGGGCGTCCGCAAGATCATGAACGCTGATGGAGGACCTCGCGCATGACTGGAACAGCCCCCCGCTACCTCTACCTCGCGCGGCATGGCGAGGCTTCGCCGGACGAGAGCAGCTTGACGGACAACGGCCGCCGTCAGGCGGTACTGCTTGGTGAACGGCTTCAGCGCAGCCCTCTCTCAGCGCTCTATCACGGCCCACTCCCGCGAGCGGAGGAGACCGCACGGCTGATCTGCGACCAACTCGACGACGTTCCCTTGCAGCCTTCGGAACTGACCGGCGACTACATCCCCTACGTGCCGCAAAGAGAAGAGCTGCCTTCGGAGCCGGCCGACGCCATGCTCGGCCGCCTGGCCCAGTTCCCGACCGAGGAGCGCGAAAATGGTCCGGAGCTGGCTCGGAAAGCTCTCGCACGGTTCACTGGACCAGTTGACGGTGACGAACCGCGCCACGAGCTGATCGTCACCCACAACTTCCTCATCGGCTGGCTCGTCCGAGACGCCCTCGACGCACCGAAGTGGCGCTGGATGGGCCTCAACCACGCCAACGCCGCGCTGACCGTCATCCGATACGCGCCCGGCCGACCCGCTTCCGTCCTCTTCTACAACGACATGCGGCACCTTCCCGCAGGGCTTCGCTGGACTGGATTCCCGCCCGAGCTGCACGTCTGAGAGCGGCGATCCACCGACTGCTTCAGCGGACGACACATCGCCGGCTGCTGCTCAAACTCACCGCCAAACGCTGCCCTTGGAAGGGTTCTGGCTCACCTTCTACTCGTCATCTGCCCAGCGCTGGACCACATTGGAAATGGGAATGGGGGTACCGAGTTGCTCCGATCCCGGTTCGCTGACGCCGGGAATGTTCACGTCTTCAGCCTTCAACGCGGTCCGCATCATCCCGGGAGATGGACGACGTGATCTCTCAGCGCTGGGTCGTCGCCCCCCACATCTACCAGGCGGCAGCCTGAAGCACGTGTACGGCGATGTCCTGAACCGACCGGTCATCCGTCGGGATGCGGATGGTGCCCGGTGGGGCCTCCTCGTCCAAATGCCGTGCCATCCGCAGACTCCGCTCGATGTGAGCGGACAGTTGGGATCCGATTTCCCGTTGAGCGAGCCGCTGTCTCACAGTGGTTTCCTCAGCCGTGAGGAGGACGCAGGTAACACTGATCTCGCCGCCGCCCATGGCCCGGCTGATCATCGGCTCTTCCAGGACGCTCACCGTATTGGTGTAGATCAGGCGATGCTGGCCAAGAGCGGTGTAGTTGGACCAGACCGCGGCGATGTTCTGTTCCGTGATCGCTGTACGACGGGGGTCATCGTCGGGGGCCGGATGAATCTGGTCCATGTAGTCCCCCTCGATCAGGCAGTGCGCCGTTCCTTTCCCCTGCAACGCGGCGGATACCTCCCATGCGACAGTCGTCTTCCCGACACCCGCACCACCACCGATGAGCAACAGTTCGTAAGTAGTCATGGCCTGTCAGCCTGGCAGAGCCCGGACTACCACGGCATGTGGTTTGGCCTGGGACGCGGCGCATCCGGCAGGTTTTCGCTGACTGCCTCGCCGGCCCGCGACGCCTCCGAACGCGGCTGGGACCACGAGGTTGAACGTCACCGCTGCACCGTCTCGCTCATGCCGGGGGCCGGTGTTCCGGGTGGTTTATGTGGGGTGGTTGTTGGTGAGGTGGGTGGCGCTTTTGAGTCCTCCGATTTGGTAGTTGAGGGTGAGGGCGTGGTGGAAGGTGAGGGGGCGGGTGTGGGTGCCGGGGATGGGGTCGAAGGGGAGGTTGGTGGCGGGTTGTTGGCAGTTGGTGGTGGGGCAGATTTGTTGTTGTTGCATCATGAGGAGGGTGAGGGCGGTGCTGATGCATCCGGCGGGGGCGCCGTTGTGGCCGAAGGTGCCTTCGTGGGAGGTCATGAGGAGGTTGTGGGGGGTGGGTCCGTAGAGGGTGGTGATGGCGTTGGCTTCGAATTGGGTGACGGTGGGGTTGCCGTCGCTGGCGCCGTGGATGTAGGGGATGTGGGTGATGTCGTGGTTGCGGAGGCAGCGGCGGATGGCGTTGACGAGTTCTTTTCCGGTGTGGTCGCTGGCGAGGGGGTTGGCGAGGCCGTCGCGGGTGGTGGTTTGGTTGAGTACTTGGCCGTAGGGGTGGGCGCCGCGTTGGGTGGCGTGTTGGCGGCTTTCGAGGATGAGGGTGGCTGATCCTTCGCCGTGGTTGATGCAGGTGGCGTGTTGGTCGTAGGGGCGCATGAGGGTGTTGAAGGAGGGGAGGAGGGTGGGCATGTCGGTGGTGCGGATGGTGTTGTAGGTGTGTTGTGCGCCGTGGAGGAGGTTTTGGATGTTTTGGATGAGGTTGATGTTGAAGACGTCGACGCCGGTGACGGCGACGATGTCGGCTTCGCCGTCGCGGATCATGGTGCGGGCGTGGCCGATTTGGAGGGCGGAGGAGGCGCAGCCGCAGGAGAGGGTGTAGCAGGGTCCGTTGGTTTGGGTGAGTGCTCCTTGGACGAGGGCGACGTCGGAGGGGGTGATGGCTTGTTCGGCGGCGACGAAGAGTTCCATGGCTTGGGCGGCGGTGGTGGTGTGGGGGTCGGCGTTGAGTACGGAGAGGTAGCTGTTGATGTTGGCGTCGATTCCGCCGCGTCCGACGAGGATGGCTGCGTGGTTGAGGTCTCCGTTGTGGATGTCGAGTTGGGCGTCGGTGCAGGCTTCGGTGAGGGATACGAGGCCGTAGCGGTGGGCGTTGGTGTAGTGGGCGGAGAAGAAGGGGGGGATGTGGGGGAGGCGTTCGTTGAACATGTCGTCGGTGAGGTTGACGGAGCCGTAGTAGATGCCGTCGTGGTCGAGGCAGGTGGCTCCGCGGGAGGTGATGTCCCATAGGTCGCCGGCGGTGAAGACGGGGTGTTCTTCGCCGGGGAGGCAGAATCCCATGCCGGTGACGATGGCGTCCCGGGGGTGGCTGGTGTTGCCGGGGTCGGTGGCGGGTGTGTTCATGAGGTGCCTGCGAAGGGTGTCGGTGTCGTCACGGTGATCCTCCCGGACCAGTCGGTCACGCCTGTGCGGGGCGCCCGCAAGAGGATGAACGCGGGCTTGTAGCGGGGTCGTTGGGGCGGCCCGCCTGGAGGTGAACGCGGGCTTGCAGCGGGGGCGTTGCGGGCTTGTGCCGGGGTGGGTGGCTGGGCTGGGCTGGGGGGGGGGGGGGCTATTCGGCGATGTAGGTGCGGTAGCTCCACCGGTAGACGGGGCAGAGTTCGCCGTTGAATTCGGCGTATTGGCGGGTGAATTCGAAGTGTTCGTAGCCGTTGCCCCGCAGGATTTTGAGCCGTGTGTCGCAGGGGCCGGGTTGCAGTTTCCAGGTTGCGGGGGTGCCGTCGGGGCCTCCGCGGAGGATTGCGTGTGTCGGTTGGGGCATGGCACTCACCCATCAGTGAACCGAGGGGGAAAGAGGGGGTGCTGCGGGGGCCGGCCTGAACGGGCGCTTCCGTACGGCCCGCTGAGGGGCTGCCGGGCAGCGGGAAGAAAGGGGTCAGCCGGTACGGCCGGTCATACGGCCAGTCATGGGGCCGGTCATACGCCGGGGATATGGCCAGTCATGGGGATGTGGCCACTCATGGGGCCGGGGGTGCGGCCGGGCGTATAGCCGGGGATGCGGCCATGGCCGTGCAGGTGGCCGGGGACGCGGCCAGTCATGGGGCCGGCCATGGGGCTGGTCATACGGCCGGTCATGTAGCCGGTCATACGGCCATGGCCGTGCAGGTGGCCGGGGACGCCGCCAGTCATGGGGCTGGTCATATGGCCGGTCATGCAGCCGGTCATGCGGCCGGGGATGCGGCCGGTCATGGGTCCGGGCGCGTGGCCGGGGCCACGGCCGGGCAGGTGGCCGGGGATGCGGCCGAGTGTGTGGCTGGGGGGCGTCCGGTGGCTGTGGGTGCCGGTGTCGGGGACGCGGGCGGGGCCAGGGGAGACGCGGGCGGGGCCAGGGCGGGTGAGCCGGGGGGCGCGGGTGAGGGGGCGGGTGCGCGGCGGCGTGTGTGCCGTGGTGTTCGTGGTGCTGGTGGCATCGGCCGGTGTGTTCTCGCCGTGGGGTGGGGATGTTCGGGCGGCGGGCGCGGCTACGGACGCGGTGGTGGTGGTGGCCGGCGGTGGGGGTGGGGTGGGGTCGCCGGTTGGGGTTGGGGAGGTGCGGGAAACTCGCATGAGGCCCCCTGGGGTGAGGTTCAGCGGGTCGCATCAGCCGGCGCCGGCAAGCGGCGCCGGCTGATGGATCCAATGCCTCTACGGGGGGCCCATTGCGGCAGATGGCCTGACCGCCGCCCGGGCGCTTCGGCGGTAGGTCGGCTGCCACTCCCCCGGAGAGGATGGGCGACCCACCGGTTTGGATGTATCCAGTTATCCATGAGAGTGAATATGACAGCAACAATCCCGTGACGAATCCACTCGAATGGCTCAACACGTCACGGGCGGCGAAAATGCCGGGCCGGCGGGGTGTCCGGGCGGCGCCGGGTGCTGTCACCTGCCGGGATGCCCGCCGGCGCGGCGGCCCGCCCGGACAGAACCACGACGCGTGCCCCTGGAGGTCCTCGGGGCGCGGTCAGGCCCACCGTACTTGCGAAATACCCCGTTCTGTGCCCATACGTTCCTGGCAGGGGTGAGCAGTCGTCCGTGACGGCGCCCCGCTCCCGCCGCCAACTCCGGTCCCGTAACACCCGTCCCGCGCGGGCCGGGTGGCAGCACCCGGCCCGCAGCACCTGGCCTGTGTCACCCGGTCGCCAGCGCCTGGGCGGCAGCACCCGGCGGGTGTCATCCGGCCGGCAATACCGGGTCCGTGTCAGCCGGATGGTGGCCTTCGGCCTGCCACTCCGAGACGTTCATCACCTGGGCTGCGGTCGCCCGCACGGCCTGGCGGCTTATCCGGCGAAATTCCGCGGCAGCCCGCGTGTGGCCTGCGGAGTGTGCTGGTCAGCCGGACTGAATACGCTGGACAGGTAGCGCTGTTCGCCTTTCGGCCCAGAAACGGTGGACGGCCCAGCCGGCCCCGAGCGCAGCGGTTGTCCAGACGATGACCTCGGCGAGAATGATTGCCGGGGTCACGGTGAGGTGCGGCCGGGGCGGCAGCACGACCATCTGCATGGCAGCGCCTACCGGAACTGTCAGCGCCGCAAGCAAGCCGACCGGTCCGGGCCGTCTGATGGCTGCACCCACTACACCAAGGACCAGTCCGAAGGGGAGGCCTGCCAGCAGCCAGCTGACGATATCGGTGCCGGCTCCCGAGACGAAGGCGTCCGTCGCGTAGTACGCCACCGTGGCAGCGACCAGGGCCAGGGCTCCGGCGAGCGCACCTCGGACCCATGTCCCGGCCGGCCAGCCCATCGCCACCGCCAGTGCGGCCCAGGACCAGCCTGCGTCCATCAGGAGGCTGAGCACCTTGGCGGCCTTGGCCCAGACGGTGCCCGTGAGCGACATTCCGAGCTCCGCATATGGCGACGAAAGCGCGTTGACGAGTGAGGTAGCCGCCCCGAAGCCGGTCCCGGCGGCGAGGCCTCCCGCCATGGTTTTCATACCGTGTGGGTATCCAGTGCGCTGTGATGCCCCTCCGAGCTGTCGCTGACCGCTCGTGGTGGGTGCGGTCCGTTCACGTGACTCCGACCCAATCCGGGTGCTGCCCATGGAGCTGGACCCCTTTTGCCCGTTCGGGTGGACGAAGCCCGAGTGGTCCACGGGGCACGTCCACCGAGCAGGGATCAGAAACAGGTACTTGCGACAAACGGGCCTGCGTCTTTCATGGCACCGTTACCGTCGCGGCGATCGGGCTGTGGCTCAGGCCCCTGACATTGGTTCCCTGTTCACCCTGTTCATCCTGCTTGCAGGGCTTGGGCCCTGCGCTGCAGGTCCGCGGCGATGTCGTCCCACTCCGGGCCGTGCAGCCAGAGGTTCTCGGCCGCTTCCCGTAGCAATGCCGGCTCGTCCGGTCGCTGAAGGAGCACCAGCCGGTAGGCAAGGTTGCGGACCCAGACCGGGAGGAGTCCGTCCACCACGTGTGGGCACAGCTCGTGCACCATGGTGAGGATCTCGTCCGGGTCAGCGAAGGTCAGCTCTTCGGCGAAGTAGTGCTTCCGGTGTTCAAGCGCGCACTCCGGCACAGCTCGGTACTCGTCTCCGAACAGACACCGGGCGTGCTCGGTCAGAGTGCTATGCATGCCCGGGAGCCTACGTCGTCTTGATCCGCCGGACAGCCCTTAGGTGGAGTGGCGTATGACGAGGTGGGGTTGGAGGGTGATGTGGGGTTGGGTGATGGGTTCCTGGCGGAGTTGCGCGATCATGAGGTGTGCCATGTGGTGGCCCATGTTTTCGAGGGGCTGGTGGATGGAGGTGAGTGGGGGGTCGGTGTCGGTGGCGAGGGGGGGAGTCGTCGAAGCCGACTACGGCGACGTCGTGGGGGATACGGCGTCCGGATTCTTTGAGTACGCGTAGGGCGCCGACGGCCATGCTGTCGGAGGCGGTGAAGACGGCGTCGAGTTCGGGTGCGCGGGTGAGGAGTTCGCGCATGGCGTGGGCTCCGGAGGCGGCGGTGAAGTCGCCGTGGGCGGCGAGGTCGGTACGCAGTCCGGTGTCGGTGAGTGCGGTGCGCCAGCCTTCGAGGCGGTCGGTGCCGGCGCGGGTGTCCAGTGGTCCGGTGATGGTGGCTATGCGGCGGCGGCCGCGGCTGGTGAGGTGGTGGACGGCGAGGCGGGCGCCTTGGTGGTTGTCGAGGTCGACGCCGTATTCGGGGTGGAATCCGGTGGGGGCGCCGACCATGACGGTGGGCAGGCCGGCTTCGTGGAGGTGCCGGGGCATGGGGTCGTCTCCGCGCAGGGAGCTGAGGAGTACGCCGTCGACGTGGCGTGCTGTGAGGTAGCTGGTGAGTTGTGCGTGTTCCTGGGGGGAGTGGGCGATGGCGAGGAGGAGTTGCAGGCCGGTGCCGCTGATGCCGGTGTGGACGCCGCGCACGATGGCGGAGAAGTAGGGCTCTTCCCAGAAGACGCGTTCTTGTGAGACGGCTACGACGAAGGCGAGTGTGTCGGTGCGGCGGCGTACGAGGGCGCGGGCGGCGGGGTTGGGTACGTAGCCGAGTTCGGCGACGGCGCGCAGTACCGCCCGGCGGGATTTCTGGCTGACGTTGCCGGTGGCGTTGACGACGCGGGAGGCGGTGCCCCGGCCGACACCCGCGCGGGCTGCCACGGCTTCGAGTGTCGGCCGCCGAACCTGCATGGTCCAAAACCTCCCTCTCCGGACGGTCTCCCGGCCGGATCACGCACAACGTCGTTTCCGCCCACGCACGCGCGACCGTACGCACAGCCGTACACGCACAGCCGTACACGCACAGCCGTACACGCACAGCCGTACACGCACAGCCGTACACGCCCATCCCTACATGCACGGACGGACACGCGCGTCCGTCCGCACGCGTCCGGCCGTGCGTGCGTCGCGCGGGGTGGTCGTGTCCGCGTTTCCGGTCGTGCCCGTGCGGTCGGGTCCGTGCGTGCGGTCGGGTGTGCGTGGCCTGACTAGGTGTCAGTTATTCAGGTTAGCGCCCGGGTTGGGACCGTGCGGGCGGTACAGGCGATGCGGGCTGTGCGGGCGGTACCGGCGGTGTGGGTGTGGGGGGTGGGGGTGGTTGCCAGGTGTTGATGGTTTTGGCGGCGAGGGTCATGGCGAGCATGAGGAGGGCGAGCAGGCCGAGTGCGCGGGGGAGGCCGAGGGTGTGGGAGAGGAGGCCGATGAGGGCGGGGCCGGCGAGTAGTCCGATGTATCCGAAGGCGGCGACGGTGGCGATGGCTTTTCCGGTGTCGGTGGGGACTTGCTCGCCGGCTGCTTTGAACATTTGGGGCATGATGCAGGACAGTCCGAGGCCGAAGACGGTGAGGCCGGTCAGGGCGCCGAGGGGGTGGGCGGTGAGGAGGCCGAGGGTGAGTCCGGTGCCTGATGTGAGGGCGGAGAGGGTGACCAGTTTCATGGGGCCGAGGCGGACGGCTGCCCGGTCGGCGAGGAGGCGGCCGGTGGCCATGGCGGCGGAGAAGAGGAGGTAGCCGGCGGGGGCGAGTGCGGGGGTGAGCAGTACGTGCTCGCGTAGGTAGACGCCGCTCCAGTCGGCGATGGCGCCTTCGGCGAGGAGGCAGGCGAAGCAGCAGGCGCCGAGGAACAGGACGCGGCTGTTGGCCAGGGCCCGCCTGCCCTGTCGTGGTGTGGGTGTGCGGGTGGGCCGGGGGCCGGGTGGGGTGAAGTGGCCGCAGGCCAGGGCGGCGAGTACGAGGAGGGCGCCCAGGGCGGTCAGTCCGGTGTGCGGGGGGATGTCCAGTTCTACGGTGAGGATGCCGAGGCCGGATCCGGCGAGTGCGCCGGCGCTGAAGACGGCGTGGATGGAGGCGATGACGGGGCGTCCGTATGCGCGGTCGACCTGGACGGCCTGGGCGTTCATCGAGACGTTGTAGGCGCCGCCGGCGAGTCCGAAGAAGAGCAGGGCTGCCATGAGGAGGGGCAGGTCGGGGGCGGTGCCGGTGGCGGTCAGGCCGAGGGCGACGGCTATGGAGGCGGCGCGGCTGACGCGGGCGCTGCCCAGGCGGTCCACCAGGGGGCCGATCGCGGTCAGTCCGGCTACGGTGCCGGCCGAGGCGACCAGCAGGGCCAGGCTGAGCTGGACGTCGCTGAGTGCCATCTTGTGCTTGATGTCGGGGATGCGCGCGACCCAGGAGGAGAAGGCGATGCCGTTGATGAAGAAGTATCCCGATACGGCGCGCCGGGCGGTGCGGAGGTGGCGGGTGGGTGGTGCCGGTGAGGGGGGTGTGACGGTCACGGGCTATCGGGCTCCGACAGGTTCGGGGGCTGTCATGTCCAGGATTTCCCTGGCGAGTTCGGGCTGGCCCTCGCGTTCCATGGTGAGGGAGAGCCGCCTGAGGAAGCCGCCTTTGAGGTCGGGTACGTCGGAGAGCTGGATGGTCTGTCGTTGCAGCGAGATGCTCATCGCGTGGAAGAAGCCCGCGGTGTCCACTTCGGCCTTGCGCCGGTAGTAGTCGGCGCCGATGCGGCTGCGGTCGGAGGAGCCGGTGACGTTCTGGGGGATGCGGTAGAGGCTGGGGATGGATCCGATGTAGCCGAGGGCGCCGCCGCCCGCGGCCATCCGGAACCAGGTGTGTCCGTCCTCGGAGCCCCGTACGTCGGGGAAGGGGTGGGCGAGTGCGAGTTCGGTGCGGACGGCGACGGTGGAGGTCAGGGTGGTGTAGCCGGTTTCCACTCCCATGCGTATCCAGGCGTCGCGGCCTTCGACGGGTGCGTCGTGGTGGGATTCGATGATCTCTCTGACCGAGGGGGTCAGCCGGTTCTCCGGCACCGGGGCGCCGGCTTCGTCGATGACGGTGAAGGTCGAGTAGATGAAGTCGACCTCGGGGCGTTCGGTGAGGACGCGGCGGGTCAGTTCGAGGCGGCGGGGGTGTGAGAGGTCGTCGGCGTCCTGGAACAGGACGATCCCGGAGCCCTGTTCGTGGGCCCAGCGGACGCCGATGTTGCGGCAGATGCCCTGCCCGCGGTTCACGTCCTGCTGGAGCAGGACGATCCGCCCGTCCGAGGCGGCGGCCATCTCCCGCAGCCGTTCACGGTCCCGCGGCTGCGGTGAGGCGTCGTCGACGATGACCAGCCGCCAGTCCCGGTCGCTCTGGCCGCGCAGGCTCGCGAGGGTCTCTTCCAGGTACTGGAAGGCTCTGGGGTCGTCACTGTAGTGCGGCATCACGAACGTGGCGGTGGCGGTGGCGGCGGTGGCGGTGGCGGCGGCGGTGGTGGCGGGCGGTGCGGGCGGTGCGGGCGTCACGGTGCTCTTTTCTTCTTCTCTTTCGGAACCGGTGGATCCGCAGGCGGGAGGTCCTGCTGTCACCGGCCGGCCCACGGCATGGGCTCGACGGCGTCGAACGTCGACCGGATGACGGTGCGTGCCGTTGCGTCGGCGGTCCCGGAAACAGCCAGGACGATTTCCAGGACGTGCAGGGCATGCCGCGCGGACAGTCTCGGACTGACCCCCCGGCTGATAGCTGCCGCCATGTCCGCGATGCCGCGGGAGAAGTCCATGTCGTGGGTGTCCTGGTAGCGGAACGGATAGTCGGCGGGGCGGACCAGTGGAATATTTTCCGCCTCGGCCAGGTAGTGGTGCACCGACTCCGATACGTCCGCCCTGCGGCGTACCTTCACTTCCGCGCCGTAGTCCCAGCATTCCGATACCGACAGCACGCCCGCGTCGCCGACGATCTGCAGTGAATGGTTCTCCGGGGCCAGCGTTCCGCATGTGAGGCGGGCGACGACACCAGAATCGAATTCGATGCAGGCACAGGTGAAGTCGGCGGCGAACCCCGTGTCGGGCGTGCCGAGCTTTTCCGGCTGTATCAGCCGGCCGAACGACACCACTTCCGAGACGGGGCCGAAGAACGCGGTCAGCCAGGTCACGTAGTAGCCGGCGTGCTCCAGCGTGGGGCCGACCCGGAATTCGTCCTCGTAGGGCCACGGCGCACCCGAAGGGCTGATCCACGTGCGGTAGGGCATCTGGTGGACCGCGCCGTCGTCGAGTTCCGCGTAGACCAGCCGCGGCCGGCCGATGACCTCGTCCCGCAGCGCCCGCCACACCGTCTGCGCGGTCTCACCGAGCGCGGAGCAGGGCGCGGAGGAGAGGGTGAGGCCCCGTTCCTCGGCGAATTCCACCAGGTCCGTCGCCTGCCGCAGGTCCTCCGCGAAGGGTTTCTCCGAGTAGACGTGCTTTCCCGCCTCCAGGCAGCGGCGGGACACCTCGTAGTGGCTGCCCGGGTTGGTGAGATTGACGACTATCGCCACGGTCCCGTCGGCGAGGAGTTCCTCGACCGAGGAGTACGGATGGACACCGTGAAACCCGGAGAACTTTTTCGACCGTTCACTGTCGCAGTCGTATACGCCACGCAGGGCGAGTTCCGGATGATTCGGAAGAGTCGCCATATAGAAATCGGCAACATATCCGCATCCGATAAAAGCGATACCTGTCGTGCCGGTCATTAATCCGCTCATGTGGAGTTCCCCCCGAGAATTCTTTCGAGCGTCAGACAGTGCAGGTGAAGAAAGGCCTCCCGGACCCTGGAGCGGGCCGGGAAGACGCACCCCGAGATGCGATGAGATCCGATGAGGTGCGGTACGGCGCGGTGCGGGCGGTGCGCTGCCTCCCGGCAGGGAGGGAAGGCTCCGGCCTGCAGGCCCCCACAATTCGAACATGATGTGAAGGTGGATGTGATCACGGCAGGGAGTGCCGGGTCAAGCGTCTGCCGATGGCACGCTTCTCACCCCCGTGTACTGCGTGCTTCTTCGCCCCGTGGCAGCCGGCACCGGTAGATGGAACGGTCTGTGCCGGCCGCTTCTTTATCGAACACGGATGATCGCGCGGGCGTCAAGGCGTATTCGGTCCCGTGGCCGATTGAGCGTGGGGGCTGGGATCGCACGATCATTGCGGTCTGGTGTGTTTTGGTCGGACGGGCCGGACGGCCGGCCCGCTCCGGCCCGCTTCGGTCCGGCCCGGTCTCCGTGTCCGGAGGGTCACCGCTCTGACGTGCGAGGCCTCCGCCGTCCCCGGACCCGGTCACCGGGCACACCGTGCCCCTCCGGTGGCCGGCCGGGCCTGCCCTCCGGGCCCGGCGGAGAGGCCAGGTTGGCGGAAACTCGTCCCCTCACACCGCCCGGAACGACAACCCGGCATCACTCCCGCCCCCGTAAGACCCGCACACGACACAACACCGCACGGGACGGTGCACCAGCCGGCCCCAGCAACGACGCAACGACGCAACGACGCCGCGACGCAGCAGCGTGACGGCGCAGCGACGCAACGGCGCCGTGACGCAGCAGCGTGACGGCGCGATGGGGCCGTGACACGACAGCGTGGCAGTGCGGCAGTTGTGACGGTGCGGTGTTGGTATCCGTCGGGCGGGGGTGCCGGGTCAGCCCATGCCGGGCAGGTGGGCGTTGACGGCCTTCGCGGTCGTGGCGAGTTCGGGCAGTTCGACCACGGTCACGCCGGCTGCCAGGAGCTGTTCGTAGCCGGTGCAGTCGGCGACGAACAGTGAGGGCTCGCGCCAGGCGATGACGACGCGTGGCAGGCCCGCGGTGAGGATGAGCTGTGCGCAGGGGTGCGGGCGTGAGCGGCGCTGGGAGCAGGGCTCCAGTGTGCTGTAGATCGTCGCCGTTCTCAGGCGGGGGTCGCCGGGGGGAAGCTTTCCGAGCGCGGATTCCTCCGCGTGGACGTGCGCGTCGGTCTCGCGGCTGTACCCGTGGGCCAGCTCGGTGCCGTCGGCGTCGACGATCACCGAGCCGACGGAGTACGCGCTCGTGGACGGCGGGCACAGGGCTGCCAGGTCGATCGCCCTGCGCATCCAGTGCAGGTCGCGGCCGTGGGTGGCGTCGCTCATCAGGCACGTTCCTTCGGTGCGTAGCGGAGCAGTACGGTATCGCCGACGGTCCGGGCCTCCAGCAGGCGCATCCGCGCGGCCGGTCCGCCGGGATAGTCGGCGGCGCCGAGGAATTTGCGGGCGTCCGGCTGCCCCACGAGCAGGGGAGCCACGGCGAGTTGGACCTCGTCGGCCAGGTCCTGTGCCATCAGCTGGGTGTGGAGGGTGCCGCCGCCCTCCACCATGAGCCGGCGGACACCGCGCCGGCCGAGTTCGTCGAGGACCTGACCCCAGTCGAGCCCGGGGCCGGTGCTGACCACGTCGGCCAGTCCGCCCAGGGCCGCCCGCACTTTTCCGAGCGCGGCATCGACGGTGAAGACGAGTTTCTCGCCGCCGTGGTGCCAGAACCTGAGGCCGGCGCTCACGTCACCGGAGGCGGTGACGGTGACTTTCAGCGGATGCGCGGGCAGGCCCCGCGCCACCCGGGCCGCCCGGCGTTCCTCGCTGTTCACCAGGAGCCGGGGGTTGTCGCCGCGCAGGGTGGCCGCGCCGATCAGGATCGCGTCGGCCTCCGCACGGACTTCGTCGACGCGGTCGAAGTCCGCGGCGCTGGACAGCAGCAGCCGCTGGTCGCTGGCGTCGTCCAGGTAGCCGTCGACGCTCATCGCGGCGGAAAGCAAAACGTAGGGGCGGGTGGTCATCAGGTCATCCGTTCTGTCAGGACTCATGCGCGAGCACGGCGTTGGAGTGTTCACCCAGGCGCCTTCACACCGCCAAGGAAAACCACCCACCGGAACCCCCTCGGAACCCCCGGAGACCGGAACCCCCGGAGACCGGAACCCCCGGAGACCGGAACTCCCGGGCGGCCGGAACCCACCGGAACCGCCCGGAGACCGGAACTGCCCGGACAGCCAGGCCACCAAGCGGTCAGGCGGCTGGACAACCAGGTGGCCTGGCAGCCTGGTTGCCGGACTGCCGGGGGAGTGGGGGCGGGTGTGCGGGAGCCGGGTTGTCCGGAGCCGGTGATCACGGACCCAGCCCCCGGGGTGTGCCGGTGCGCCGGTGCCGCGTTGGCGGGCAGGCAGGAGGCAGCTCCCGCTGGGGACAACTCCCGCTGTGCGGAAGCCGGTCCATGGCGGCTGGCGCCACTGTATGCGCGTACCGCGGCCCCTGCGCAACCGCGCCCGCATCGCCGACGGTCCACGTTCCCGGCCCCCGCCCGCCGGAACATAACGTTCCCCACCGCAAATAACCACGGTATTCCGGAACCCCGCACCACCGGAAGAGGAAGACCAAATTCCTTTCACCACAGGGCTTCTGTTATTCCGTGCCGCGCTCTTCGCCGCCTTTTGCAGCAAAGTCTGATGTGTTCCGTACAGGCATACAGGAACGTTCTAGTGTGTGCGGATGATCTCGGAAACGAACCCAGAGCGAAGCGCCGCGGACACCGCCGCGCACAGTCTGTCGTCCGGCAGCGGATGGGCGCCGACGGCCCCCCGGTCGGCCTCCACCACGCTGCTGGCACTCCGTCATGGCGAGACCGCGCTGACCCCTGAGAAGCGGTTCTCCGGAAGCGGCGGCACCGACCCCGAGCTCTCCGAGCGGGGCCGCTGGCAAGCGGACCGCGCCGCCGCCTCCACCCTCCTGGCCGGCGCCGGCATTGACGCGGTCGTCTGCTCCCCGCTGCGGCGCTGCCGGCAGACCGCGGCGGCCGTCGCCCGCCGCTTCGGCCTGGACCCCGTGGTCGAGGACGGGCTGCGGGAAGCCGACTTCGGCGACTGGGAAGAGCTGACCTACGAGGAGGTACGCGCCCGCTTCCCCCAGGATCTTCAGGCCTGGCATACCTCACCCCGGACCGCGCCCACCGGGAGCACGGAGAGCTTCGCCGACGTGGCCCGGCGCATAGCCGAAACCAGGGACCGGCTGCTCTCCCGCTACCAGGGACGCACGGTCCTCGCGGTCACCCATGTCACACCGGTCAAGGCACTGATCCAGCTGGCGCTCAACGCCCCGGGGGAGGCGCTGTTCGCGATGGAACTGTCCCCGGCGTCCTTCTCGGGTGTGACATACACCGGCGAGAAGGCGTCCATGCGCCTGTACAACGACACCTCTCATCTGCGCTGATCCACGAAAACCCGTGGATCCGGGCGTAGTTGGGCCCATCGGCCGGCCGGCCCGCCGCACACCACCGGGGGCCGGCGGGCCGGCCGTGACAAGCGCCTGGTCAGGGCGGCCGGACGGCCCGGGCGGACACGCACACGCCGCCCGCGGCCGCCACCACACCGGACGGTGGCCGCCCGGAACGGTGTGATCACCATGTGTTGACGCAGCCATAGGTGCGTGCCAAGGTCTTGGGAGCGCTCCCGAACTGACCGGGGGAGCGCGGGGTACGGCTTGGTGTTTCTTCTGTCCGGGGCGGAAGAACCGTCGTACCGGACCATGAACGGGGGACAACGCACTGCCATGCACTTACGTGACCATGACGATCCATGCCGTCGCCGCAGGCTGCCCGGCCGCGCCGGGCGCAGGCACTCCATTCCCGAACCGCCTTCCCGCCGGGCCCAGTTGTGGCCGTCGCCGGGAAGATGCCGCGCGGACCGTACGGTGAATCAGCCCGCCGCCCCTCCTGACCGCTGACCCCGGCACGTACACGCCGGTCCGCCGGCCCGTACGGGGATCACCCGCGGTTCGCGGTGACACAGGCACACACCCCACCGCACCCCACCGCAAACCCACCGAACCCACCGGGCGCCTGCCGGGCCTGCCGGGACTCACCCGGGCAGGATCTGGTGTGATCCAGGGGGACTTGGCGGGGTCCGGCGGATCCGTTCGCAACCCACTGAGCACACCACGGGGCCCGCGCACCTGCCTGCGCGCCGTACGGGGCTGACGGCGTGCCCGCGAGGCATCACCACGCCTCGTCGTACGCCTCACCACCCGCCTCGCCATGCGCGTCACCCAACCGCCTCGTCGTCTGCCTCACCACCCGCCCCGCCATACGCATCACCCGCACGCCTTGCCGTACGCGTTGTCACCTGACCTGCTTCGTCGTACGCCTGAGCACGCTTTTCCGTCTGCCCCGCCGTCTTTCTCACCCATGCCCTTTTCGCCCTTCACCTTTCACCTTTCGCCTTCACCGCCGGGGCCGGGCCGGAGGCGGAGGGGGTCGCCGGTACGCGTCTGACGCCGGGCGGCCGTCAAAACGGGCCTGGCGTGGGCGGGCGGGGGCGGGCCTGTTCTGTCACGCACCAGACCACACTGCCGTGAGACAAGGAATGACAGATGACTCAGAACACACTGACACCGGACGTGGGCCAGGAGCGGCCGCCGCTGAGTGTCCGTACCACGGTGAACATACCGATCAGGCTCCAGGACGGACGGGAGACGACTCCCCGCGTCAGTTCCTTTGGGGGGCTGCCGTCCAACTGGCCTGTCGACAAGGAGCCGTTGGCCCTGGTGTTCGGTGACCCCGGCGCCGTGCCCCTGGTGCGCCTGCACTCGGAATGCCTCACCGGTGATGTCTTCGGATCGCTGCGCTGCGACTGCGGACCGCAACTCGCCGAGACGCTGAGCCTGTTCGCCGACGAGGGCGGCATCCTCATCTATCTGCGCCAGGAGGGCCGGGGCATCGGGCTGTACAACAAGCTGGACGCCTATGTCCTGCAGGACAGTGGCGTGGACACCTTCGAGGCCAACCGGATGCTGAACCTGCCTGACGACGCGCGGGATTACTGGGTGGCGGCCGCGGCCTTGTCCGCTCTCGGCCACCGCGAGATCCGGCTGGTGTCGAACAACCCCGACAAGCAGCGCCAGTTGTCCGACCTGGGGATCCGGGTCGCCGAGTCGGTGCCGACGGGCTGTCACATCAACCCGTTCAACGACCACTACCTGCGTACGAAGGTGGACTACGCCGGGCATCAGATCGCCGTCGAGCCGAGGACTCTTGCGTGAACCCTTCCCTGTACGAGTCCCTCCGCAAGCGCCTTGAGGCACTGTGCCCGCACCGGGTTCTCACCGCGGGCCATCCCCGCTACGACGAGGTCCGGGGCATGTTCAACGGCATGCACGACCGGCGTCCCGCGGTGATCTGCCTGCCGGCCGACGGCGCCGAGATCCAGGCTGTGGTCACGGCCGGACGGGAGGCGGGCATCCCCGTCACCGTCCGGGGCGGCGGACACAACGTCGCGGGATCGGGCTCGAACGACAACGGCCTCGTCATCGACCTCCGTCTGATGCGGCAGGTGACGGTCGACCCCGAACACGCTCTGGCCCGTGTGCAGGGCGGAGCCACCTGGGACGACGTCGACGCGGCCGCCGCCGAGCACGGCCTCGCCACCACCGGGGGGACCGTGGGCTCCACCGGGGTCGCCGGGCTCACCCTCGGCGGCGGCCTCGGCTACCTCTCCCGCAGCCTGGGCCTGACCTGCGACCGGGTCCAGTCCTACCGGACCGTCACCGGCGACGGACAGCGCCGGCAGGTCGACGCCGACCACGACCCGCAGCTCAACCGGCTGCTGCGCGGCGCCGGGCACGGGCTGGGCGTCGTCGAGGAGTTCACCTTCCGTCTCGCCCCCGTCTCGCGGGTGTACGGCGGCCGGTTCGCCTACTCCCTGCGGCACGCGGCGCCCGTCCTGGCCGCCTTCGGTGACCTGATGGCGGACGCGCCACCGGAACTGACCTGCCTGCTGATGCTCGAACCGTGGGGAGATCCGCCCGCCCGGTCCGTCGTCGCCAACGTCTTCTACTTGGGCGGCGACCAGAGGGTCGTCGACCGGATCAGAAGCACCATGGGCGGCTGCGCCCCGCTGACCGGCCTCGACTTCGCCCCCCGCTCCTACCTGTCCATGCAGGCCTCGCTGGGGGAAACCGATTTCGGGCTGCGCCACTACTGGACCACGTGTTCCCTGAGCGCGCTGCCCGGTGATCTGGCCGAGGGTCTGGTCGAGCAGTACGCGCGTGGCGGCTGCGGTGACGGTGTCGATGACACGATCATCATCACACCGCTCGGCGGGGCGGTGAGTACCCCGGCCGAACCGGGAGCCATCTCCTTCCGCGACGCGGCGTATACCGTGCTGTCGATGGCCATCTGGCGTGACCCCGCACAGGACGACGCGCGAAGAGAGTGGGCACGCGGCGTCACCCGGCTGGCGCGTCCCTGGTCGCTCGGCGGTGACGGGCATGTCGACTACGTCAACTACGCCAGCGATCCCGTGGACCGGCACCGTCCTGACGGGCTGTCCGACGAGACGAGCCGGGCCCTGCGCGAGGTCAGAGCGCGCGTGGATCCCGACGGCGTCTTCACCCCCGTACTGCCCGCCGCCCCCGCCCTGCCCGCCCCGGCAACGGCCTGACCCCACCACCCCTGCCCACCACCCGACTGCCACCCTGCTCCCGGCCGGGCCCCCGCCCCGGCCGCTCCGGCCCGGCCTTTCCCGGCCCCCGCTCAGCCTCCCGCCCCGCCTCCATCTCGATCTCGCCCTCGCCCCCCATCTCGCCCCCACTTCGCCCCCGCCTCGCTTTCCATCTCGCCCTCCACCGAAGGACTTTGATGACACACCCGCCCGACCCGCAGGTTTGCGTGGTGATACCGACCTACAACCGGGCCGAGCTCCTGCGCCGGCAGCTCGAGGGGCTCACCCGGCAGCGTCTCGCGCCGGAACGGTTCGAAGTCGTCGTCGCCGACGACGGGTCCTGTGACCACACCGCCGAGGTGGTCGCGTCGTTCTCCGGCAAGCTGAGGATCGGCTATCACACCCAGGAAGACCTGGGCTTCCGGGCCGCTGCCGCCCGCAACGCCGGCGCCCGGCTGGCCACCGCCCCGCTCCTGGTCTTCCTGGACACCGGCGCCCTGATCGGCCCCGACTTCCTCACCGCGCACCTTGCGGCACACCAGGACCCGGACCAGCAGGACCAGGGCCAGGACCCGGACCAGGGCCAGGACCCGGACCAGCAGGACCAGGACCCGGACCAGGCCCAGGGACCGGACGAGGCCCAGGACCGGGCCCCGGACCCGGAGGGCCCCACGGGCGGCCGGCTCGTACTGGGCTACACCTACGGCTACAACCCCTACCAGCCCTTCCCGGGACTCGCCGACGCGCTGGCCGGCAGCGACCCGGAGGACGTGGTGCGCAGGTACTCCCACCAGAGCGAGTTCCGGGACCTGCGCCATGCCGATCTGGAGAAGGCGGGCTTCGACCTCGGCCGGCTCGCCGCTCCGTGGATGAACGTATGGGCGCTGAACATGTCCCTGCCGGCCGCCGACTTCCATGCCGTCGGCGGCTTCCACGAGGACTTCCGCTCCTGGGGCGGGGAAGACCTCGAGTTCGGCTTCCGGGTCCATGAGCGGGGCCTGCCCATCGTCCTCTCACGCCAGGCGTGGGCCCTGGAGAGCCCCCACGACCGTGATCTGGACGGTAACCGCAGCAGCAACTGCGCCAACTCCTGGCTGCTGTGGGAGAAGCACCCCGAACCGGTCATGGAGCTGTACGGGGCGATGTATTCCCGCAATCACTACGACCCGCCGCTGGAGTACGAATACCAGCGGCTGCTGGAGTGGAGGGACCGCTGCCACGACAGTGACGTGAGCGGGGAGGTGGCCCGGCTGGCGGCCGGCCCGCTGCCGGACGGCGGGCGGGCCTCCCGCGTGGTGGTCATGGGCGCCGGCGGCCACCGGCCGCCTCCCGCCGACGGCGTGACGTACACGCTGCTCGACTTCGACGAACGGCTGCTGGCCGGTATCCCGGCCGGGAACGGTACGGCCGTCCTGCACGCCATCGGCCTGCGCACCGTCCTGGAAGCGGGCTGCGCCGACCTCGTCGTGATCACCTCCCGGCTGCGCGGACTGTGGGAGCGCTGGTCGGCCGACGTGCTGACCGAGGCCTGCCGGATCGGCGGCTCGGTACGGGTCGCCTTCACCGACAGCACCGGGCCGCTGTGAGCGCGACCGCCACCCGGACACCGCTGGCCGCCACCCCCCAGCGGAAGATCATGCTCGGTGTCCTGCTCGTCGACACGATCGCCGCCGGAGCGTTCTACCCGCTCACCTTCCTCTATCTCCGGCTCAGCACCGACCTGCCGGTCGCGCAGATCGGTCTCATCCTGACCGGCGGCGGTCTCATCGCCCTGGTGCTCAACCCGGTCGCGGGCAGCGTGGCCGACCGCTGGGGCCCGCAGCGCACCATCGTGTGGGCGAACTTCTGCTGCGGCCTGGGCTACCTCGGGCTGATCGACATCCACGGCTGGCCCCAGCTGGTCGCCGCGGTGGCGTTCATCTCCCTTTCCCAGCGCCTGTACTGGGTCGGCTGGCCGGTGTTCGTGGCCGAACAGGTCGCCGAGGGCGAGACGCTGGACCGCTGGTTCGCCGTCGTCAACGCCTTCAAGAGCGGCGCGCTCGGCCTCGGCGCGGCCGCCGCCGCCCTCGCCCTGGCGGTCGGTGACGTCGGCACGCTGCGCGCCATCCTCGTCGCGGCCGTACTGGCCTCCTTCCTGTCGGCCGCGGTGTTCTTCCGGCTGCGCATGAACCCCCAGGCCCCACCCCCGACCGACCCCACCAGCACCAGCACCAGCACCAGCACCGGCGACGCCACCACCCCCGCCCCCACCACCACCACCGAAGCCACCAGCACCGGCGGAGGCGATGGCGGGAGCGGTGCTGGTGGGCCGGTGGGGTGGCGGGCGGTGCTCAGCGACCGTCCGTACGTCGCGATGACCGCCGCCCACACCGCTCTGACGTTCGCCTGGCTGCTGCCCAGCGTTGTCCTGCCCGTCTACCTCGTCGACACCCTGGACCTGCCGCCCTGGGTGCCTTCCATCGCGTTCGCGGTGAACACCGCCATGACCGTGCTGCTCCAGACCACCGTGGCCCGCGCCCTGGTCCCGCTGCGGCGCACCCGCGCGGTACTGGTGGGGGCCTGTGCATTCCTGCTGGCCTTCACCGTGTTCGCCGGCGCCCACAGTGCTCCCCGGACGGTCGCGCTGGTGCTCACCGCAGCGGGCATCATGCTGTTCTCCCTCGGTGAGATGTCGGCCGGGCCGCCCGCCCAGGCCCTGTCGATGGAAGCGGCGCCGGTGGCCCTGCGCGGCAGATACTCATCGGTCTTCCAGATGTCGTGGACCATCTCCAACATCGCGGGGCCGGCCGTCGTCGGCGCGCTCCTGCAGTGGAACAGCCTGGTCCTGTGGCTGGTCCTGGGCGCGCTCATCGGCATCGGCGGGCTGGGCTTCGTCGCCTGCGAGAAGGCCTTCCCGGCACGTGTCCTGTACTCCGAGGCGAAGAGAAGTGACCTATGAACCAGGGCGGACCCCGCATCCTCCATGTCAGCACCACCAGCAAACTGGGCGGTGTCAGCGAAGTCGTCCGCAGTGAACTGCCCTACCTCACCGAGCTGGGATGGCAGACCCGCTGGGTCGCGGCGAGCGACCTGGACGAGGCACACGACGCCGCGTTCGTCCTGCACAACGCCCTCTACGGGGTGCCGGCCGGTGATTTCCCCGCGGACCAGGTGCGCTCGGGTGTCAGCCGGTTCCTCGCCGCCAACACCGAAGCGGTCGTGGCGGCGGCACGCGAGGCGGACGTCGTCGTCCTGCACGATCCGATGGTCCTCACCCTGGCCACCGCGATCCGGCCGGTGACACCGAAGATCGCCTGGCGCTGCCACGTCGGCTCCGAAGACCTGGAGACGATCGACCAGGACGCGATCACCTTCCTGCGCCCCCAACTCGACGTCGTGGACCATCTGCTGTTCTCCCACCACAGCCTGATCTGGCCGGGATGGCAGGACGACAGCCGCATCATCGTCGTCCCCCCGGGTATCGATCCACGGTCATGGAAGAACCGGGATCTGCCGGAGGAGACGTACGAGGCCCTGTGGTCCGACCTCCATGCCGCCCGCGGCACCTGCCTGGCACAGGACACCGGCGAGCAGGACGCCCGTATCACCCTCGACGACTTCGGCACCGGCGGCCTGCGCGCCCCCGGCTCCCCCTTCGTCCTGCAGGTGTCGCGCTGGGATCCCCTCAAGGGACAGCTCGGAGTCGTCCGGGCCTTCGCCCGCCTCGCCGAGGACGATCCGGACACCGAACTCGTCCTGGTCGGCCCGCACATCGACGACCGGCAGAACTACCCCGTCAACCGCCGGGTGTGGCAGGACCTCATGCGCGCCCGCCAGGAACTGGACAGCCCGGTACGCGAACGGGTGCACATCTGGCGGTTCGGCCCGGTACAGCGCACCGGTGAGGACCTCGCCCTCAACGTGCTGCGCAGGCAGGCCCGCACGGTGGTGCAGAACAGCAGCCGGGAAAGCTTCGGCCTGACCGTCGCCGAGGCCATGTGGAAACGCGCCGTCGTCGTCGGCGCCGATGTCGACGGCATCAGCGCGCAGATCCACGACGGCGTCAACGGCCTCCTCGCCCCCTACACCGAGGGCGAAGGACCCTGGGCCGACACGGTGCGCCGCTCACTGACGGACGAGGCGGGACGCTCCCGCTGGAGCACGGCCGCGCGCGCCACGGTCGAAGAGCGCTACCTGTCCCGTCCCGGCGTACAACGCCAGACGGCCGCCTTCACCGGCACCCCGGACACCGGCAAAAACACCCCCTGACCCCCGCCCCCGCCCCCCTTCCCCCTGACACCCCCTGATGCACCGGCTGTTGACCGGCCGGTGAGAAGAGACGAGGCACCCCCCATGAGTGTGACGATGTGGTTCGACCCCACCTGCCCCTTCACCTGGCGCACCTCGCGCTGGCTGCGCACCGAGGCGCGGGCCCGGGGCGAGAAGGTGACCTGGCGGCTGATGAGCCTGGCCGTACTGAACGAGGCCCGCGACGTCCCGGACCAGCACCGGGAGGGCCAGCACGCCGGAGTACGCGTGCTGCGCGTCCTGGCGGCGGCGGCCGAACGCCACGGCAACGACGCGGTCGAGGCGCTCTACACCGAACTGGGCATACGCGTCCACGACCGGGGCGGCCGCTACGACACCGGGACCATCGCCGACGCGGTGACCGCCGCCGCACTGCCCGCCGGGCTGGCCGGGGCCGCCGACGACCCGGCCCGGGACGCGGCCGTACGGGCCAGCCACGAGGAAGGGCAGGCCCGCGCCGGCCAGGAGTCGGGCTCTCCGCTGACCGCCTTCGGCGACAGCGCCGGCTTCTTCGGACCGATCCTCACCGCCGTCCCCGCGGGCGAGGACGCGGCCCGCCTCTACGACAGCATGGCCGCGCTCTCCACCATCACCGCCTTCAGCGAACTGAAGCGGGCCAGGACCTGAACCACCACCCCGCCCAGCCCAGCCCAGCCGAGCCCGGCCCGCCCCGAGCCCGGCCCGCCCCGAGCCCGGCCCGCCCCGAGCCCGGCCCGCCCCGAGCCCGGCCCGCCCCGAGCCCGGCCCGCCCCGGGTCCGGTCCGGTCCGGTGCGAAGCCCCCGGCCGGGGTAGACGGCGTCCATGGCATCGCACAAGAAGCTCTACCCCCTGCTCCCGCGGGCCGTGCGGCAGCTGCGCCGTGTCCGTTCGCTGTACGCGGGGGGCGTCGCGCTGTGGGCTCTGGGTCTGCTCCTGGAGGCGGGGAAGAGCCCGGGGAGCCGGCAGATGTGGATCGCCCTGCTCATCATGGGCGTCTTCACCGTTCTGCTGTCGGTGACGTTCTTCCGGCTGTGGCGTCACGGCGCGGCCCTGCGTGTGAGGTCCGGCAGCGGCCGCACGGGATGAACCGGGCGGCTGAGCACACCCGGCCGGGTGTGCTCAGGCTGTGGTGCGTCCGGTGAGGTCCCGGGCCCTGCGTACGGTCGCCGCGTCGACCATGGCGCCGTGTCCGTCGCGGAACGCGCCGCTGCCGCGCCGCTGGTGATGTTCGAAGAGGTCGAGCAGGGCGTGTGCGTCGGCGAGTTCGGCGGGGTCGGTGCCGAACACCTCGTTGGCGATGGTGACCTGGTCGGGGTGGATGCAGGCGCGGCCCTGGAAGCCGAGGGCGCGCAGGTGCAGGCTCGACGCGCGGAATGCGGCGTGGTCGGCGGTGTGGACGCAGACGGGTGCGACGGCGCTGTCGAGCCGGTGGGCGACGGCGTGCGTGACGGTCAGGCCGCGGGCCCAGTCGAGCAGGTGGTCGCCGGGGTCGGGCGGCATGCGCAGGTCCGCGCGCAGGTCGACCTCGCCGAGCTGGACGCGGCGCACCGCGGGGTGGGGGGCGGTGGCGCCGAGGGTGAGCAGCCCGGCGGCGCTTTCGACGAGCAGCCCCAGCGCGACGGCCGGGACCGCGCCCGAAGCGACGGCCGGGGCGGCACCCGAGACGGCGGCGGACACAGCGGCGGCGGAAGCGGCCGCGGCGGAAACAGCGGCGGTGAGCGCGTCGAGATCCGCGCCGGCGGCCGCCTTGGGAATCCAGAGGCCGTCGATCCGGCCGGTGGCGAGCAGGGCGCGGGCGTCGTCGAGCCCGCGCGGGCCGGTGTTGATCCGTACCCAGAGTTCGGGGCCGCCGGTGCGGCGGGCGAGGGCGAAGGCGACAGCGGCGGCGCGGGCCTCGTCCTTGTGCCCCGGCGCGACGGCGTCCTCGAGATCGAGGATGAGCGCGTCGGCGTCGCTGCGCGTGGCGCCGCGCAGAAAGCGGGGCTGGTCGGCGGGAACGTAGAGGTGCGAACGGGGCGGCAGCGGGGGCACCGACCACTCCTCACATATAAAGAATCGGATGATGCATTTTCTAATGTGGTGATGTAGCTTACCAGTCGAGATACTTCGGGTTGGGGTGCCGTACGGGACCGGCCCCGCCACGCTCCCGGCCTGTGACAGGGGCGCGGAGGCGCGGCCGTCCCGCCCGTGCGACGAGGAGAGGACCGCAGCGTGTTCGACGCCGACAGCGTCACGATTACCGTGCTGGTCGAAAACCAGGTGGACATGCTGCTGCCCGACCAGGCCAGCCCCGCCGGCGCGGACGACCACTGCGTCAGCCGGTACGGGCTGATCGAGCACTTCGACCCCAAACGCGTCCCGCCCCAGGCGGAGAACGGCATCAGCTTCCTCGTCGAAGCGGTCCGCGGCCGCCACACCCTGCGTGTCCTGTTCGACGTCGGCCTGACCGGCACGGTCCTCGAACACAACATGCGGGCCCTCGGCGTCGACCCCGCCACCATCGACCACGTCGTGATCAGCCACGGCCACCCCGACCACTTCGGCGGCATCCACCGCTTCCTCAGCCTGGCCGGGCGCCGTATCCCGGTCGCCACACACGCGGACGCCGAACTGCCGCGCTACGCCGTCATGGCCGACGGCCGCACCTCACCGGTCTACAACGCCGCCTTCGGTTTCGGCGAGGTCGAGCGGTCCGGCGGCGTACCCGTACTGACCCGCGACTCCCTCGACCTCGGCTGGGGCGTCCACACCACCGGGGAGATCCCCCGCACGGTCGCCTTCGAAGCAGGCGCCGCACCCGGCTTCACACCCGGCGACCCCGGCCTCTACCAGGTCTCCGCCCAGGGCAGGCTGCGCCGGGACGACGTCATGGACGAGATGGGCCTCGTGGTGGACGTACGCGACGTCGGGCTGGTGATCCTGACCGGCTGCGCGCACGCCGGCGTCATCAACACGATCGCCCAGGCCCGCGCGGTGTGCGGACCCAAGCCGGTCCGGGCGGTGATGGGCGGCTTCCACCTCGGCTTCCCCACCACCCCCGCCGAGAACGTCGGCCTGACCTCGGCCGCGCTCGCCGAACTCGAGGTCGCCACGGTCATGCCGATGCACTGCAGCGGACTGCGTACCCACGCGCGACTGGCCCACGACCTGTCCGCGCACTACGTGCAGCCCTCGGTGGGCACCGTGCTGCACTTCGGCCGGTGACCGCGGACCTGCGGGGCATCAGGGTCATCGCGGTCGAACAGGCCGTCGCCGCCCCCCTGTGCACCCGCCACCTCGCCGACCTCGGCGCCGAAGTGATCAAGATCGAGCGGCCCGGAGGCGGGGACTTCGCCCGCGGCTACGACGAGAGCGTCCACGGCCAGGCCAGCCACTTCGTCTGGCTCAACCGCGGCAAGCGCAGCGTCGTACTCGACCTGAAGAGCGAACCGGGACGCCACGTGCTGCGCCGGCTGCTGCGCGAGGCGGACGTGCTGGTGTGCAACCTCGCCCCGGGCGCCCTGCACCGGATCGTCACCGACGAGGAACTGGCCGCGCTCAACCCGCGCCTGGTGCGCTGCTACCTGTCCGGGTACGGGACCTCCGGCCCCTACGCCGCGCGCAAGGCGTACGACGCGCTGGTGCAGGGCGAGGCCGGCACGATCACCGCGACCGGTACGCCCGAGACGCCGGCCAAGCCCGGGGTGTCGCTGGCCGATCTGGCCGGCGGGACGTACGCGCTGACCGCCGTCACCGCCGCCCTGTACGCGCGGGAGCGGACCGGCCTGGGCCGGCGCATCGACGTGGCCCTGTTCGACGTGCTGCTGGAGTGGATGAGCCCGCTCCTGCTGGCCGAGATGCACTCGGGCTCGGCGCCCAGGCCGGCCGGACTGCGGCACGCCAGCATCGCCCCCTACGGGCCGTACACGACGGCCGACGGCAAGGACGTCCTGATCGCGGTGCAGAACGAGGGCCAGTGGAGCCGGCTGTGCCGTACCGTGCTCCGGGCCCCGGCGCTGCTGGAGGATCCCGCGTTCGCGTCGAACAGTGCCCGGGTGCGGCACCGCGAGCGCACCGAACGGGCCGTGCAGGCACGGCTGATCACCCTGTCCACCGCCGAGGTCACCGACCGCCTGGAACGGGCGGACGTCCCCTACGCGCGGCTGAACCAGATCACCGATGTACTGGCCCACCCGCAGGCCGAGGCGACCGGACGCTGGTCGCAGGCGACGCTGCCGGACGGGCGTACGGTACGGGTGGTCACCTCCGCGCTGCACCGTGACCCGGAGCCGCCCGGCGGCCGACGGGTGCCGGGGCTGGGCGAGCACACCGCGCAGGTGCTGCGTGAACTGGGCCTGTCCGAGGGCGAGATGGCCGGCGTACTGGAGCCGCCCGCGGAATCCGGCACCCCGCCCTCCACCGCACCGGCCCGCTGACCCCCCGCCCCCCAACCGCCCACTGTCAACCGCCCACTGCCCCGCCGCCGTCCGCCGGGCGGTGGGGCAGGCATCAGGCCGGTCCGGGCCGGGCCCGGACCTGGGGGGTCAGTCGTTGTCGACGTCGAAGGGGTCGGTGATCGGCTGCCCGGTCAGGTGCCTGCCCAGTGCCAGGAAGCTGCGGGCGAGGTGCCACTCCGTCGCCTTGGCCAGTGCGTCGCCGTCGCCGAGCCGGGCCGCGGCCAGCATCGCCCGGTGTTCGTTGGAGGTCTCGTCGGCCCGGTCGTGGAGCACCTGCAGCACGTCCCAGGGGAACTTCTGCCACAGCTGGTCGATCTCGTCGGTCAGCCCGTCGTTGCCGCACTTGGCGTAGAAGAGGAAGTGGAACTGCCGGTTCGTGGCGTTCAGCCGGGCCCGGTCCCCCTCGGCCGCGGCCTGTTCCATCTGGGTGACCAGCCGTTCCGCGAGGTCGATGTCGAGCGGTGAGAGCCGCCGGGCGGCCCGCTGCATCGCGTACGGCTCCACCAGGCGGCGCAGCAGGTAGACGGTCTTGACCTGCTCGTAGTCGGCGTCGGCGACCCGCACGCCCTTGTGCGGCTCGCCGACCAGCACGCCCTCGGCCTCCAGCAGGCGCAGCGCCTCGCGGACCGGGGTGATGCTGGTGTCGAACATCGCGGCGAGCACGTCCTGTTGGATGCGGCTGCCCCGGGGCAGTTCCCCCTCGCTGATCATCCGCCGCAGCTCGATGGCGATGCGGTCGCGCTTGGTCAGCGGTTTCGCCCCCTTCGCTGCGACGCCGTCAGTCGCGGCGGAGGAGAGTCGGCGGGCCGGCGGCGGCATGGGCATGTCCTTAACGGGTCAGCGCTCGGGGAGCGTCGGGTCGGCGGGCCTGATGAGTGTCGCACCGGCGGAACGGATCGCGGTCATACGGGCAGTTGGCGCGGGCGGCCGGGCGGGACGGGCGGCGGGGGACCGCTCCGGTGACGGCCATCACGCACCGCTCCCGGACAGGCCCGGCACACGGCGGGAGCCCCACCCGGGACCGCCGTCCCGTCCGGACGGCGGCGGCACCGGAAGCGGCGGCCCCGGAAGCGGCCCCGGAGGCAGCGGCGGTTCTGGAGGGGGCGCCGGTTCGAGGGTGCGGTGGAAGGCCGCGAGTACGGCGGCGAAGGCACCGGGCTCGTCCAGGTAGGCGAGGTGGCCCGCGCCGGGCACCTCGGCCGCCGCGCCGCCGAGCTGCCCGGCCAGGGCGGCCGCCGCGCCGGCGCTGATCCGGTCGTCGTGCGCGCCGCGCAGCACCCGGCAGGGCAGGCCGAGGGGCCGGGGCGGCGCGTGGCCGGCCCAGCCGAGCGTCACGCGCAGGGAGTTGAGCAGGGTGTCCGGGCGGGTCGCCGCCATCGACCGGTACAGCAGGTCACGGCGGGCGGGATCGGTGCTCAGGAGAGTGCTGTCGGTGTAGCCCCGGGCGAACAGGGCGGTGCCGTCGCGGCGGAGCGCGGCTTCGGTGTGTGCGAGCCGGCCGGCCGCGGCGGGCCCGGTGGCCGGGGGGAACCCGGCGAGGGTCAGCGAGCGCACCCGGGACGGCCGGTCGAGGGTGAGGGCGAGCGCGACGAGGGCGCCCAGGCCGGAGCCGACGACGTCCACCCCGCCGCCCGGCCGGCCGGCAACGGCGCCGCCCTCCTCCACGCCCTCCACGCCCTCGTCCCCTTCTACGTCCTCTTGCGTGGTGCGGGACAGCAGCCGGTCGCGGGCCGCCGCGGCCGCCGACACGGCGCCGGCCAGGGTGAACGGCTCGGCGGCGCGGACGCCGTGGCCCGGCAGGTCCGGCGCCGATACGGGCCTGCCGCCGGCCCGCAGATACGGCAGGGCCGGCGCCCAGGTCCCGGCGTCGCCGCCCCAGGTGTGCAGAAGCAGGAGGGGCGTCGTCATCGCAGTCATAGGCACCTCACACCAGGATCATGCATTTTTCTGTTTCTGAAGTATGGCTATTGCATGTCAGGCATCCTAGCCCCAGAATCCCCGGTATGACCACGATCAAATCCGTGCGGCACAGTGCGGGCGACGCGCGGCGCGACCCCGCGGGCAATGCGCAGGGGGCGGCGGCCACGGCCGCACCGGCCGGCGCCCACAACGGCGCGACGGTCACGCTCGACGGGCTGACCATGCGCTTCGGTGACCGCACGGTATCCCAGGACATCAGCCTGGCCATCGGTGCGGGAGAGGTCCTGTCCATCGTCGGGCCGTCCGGCTGCGGCAAGACCACACTGCTGCGGGCGGTGGCCGGGCTGATCCGGCCGGCCGAGGGTGTGGTCCGTATCGACGGGCAGGCGGTGACCGGCACCCCGGACGGCGTGGCGATGGTCTTCCAGCACTTCGGTCTCTTCCCGTGGAAGACCGTCGAGGCGAATGTCGCCTACGCCCTGCGTGTGCGCGGCATCGCGAAGAAAGCCGCGCTGGAGCGGGCCCGGGAGCTGATCACCCTCGTCGGCCTGTCCGGCTTCGAGAAGTCCTACCCCCATCAGCTGTCCGGCGGCATGCAGCAGCGCACCGGCCTGGCCCGGGCCCTGGCCGTACGGCCCCGGCTGCTGCTCATGGACGAGCCGTTCGGCGCGCTGGACGCCCAGACCCGGGAGGTCCTGCAGTTCGAACTGCTGCGGATCTGGCAGGACCACCCCGTGACGATGCTGTTCGTCACCCACTCGATCGACGAGGCCGTTCTGTTCGGGGACCGGGTCGCCGTGCTCAACGGCCGGCCCAGCGGTGTCGCCGAGCTGATCGACGTGCCGCTCCCGCAGCCCCGCGACCGGTCCGTGCCGGCCACCCCGGAGTTCCTCGCCATCCGCGAGCGGGTCTGGTCCCTGATCATGAACGCCGGCCCGACGGACTGACCGCCCCACCACACCGCCCCACCACACCGCCCCGCCGGCACAACGGCCCCACCATCACACCGCCCGCCCCACCGGCACACCGCCACCGTCACACCGTCACACCGCCCCCCGCCCCGCTCACCCACCGCCACCCTGCCGTGCCCTCCGCGCGGCAGCAGAAGGAGCAGTTCGCATGACGATTTCGCGGCGCAGACCCGCCCTGGTCGGGGTGGCCACACTCCTCGCGCTCATCACCGCCCTCGCCGGCTGCGGCGACAACGGCTCGCAGTCCGCCGGCAGCGCCACGTCCGGCGGACCCGAGAAGATCACCATCGGCGTGCCCGGCATCCCGCCGATCTTCCTCAACACCGTGATGTACGTCGCCAAGGAAGAGGGATTCTTCGCCGACCGCGGCCTCGACGTCACCCTGCGCCCGCTGACCACCGGCGCCGACGTCGGCCGCGCGGTACAGAGCGGCGAGATCCAGGGCGGCATCATCGGCACGCCCGGCGCGGTCGCCCTGCGCGCCAGCGGCGGCTCCGTCGTCTCACTCATGGGCTTTCCCAAGCCCACCTACCTGCTGGCCAGCACCGACCCGGGCGTCACCAGCTGCGCCGATGTGAAGGGCAAGACCGTCGCGGTCGACGCGGTCGGCGCGCCGAAGGCCCTCGGCCTGGCCGCCATGCTCGCCAGCTGCGGCCTCGGCAAGAACGACGTCAGCACGATCAACGTGGGCGGCCCGCCCACGGTCGACGCGCTGGTGGCCGGCCAGGTCGAGCTGGCCGTCCTGCACCCCGACGAACTCGCCACCGTGCAGGAGAAGATCGCCCCCACCACCCCCGTCAGCGAAGTCATGACCCTGGCCGGCGTCGACCCGCTGCAGCACTACACGGTCCTCGTCGCCCCCAAGGACCAGCTCAGCGGCCCCGCCCGGGACACCTGGGTCAAGGTGATCGCTGCCGTACGCGAAACCATCGCCTACATGTACGACCCGGCCCACACCAAGCAGGTCGCCGCCCAGGCCGCCGCCGTCACCAAGGAACCCGCGAGCGTGACCGAGGCGGCGCTGCCGAAGTTCCTCTCGCTCGGCGTCTGGGCGAAGCAGGGCGACGGCCTGGACCGGGCCGCCATCCAGCACACGATCGACGGCGCGGTCGCCGCGGGCAACGTACCCAAGGCCAAGGCGCCCACCTACGAGCAGATGGTGGACCCCTCGGTGTTCGCCGACGCGACGGGCAAGTGATGCGAGTACCCCGGCCGCGGGCGCCCCGGCAAGGAACCGGCGCCCGACTGCGGCCGCCGGCCGTGTCGGCGGCCGGCCTGCTGGCCGGGCTCGGCCTGTGGCAGCTGGCCGGCCGGCACGACCCCGTCCTGTTCGCCACGCCCGGCCGGTCGGCCGAGGCCCTGCTCACCCTGACCCGGGACGGTTCCCTGCCGGCCGCCCTGCTCTCCTCGGGCAGACTGCTCGTCGTCGGACTCGCCCTGGCGATCGTCGCCGGCGTCGGATCCGGCCTGCTGCTCTCCCGGGCCCGGCTGCTGCGCGCCAGTACCGACTGGCTGCTGTTCGCGCTCCAGTCCGTCCCGATCGTCGCGCTGGCCCCCCTGATCCTGTCGGCGTTCGGCTTCGGCCTGCCGGCCAAGACCCTGGTGGTGTTCCTGACCGCGGTCTTCCCGATCGTGGTCAACACCGCGGAAGGAGCGCACCGTGTACCGGCCACCTTGCTGGAGGTCACCCGTACCTTCCGCAGCAGCGAATGGCGGATCTGGAAGGACCTGCTGCTGCCCCACACCGTGCCGTACGCGATGACCGGCGTGCGCCAGGGCATCGCGATGGCCTTCGTCGGCACCCTCGCCGCCGAGTTCTTCCTCAACGCCAGCGGCATCGGCGGACTGCTGCTGGCCGCCGGCACCCAGTTCGACACGGCCACCGTGCTCGGCCTGACCGTGCTCGTGTCGGTGCTGGCCGTGGCCCTGATGGGCTGCGGCCGGGCGGTCGAACGCCACTTCGCGCGGTGGCGGGCGGTGCAGGCATGACGGCCCACCCGGCCCCCCAGCCCCCCGCGTCCCCCGTACCCGGCCCGTCCGCGGGGGCCGCCCAGGACCCCGCCCGCACCACACCCCCGCCCACACCCCCGACCGCGTCCGCGTCCGGTGTACGGCGGACCGGCCGGGTGGCCGGTGTCCTCGGCAAGCTGGCCGTCGCGGCCTTCGTCATCGTCGTCTGGGAGAGCGCGGTGCGGCTGTGGCTGCCCGCCTACCTGCCCACCCCCTCCGGTGTGGCCGGCGCGGCGTGGCCGACGCTGACCTCCCCGGAGTTCCGCACCGCCGTGGGCGAGACACTCGGCGGGGTGGCACTCGGCCTGCTCCTCGGCTGTACCGCCGGTACGGCGCTCGGCCTCGGTATCGGGCGGGTGCCGTGGCTGCGGCATCTGACCTCCCCGTATCTCAGCGGCCTGTACGCGATGCCGATGCTCGCGATCGTCCCGATGGCGACGATCTGGCTCGGTTACTCCAGCCAGACCCGGCTGGCGGTGATCGCCCTGTCGGCGTTCCTGCCGTGCGCGGTGAGCACCGGCGACGGAGCCCGCAATGTGCCGGTCCAATTGGGTGAACTCGCCCAGATACTGCGGCTGTCCCGCCCCCGGGTGGTAGTGGACGTGCTGCTGCCCTCGACGCTGCCGTTCGTCATCGCCGGCGTGCAGGTGGCGGTGGGCCGGGCCCTGGTCGGCGCGGTGGCGGTGGAATTCCTCGCCAGCCTGCCGGGACTGGGCACGTTCATCCTCACCAACGCCCACTCCTTCGAGCAGAACACCGCGTTCGTCGCAGTCCTCGCCCTGGCCGCGCTCGGCATTGCCGCGCGCAGCGGCACCCAGAGCGCCCTGCACCGGCTGGCCCCCTGGCACCTGCACGTCAACCGCTGACCCTGACCCACCAACCGCCCAACCGGCCCCGCCCCCGCCCCAGAAGAGCCCAGAACCCCAGAGTCCAGAGCCAAGGAGCCCAGGAAAAATGCCCGACGACGGCGGCCCGCGGCCGTTCCGCACCGAGATCACCGACGGCATGCGCATCGAGTGGGACGTACCGATCGAGATGGACGACGGGACCGTGCTGCGCGCGGACGTGTTCCGTCCGGTCACCGCCGGGCCGGCGCCGGTGATCATGACCTACGGTCCGTACGCCAAGGGCCTGCCCTTCTCCCGCGGTTACCCCAGCGCGTGGGAGGCGATGGCCCGGGACCACCCCGACACGGTCGCGGGCACCTCGAACCGGTACCAGAACTGGGAAGTCGTCGACCCGGAGAAGTGGGTGCCGCACGGCTACGCCTGCGTACGGGTCGACTCGCGGGGCACCGGACGCTCACCCGGCCGCGTCGACCCGTTCTCGCCACGCGAGACCCGCGACTTCCACGACTGCATCGAGTGGGCCGGCACCCGCGACTGGAGCAACGGGCGGGTCGGCCTCAACGGCATCTCCTACTACGCGATGAACCAGTGGCAGGTCGCCTCCCTGCGCCCGCCGCACCTTTATGCGATCTGCCCCTGGGAGGGGGCCGCCGACTTCTACCGGGACGGCTCCCACCAGGGCGGTATCCGCTCCACCTTCTGGGACAACTGGTACGACATGCAGGTCAAGACCGTCCAGTACGGCATCGGTGAAGCCGGCGGCCGCAACCCGAGCACCGGACAGCTGATCTGCGGCGATGATCTCCTCACCCCGGCGGAACTGGCCGCCAACCGCACCGACCTGGGCGCGGACATCGCCGCGCACACCTTCGACGACCGCTACCACCGGGACCGCTCGGCGCACTGGGACGCCATCGACATCCCGGTCCTCAGCTGCGGCAACTGGGGCGGACAAGGACTCCACCTGCGCGGCAACGTCGAGGGCTACCTGCGCGCGGCCTCCCCCCACAAGTGGCTGGAGATGCACGGTCACGCCCACTGGCCGCTGTTCTACACCGACTACGGCGTCGCCCTGCAGCGGCGCTTCTTCGACCGGTATCTCAAGGACGAACCCAACGGCTGGGAGGACCGGCCCCCGGTGCAGCTGCAGATCCGGCACGTCGACGCCACCTTCACCCCGCGCGGCGAGAGCGCCTGGCCCCTGCCGGCCACCCGCTGGACCCGGCTGCACCTGCACACCGGCGGTACGCTCGCCGCCCCGGAGCCCGCCACCGCGGGCACCGCCCAATTCGCCGCGCTCGGCGACGGCCTGGAGTTCACCACGGGGCCGCTGCCCGAACAGACCGAGATCACCGGCCCCCTGGCGGCGAAACTGTTCATCTCCTCCTCCACCACCGACGCCGACCTCTTCCTCGTCGTGCGCGTCTACGCACCGGACGGCGAAGAAGTCGTCTTCCAGGGCGCACTGGACCCCCACACCCCGGTCGCCCAGGGCTGGCTGCGCGCCTCGCACCGCCGCCTCGACCCGGACCTGTCGACCCCCTACCGCCCCTACCACCCGCACGACGGCGCCGAACCCCTCCAGCCCGGCACCGTCTACGCACTCGACATCGAGATCCTGCCGACCTGCCTGGTCATCCCGGCCGGCTACCGGATCGCACTGCAGGTACGCGGCCGCGACTACGTCCACCCCGGCCCCGCAGCCCGCCTGTCCAACCTGAAGAACGACCTCACCGGCTGTGGCCCGTTCCTGCACAACGACGACCTCGACCGCCCCGCCGGCACCTACGACGGGCACACCACCGTGCACACCGGCGCCCCCCACGCCTCGTACCTGCTGCTCCCGGTCATCCCGGCACCCTGACCACCCGGCCCGGCCCGGCCCGGCCCGCTCCCGGGGCAGCCCGGTCCGCCCTCGGCCGGCCGGTTCCCGCCGTGGTTCTCCGGCGGGTGTCTGACGTGCGCAACAGTCCAGAAATCTTCATGTCCACGTCATCATGGGGCGGGGTGTGCGCCACTCGCCGGACGCAGAGTGGCGGCCGCCCGCACGCCGACACCCGCCCCAGCACACGGGAGACCCCATGAAGCTCCGGCGATCCGCCCGAGCCGCCTTCCTCACCGTCCTGCTCTCCGCCGGACTGCTCACCGCACCCACCCAGGTGCACGCGGCCGGGCCCAGCGACGCCGACCTCGCCTACCGCTGGGCCCCCGTCCACCACCAGGACACCTCGGCGGCCTATCCCACCGCCGACTACCTCGCACGGGTCGACTACGACGAGGACTGGAACACCCTCAACAACTGGGAGAACCTCGACGCCAACGCCGGCCGGCTGACCGGCACCGCCTACTACTCCGTGGTCGAGACCGCCACCCACTGGTACCTGACCTACGCGTTCTACCACCCGCGTGACTGGAAGGACTATCCGCTCAACCTGTTCTCGCACGAGAACGACATGGAGGGTGTCCTCGAGATCGTCAGCAAGGACGGCAGTACTTACGGCACACTCCAGGCGGCTGTCACCCTGTCACACGACAACTACTACGCCTACGTGCCCGCGGGCAGTGCCTTCACGGGCAACCGCGAGTCCGTCGACGGCACCCTGCTCACCCAGACTCATGACGGCGCCGAGCACCCCACCGTGTTCCAGGAGGCCCGCGGCCATGGCGTGAACAACTGGAGCGGCGGCGGTTTCCCCGGCGGCGACGGCATCGTCTACCGCCCCAGCCGCACCACGGGAACGGTGCCGGCGGGCGGGAACGACCGTGCCGCGTCCTACCAGCTCATCGACATCTTCGCCCCCGGCGGCCTGTGGGAGCGCCGTGACGCGAAGCCCCCGTACGCCTCCTGGGGGACCTTCGCCGGGGACAACGGCAAGGACAACGCCGCCCACACCCCCTGGGCCTGGGACGACACGAACGACGGCGGCGACCTCCAGGCCGGCTCCATCGCCGGCGACCCGGCCTACCTGACCGCCCAGTACTTCACGAACACCGGGCCCCTCAGCCTGAGTTACACCCGTAACCCCTACCAGCCCTGACCCCCTGCCACACCCGCCCCCCGCCACACCCCGCCACGCCACACCCCGCCACACCCCGGACCGGAGCGCCGGGCCGGCCCCCCGCCCCGTCCCCGGCGGGAGGCCGACCCCGACCCCGGCCCCGGCCGGGCGCCGGAGCGTCAATTGGCCTTGCCGAGGGCCTTGTCCCGCATGATCCCGATCAGCGGCAGCACCCGTTCCTGCGCGGCCTCGCCGCCGGTACGGGTCAGGTAGCCGATGACGCTGCGGGCGATGGTGGCGGTCTGCTCCGCGTCGGCGGACCAGGACAGCTCCGTGAGGGTGTCGGCCAGCAGCAGGGACACCTGGACCGCCGGATCGGTGACCAGCTTCTCCTGCGCCGCCTGCCGCTCCGCGCCGGACATCCCGTCATGGAATCCGGCCGCCTCGAACACCAGGGCGTGAATGATCCCGCTGCCGAACTCGGCGACCAGCCGCGGCATCGGCTGCTCACCGTCCCCGCGCCGCATGAGCACGCCGAGAGCCTCGGCGTCCTCCTCCCAGACCGCCTCGAAATAGGCGCAGGCGGCCAGAATCTCCTGCCGCGTCAGCGAATCCGGCATCAGCGCCACTCCCCGCATCGTCACTCACCCCGCCCGGCGGACTCGCCCCGGACCAGCTCTCCGGGGCGGGCACCCCCGGCCGCCCGGGCTGCTCCGGCGGGCAGTTGATGTCCCCGCCGATCATGCCCTACGCCCCCTCAGCCCCCGGCGCCGCCCGCGTGGGGACGGTCACACAGGTCATCCAGCTGGAACGCGCCGTCCTCGCGCTGGAATTCACTCTCCTTGTCCAGCTGCTTCAGCAGCCGCGTCAGGTTCGCGCTGTCGTGCGGCGCCGCCAGGAACTCCAGTACGGCGCGGCTGAAGGCGTCCCGCAGCGTCGGCGGCATCGCGTCCGACGCGTCGAAACAGATCCGGTCCGCGCCGTCCAGCAGCGCCTGGACGGTCCGGGTACCGGGAGTCGGCGGCCTCGTTCCAGCAATGGACCCGCCCGGGAACAACGGCTGCTCCTGCGGCCGCGCCGCGGCCACCCAGTCCCTGCGCGCCTCCTCGGACGTCAGTTCCCGCACCAGCCGCCAGGCGTCGTCACTCTCCTTGAAGACCGCGGCCATGTCCCCGGACACCTCGAACGCCGTCTGCCGCGCGGCGCTCCCGTGCACGAAACGCGCCGTCGGATACGGCAGCACCTCATTGCCGTAGTGGCGGCGGATGAACGAACCCTGGTGCTCCTGGCCGCAGACCGTCCCCCGGTTGAGGAGCCCGTACCGGCCGCCCCCGATGTCCTCGAAAGACGTGGAGAGCGCGTCCGCCGCCGACCCGGGGGTCAGCAGATCCGCCCACTCCTGCCACGCCCCCCTCACCTCCGGGCCGCTCCACGCCAGCCGCCCCGTCGCCCAGTCCTGGTACACCTGCGCGCCCCGCCGCTGCAGCAGCAGGTCCTCGATCCAGTCGGTGCCGGGCCAGCCGGACGTGGCCTCCGACGCCATCCCCAGACACCACGACGGCGACGTCACCGGCGGCGGCGAGCGGCTCCACACCAGACTCTTCAGATCGATCCGTACCGGCACCCAGTACGCGTTCTCCCGGGTCGCTCCCGACCCGTCCGTGACCTGCACCCGCGGCGCCCACGGCTTGACCGCCGAGCCGGCCACCCCTTCCGGCAGCGGCCGGGCCGCCCCGTCCCGCGCGTACTCGACGAGATCACCCAGATTGTTCAGCACGGCCACGTCCGGGGGCGCGCCCGCCTGGAGCTGGGCCACCAGCGTCTCCCGCAGGGAACGGGTGCCCTGGTACACGTAGCGGTGGCCGGTCCGCTCGCCCACCGCGTCCAGCACCTTCAAGAAGGGCTTCTCCTCGCCGCCCGTCCAGGGGCCGAGAACGACCAGGGTCCGCCCGCCGCCGCCCCCGCAGCCCGAGACGACGGCGCTCACGGCGAGCAGACACCCCGCCAGCACCACCCGCAGCACGACCCCCACCACGGTCCTCACCACGTTTCCCGAGCCGCTCACAGCTCCGCGTACCTCCCCCGGACCAGATATTCACGGCCGTACAGGAACAGCGTGATCCCGCACGCCAGCGCGCCGGCCGTGCCGACGGAGAGCGCCACACCCGCCGTCGCGGACCAGCCCGCCGGGCGTGCGCGGCGTATCCGCTCGGCCATCTCTGCCGCACGGTTCCTGATCTCGCCGCGCGCCGCCGGTGTCACCCCCTCGGCGCCCTCGCCCGCCCGGGCGATCAGGCCCGCCACCTCGCCCACCTGCCGCTGTGCCCCCTGCTCGATGACGGCGCCGGCCGCCAGCGGGACCAGCGCCAGCAGCACCGGCGCCACGGCGAGTGCCAGCAGCACACTGAACAGGCGCAGCTGGAAGCGGAGATAGACCAGGGTGCCCGCGGCCACCACGGCGAACAGGGCGGCCGCCAGAGCTGTCGCCACCGCCGCCCCCACCGCCACCGCGCTCCACGCGGCCGTTTCCCTCGCGTCCTGGCCCAGCCGCCGCTCCAGACCCCTGATGCGCTGGAGTACGGCGGTCGTCTCGCCCGGTGCGCCGTTCAGCATCGAAGCGGCGTACCGCAGGCCGGCCCGGCGCAGTATCTCCGGGTTCTGGCGCCGGTCGGCCCAGGCGATCCAGTCGCCGTACGCGACGACCAGCCCGGACACGACCCGCAGTTCCTGCTCCTGGCCCCGGTCCAGGGCGCCCGTCTGCGCGGCCCGGTTCAGGCTCTGCGAAGCCTCCGTGTACAGCGAGCGGTATTCCTCACCGAGCCCCACCTCGACGGGCTGGCCGAGCCGCCGCTCCGCCTGGTCCTGGGCCAGCCGCAGGGCGGTCCGCGCGTCGGCCAGGTACACCAGGGCCGGCGTGTAGCGGTCGCGCAGGCTCTCCGTACGGTCGTGGACGTCGAAGTACGCCGTCCTGGCCGGCAGGAGGACCATCAGCCCGAGTACGGGCAGCAGCAGCATGCGCCCGCGCAGGAACCGTGAGGTGGGCTTGCGGGCGATGGTCCGCGAACCCTCCGGGCCGCCGCCCTCCCCGGCCGGGGCCGGTCCGGCGTGGCCCGCCGCCCACCGCCACAGTGCCGAGAGCGCCCCGGACACCGGACGCCCGGCCCCGCGCACGAACGCCCCGCGCACGAATCTCCCGCGCAGGAGTGTGCCGCGCATGATGTTCCTCATCCGTCCTCCCGGGAGGGTCGCGGCCGCGCACCCGGCAGCGGCCACGGCCGCCGCTCACCGCGCCAGTGACGCAGCCCGATGGACCGGGTGCGGTTGGCGTTGTCCAGCAGCGCGTCGAACAGGTCGTCGTCCCCGCCCGTCCGCGGCACCTGCCCGGCGAGCCGGCGGTAGCCCTCGGAGAGCTGCTCGCGCAGCTCGTCCTCGGTGCCCGGTGCCCGGATACCGGGCGGCAGCGCCTGGTGCAGCTCGGCCAGCAGGCCGTCTCCCGCGCCCCGCTGCGGCGCGGCCTCCACCATCAACAGCAGCAGCTCCCGCAGGTCCGTGGCGAGCCGCTCACGGGCATGCCGGTCGGTCAGCCCCTCGCTGCGCGTGAGCCGGTGCAGCGTCGTGTACGCGCGGGCCGCGGCGGCGACCGACGGCACCGAACCGTCGGCGGGCACATCGGCGTGGATACGGACCATCGCGGTGCGGGCCGCGGTGCGGTGCCGGGAGTCGGCGGGCACACCGGCCAGCGAGGCGAGGGCCAGATCGGGCCGGCCCTGCGCCAGATGGATACGGGCCAGCCCGAACGCGGCACTGCCCAGGGCGTGATTACGCCGCCAGACCGCCCGGTAGAACTCCACCGCCCGGTTCTCGTTGCCGAGTCTCTCGTGGCAGTAGCCGAGCGCGAGCTTCGGCGCGTACTCGCCGGGGATGGCCGCGTACACGCTGCTGAACTCCTCCAGGGCCGCCGAGGGCCGCTCGTGCGCGAGATGGAGGAGCCCCTCGTGCCAGTGCAGGCGCCAGTCGAAGTCGGCGAGGTCCCGCAGATGACGGCGGGCTCTTTCCAGTTCGAGCCCGGCGGTGACCAGCGCGTCACCGCGGGAGGAGGCCGGATCCCGGGCGCGCTCCAGATGGAGGCGGCAGCGCAGCAGATGCAACTCGGGTGACGCCAGCCACTCGTCGCTGAGCTGGAGCAGGCCGGCCGGGTCGTCGTACGAGGTGCGCTGCAGCTCCTTCCAGTTGAGGTCGTCCCGGTCGGGCTTGGGCACCGGAAGCCCCGCCGCGGCCTCGGCCGCCCCCGGCACCTGCACGGTCAGCGGCCGCTTGCGGCTGCCGCCGCCGCGCCACTGGTGCAGCGGCGGGGCGGTGCCCAGTCCGCCGTCGAGCGCCGCCGCCGAGGGGCCGAAGAGCGGTGACGGTTCGAAGGTCTCCTCGTCCAGGCGCAGCGAGCGCAGTTCCCGCAGTACGCCGCGCAGTTGCACGGCCATTTCCCGGGCGCTGGCGTAGCGGTCCTTGGGGGCGTGCGCCGTGGCCCGTGACAGGGCCAGCTCCAGGGACTCGGACCCCAGGTCGGAGGGGCGCGGCGGCGCCGTGCGCAGCAGCTGCCGCAGTACGACCCCGACCCCGTAGAGGTCACCGGCGACACTCATCTCGCCCGCTTCGCCGATCTCCGGCGGGCGGTGGGTGACCGGGCCGGGGGAGCCGATCTGCCGCACGCCGGCCAGGTCGATGAGCTTGATGCCGTTGCCGCAGTGGAGCACATTGGTGAGGGAGATGTCGCCGTAGACGAACTCCTCCCGCTCGTGCAGATAGCTCAGCGCGTCGAGTATCCGCAGCCCGTAGGAGACGACGAACTCGTGCACCCGGAACCCGTCGAAGGGCGGTTCGTTGCCCGCTATCTGTGCGGCGACCCACTCCAGCGAGGCGCCGTCGGCGAACTCCATCACGATGAACTCGGCCGCACTGCGCGGATGCTGGGCGTAGTTGATGACCCGGATGATCGAGGGATGGTTGAGGCTGACCAGCCGCAGCCGCTCCCGCCTCGCCTGGCTGACGGCCCCCGGATCCCGCGGATCGAGCACACCCTTGAGCGCCACGGGACGGCTGAGCAGCGGCAGGTCGCGGGCCAGATAGACCTTGCCGTAACTGCCCTGGCCCAGCGGGCCGACGACCCGGTACTGCTGGTGCAGCAGATCACCGCGGACCAGCGCGTGGCCGTCCTCGTCGGGGGCACCGCCGGGACCGGCCAGCGCGTCCGGATCGTGCACGGCCACCAGCGGCAGATCGGTCAGCCCGTCGCCGGGCGGCTCCACGACGAAATCGCGGGGCCCGTGCGGCCGGGCCAGCCGCCGCTGCGCGGCCTCGGCCTCACCCAGCGCCTCCTCGGCCTCGATGCCGATCCGGAACAGCCGGTAGGCCAGGGCCGGCGCCCCGGCCCGCGGATCGGAGCCCCGCAGCGAGCCCAGCGCGGCGAGCAGTTCGGCGGCCCGGGGCTGCGGGGCCCGTGGGCCCGGCCTGCCGGAGCCGCTCGCCGGGACCTGCCGTAACCGGTGTTCGAGTTCGTCGAGCCGGGCCAGCCGCGCCCCGATGTGCTCCGCGCGCTCCTGCGCCCAGTCCGCCGCCAGCAGGTCCCTGCGCACCAGGGACAGCAGCGGGGACTCCGGGTCGCGGAAGACCAGCAGAAGCCGGCTGAGGTCCCGCCGGCGCAGGGCCCGTAACAGGTCCATGACCTCCTCGTCGGAGGAGGCCGAGCGGTCCACCGACAGGAACGCCGCGGCCAGCCGGGGGCTGTCGGCGGCGATCAGCTCCAGCAGCCCGGCGGGGTCCGAGGGGGCCAGGCCGCCGCGTTCCGCCACGCGCCGGGCCAGCTGGGCGGCGCTGTGGTTGGTGGCGTCCATGGCGAGGTCGATGCTGCCCGCCCGCGGTTCGTCGGCGGTGGCGTCGGAGGAGGGCCGCGGATTCTGCTCACGGTCGGCGAGCGTGAGGACGGAGTGGATCGCCGGCATGGTCCGCTGATCGCCCTCCCGTGCGAAGGCGATCTCCACCGCACCGGTACCGGGCGCCTCGTCCAGCCAGCGGGCCAGCCACCGGCGCAGCCCCGGAGCACCCCGGTTGCCGGTCTGGCGGGGCGAGACGGCGATCTCACGGGAGACGGCGCGGGCGCCGCTCACCGTCAGGCCGAGCCGTTCCAGCGGCAGGTGTTTCAGCACCGTCTCGGTCGGGATCATGTACGCGTGCTGGGGTCCGGTGGGCGGCGCGTCCGCCCTGCCGTACTGGTGCACCACGATGCCGACCACCCCCTGCGAACGGTTGTGCACCACGCCGCTGCCGCTGTAGCCGCGCCGCACGATGTACGGCGGACCCGGGGTCGTATCGAGCTGTACCCACTCGGGGATGATGCCGGGCCCGCCGGTGCCGCCGAGCCGTGCCGCGATGTTCTCGCCGCCCCACAGGTCGTCGGGGTAGCCGGTGGTGTGGACGTGTTCGCTGTCGGCCGGGCTCTGCCGGTGCAGGGTCGCGGGAGGGACCGGGGGAACACGGTCGAGTTTCAGCAGCGCGAGGTCCCCGCCGCCGAAGCTCGGGGTGGGCGCGACCAGGTACTCCTGCATCACCCGGGCCCGCAGCGGGGTGGGAACGGCCTCCGGAGCACCGGGGAAGTCGATGTACACCGACTCGAAGGGCTTGCCGGCGCTCTGCCCGCCGCCGTCCCTGACGGCGCGGTGGAGCACCACATGGGCACAGGTCAGCACGAGCCCGCCCGGCAGCAGCACTCCCGCTCCCAGCGGCGGACGGGGCCCGCGGACCTGGGTACGGAACAGCCGCGAACGCCAACTCTCCCTGCTATGAGCAGAGTTGGAAGCGCCGCTCGGCTCGGTCATACTGCACAACCATAGCCACAGACGGTGACAATGGGATCCCGTCGCGCGACGGGGGACCAGGTCTGCCCTTCGGGGCACGGGGGAGGAACGCGGTGGGCGAGCAGCGCGACGACACGGCGGTGGCCGGACTGGCCGAGGTGATCGGCCAGGTACGCCGCGAACTGGAACAGGCGCAGCACAGCGGCGCCGAGAGCGACCTGCGCTTCTCGGTGGAGAGCGTGAACCTGGAGTTCGCGGTCCAGGTACGCAAAGAGGGCTCGGGCCGGGCCGGCGTGCAGATCGGTGTCATCGCCGTGGGAGCGGGCGGCTCCGCGTCCCGGGATACGACCCACCGCATCACGATCGAACTGAAGCCGCACGGCCGGGACACCTCGCACTACAGCGTCGGCGGAGAATAACCGGAGCCCGGGCCCCGTGTAGCCGCCGGCGAGGCCCCGCCCGCCGACGGCTACGCGGGAAGGGTCTGCGAGGTCACCATCCAGACATGGCCGTCCGGGTCGCAGAAGGCGCCCGCGTATCCCCACGGCTGCGGCCCGGGCGGTGTGACGACGGAGCCCCCCGCGCGGTGGGCACGCTCGATCAGCTCGGCGACCGCGGCCTCGTCGTCCGCGTGCAGGCTGAACACGCACTCGCTCTGGTCGCGGCCCGCCACCTCGCGGCCGCCGATGACCCAGCCGAAGCCGCCGCTGGGAACCAGCATGAGGCGCAGGCCGTCGTTGAGGGCGAACTGCAGCGGTTCGGGCACACCGTCCTGCGCTGCCTCGCCGATGGCGTCCAGGCCGAGACCGTCACGGTAGAACGCGAAGGAGGCCCGCCGGTCGGCGACCGGGAGGCTGACAATGACACGGGAGAGCTGCATGGACGGGCCCTTCTGAAGGTCGTTCACCTTGCGCGATTCCAGGAACTCCGACCCGGCGGCGGCACGAAACTCATCGGCCGGCCGGGAACACGTCAGAAGGCAGCACGGTGTCAGCACCTGCCGTACCTGCCCCGCACGAGCCCCGTACGGGCCCGCGAAGCGTTGTCCGGCGCGTGAACCCGCCGGCCGGCAGGACGGCCGGGACCTACTTCCCCGCCACGCCCTTCCCGCCCGCGCCCTTCCCTTCTTCCGTGCCCTCTCCGCCGGCGCTCTTCCCGCCCGCGTTCTTTCCGCCGGTGCCGTCGGGCCAGACCCCGATATGGTCCTGCTCCAGCTCCAGCATCACTCGCTGCTCCATGCCCAGGGACGCCGTGTACTCCGCGGGCAGCTGAAGCCGTCCGGCCCGGTCCAGCATCGCGTACTCCCGGGCCACCACCGACTCCCGTCCCTCCGCGTCGATCTCCGTGCGGCGCAGCACCTCCGACGACGTCCGGCCGTCACGGATCGCCACCGTACGGCGCACCTCGTCCGCGACCGCCTGGTCGTGTGTGACGATCACGATCGTCGTGCCCAGCTCCTCGTTGGCCCGGCGGAACGCCGCGAAGACCTGTTCACCCGTTGCCGAGTCCAGCTCGCCGGTCGGTTCGTCGGCGAGCAGTACGGAGGGGGAGTTGGCCAGCGCGACGGCGATTGCGACGCGCTGCTGCTGGCCGCCGGACAGCTGGTGCGGGCGCCGGTCGCCGCAGTCGGCGACGCCGAGCATCGCCAGGAGCTCCTTCGCCCGCTCGGCTTTTGCCCGGGCACCCTTCCGGCCGCCGCCGCGTCCCCGCAACTGCATCGGCAGTGCCACGTTCTGGGAGGCCGTCAGGTAGGGGAGGAGGTTGCGGGATGTCTGCTGCCAGACGAAGCCCACCACCTCGCGGCGGTAGTTCAGCCGGGCCTTCGCGTCCATCGTGAGCAGATCGCGGCCCGCGGTCCTGGCGGCGCCCGCCGTGGGGACGTCCAGGCCCGCGAGGATGTTCATCAGTGTCGACTTGCCGCTGCCGGACGCCCCGACCAGCGCCATCAACTCGCCCTCCTGGACCGTGAGATCCAGCCCCTGGAGGGCCTGCACCTCCACCCCGTCGGTGGTGAAGACCCGTACCAGCCGGTCGCAGGTGATCAGCGCGTCATGCCCGTACGAGGGGCGGTCCCGGCTCGCCGCCGCCCGCCGCTCCAGCTCCGCGAGGGTCGGCCGCGCACCCGCCGCCCCGCCCGCCGTATCGCCCGTCGCTCCGCCCGCAGTCCCAGCCACAGGATCGCCTGCCGGGTTGCCTGCCGGGCCGGTCGTCGTATCGGTCATCGCGTGTCTCCTGCTCTGAGTTCGGTGATCGATCCGCGCCGCCCCGCCCACCAGGCCTGCCCGGCGGCCACCGCGCCGGCCAGCACCACCACACCCGCCGCGGGCAGCGCCAGCGACCACATGTCGGTCCGCAGCGACACGTCCTGCACCGGCGCGAGAGCGGGAGCGGCGGCCACGGCGAGCCGGGCCAGGTCGATGCCGGGAGCGAGCAGCCGGATGGTGGCCCAGCCGACGAGAACGCCGCCCCCGGCGGCGAGCAGCGCCTGGGGCAGCGCCTCCAGGCCGAGCAGCTGACGGCCCTGGCGCCTCGTGAGACCCATGGTGCGCAGCCGGGCCAGCAGCGTGGAGCGCTCCGGCGCGGACTGCAGCAGGGACAGCACCAGGGCGATGACCGCGTAGGCCGCGCCGGCCGCGACGGCGGCGGCATAGATCCGCTCGGCGCCCGACTGGAGCGGGGAGCCGGTCAACGCCGCCCGTTCCTCGCTCCGCAGCCGCACGTCGAGCTCCGGCCCGGCGCCGAGGGCGGCCGCCCGCAGCGCCCGCGCGTCCAGTGCCTCACCCGTGGCCAGCAGCGTCGTCGGCCCGGCGTGCTCCAGGCCCGCACGGTCGACCAGCAGGAATTCGGAGCGGGGAGCGGCCGGCGTGCGGGGCCGTACGGCGGCGATCCGTACGGTGATCTCGCCGGCCGGCGAGGCGATCCGGCGCGGGGCGGTGCCCAGCCGCGCGGCGACACCGGGGGAGGCGACCGCGTTCAGCACCCCGCCCGTGTCCTTCAATGCGCCGGCGGGGAACGCCCCGAGGTCCAGCTGCCGGGCCAGCCGGCTGTACGACCCGGGCTCCACACCGATCAGCGTGAGCGGCTTCCGCTCGTCGGCACCGGCACCGGCGTCCGTGCCGGCGTCCGTGTCCGTGCCGGCGTTGGTGCGGTTCGCGTCGGGTGCGAGTTCCGCCGTCCACTCGATACGGACGGCCGTCACCTCCTCCACCCCTGCCGTGTTCCGCACCGCCCGTTCCGCGTCCGCCGGCAGCGCTGTGGCCTCTCCCGCGGTGGAGACCCGCGCGTCCGCGCCGACCGCCAGCAGCGCGGCCCGGTCCCGCGCGTCCGCGACCCCCGCCAGCACGGACCCGCCGAACGCCGCCGTCGTCAGCGCGATGAGCAGCGCCAGCAGCGGCAGCGCCCCCGTCGCCGAGGACCGGCCCGCACGGGCCAGCGACAGGAAACCGATCGCTCCGCGCAGCCGCGCGGCCGGCCGGGCCGCCCATCGCAGCGGCAGCGGATACAGCCGTACGAGCACCAGCGCGGCGATCAGGGAGACGAGGACCGGGGCGGCGCTCACCAGCAGGTCACCCGAGCCGGAGGCGCCGCGACGGCGCAGGGCCACGACCGAGGCGACGGCCAGGGCCAGCAGGGTCAGTTCGGCGACGGTGCGGCGTCTGCCCGGCCTGGCCCGGACGAGGTCGTCGCGGTCGTCGTGCGCCCGCGGCCGGCGGTGCAGCAGGACCGCCTGTACCGGCAGCGCGGCGCAGGCGAGCAGCGCCACGCCGCTCGCACCCCACACGGCCGGCAGTAGACGTGCCTCGCCGACGGCGAGCAGGGCCAGCAGCAGGCCGGCCCCGGCGGCGGGCAGCGCGATCACGGCGGTCTCGGCCAGGAGCCGTCCGCCGATGCCGCGCAGGGAGCCGCCGCGCGAGCGCAGCAGGGCGAGTTCACCGGCGCGGCGCGCGGCGACCAGAGCGCCGGCCATCGCGAGGACGACGGCGGCGACGGCGCCGATCCCGAAGGCCGCGACGGTGACGATACGGGTGATCGCCGCACGCGCCGCGAGGTGCGAGCCGAGGACCGTCTCCAGCCCGGTGCTCAGGACCGCGGTGCCACCGGCGATCTCACGCATCCTCAGCAGGCCGGGCCCGCTTTCGAGGGAGGTGACCTCCCGCAGGAGCGCCGGCGTGTCCTGGGCGCTCAGCCCCGTGGTGTCGGGCGCGAGGCGCCAGTACCTCTCCGGCATCGCCTGGGTGCCGAGGAGCGCCGGCGCGGCGCCGGGCGCCAGCAGGAGGCCCGCCTCCCACCGGTACTGCGGCGGAGCGGACGGCAGGACGGCCAGCCCGGGGGTGCGCAGGACCGGTTCGGCGGACCAGTAACCGCCCTGCGGACGGCGTGGTTCGACGATCCCGGTGATCCGTACGGACAGCGCCGTGGACCCGGTGGGGCCGCTCAGGCGGATCACCGAGCCGACCCGCAGGCGCATCACGCGGGCGGTCGCGGTGGTCGCGGCGGCCTCCACCTCCTTCGTCTCGGCCGTCACCCGCCCCCCGGCGGCGGGCAGCCGCCCGCCGCGCACGGCGGCGTGGGCGGCGAGCTCCGACTGCGCGGCCAGCGTGAAGCGGGGCCCGATCCCGTCGGGACGCGGCAGCCAGGTGTCCGTGCCGGTGAGCGCCTCGGAGGTCCGTACCCCGTACGCCGACTCCGCGGCGTCCGCCCGCACCGGTGCCGGCAGGCTCGCCAGCACCTTGCGGTGGACGGCCGACAGCGCGGCGGGCCGCATCGCCTCCTCGCGCGCGGACCGCGGAATCTCCAGCCCCGGCTGGGGCGCGCTCAGCCCCAGCACGGTGGCGCCCGGGGGCGCGCCGCCGATGTCCCGCCGCAGTCCCTCGCTCTCGTAGGCGTCGACGGCCCGCGGCAGCACGGCCATGAGGAACGCCGTGATCAGCACGAGCACACCGAAGGCGACGGCCGCCCCGGGGGCGGTCCGCAACCGTGTCCGCACCCACGGCGCGACCGCGTGCCCGGGACGCTCCGCGCGCCCGGGACGACGCTCCGGGCCGCCGGGGCGCTCCGTGCGCCCGGTCCGTACGTCAACTGGCCGGCGGGTCATCTCAGTTCTCCCCCTGGTGGCGAAGCGAGAGCGCGGGATCGGCGCGCCGGACGGCGACGGCCGCGGTGATCAGCAGGGGCACGGCGGCCACACCGGCGAGGAACAGGGCCACCTGGGACACCGGGAGTTCCACCAGGACCCGGGGGACGGGCTGGGCGGCCTGCGAGGTCAGCACGACCAGCGGGACGACCGCCCGGGTCAGCAGCGCCCCGAGCCCCACACCGGCGAGCAGACCGATCCCGATCAGCAGGCCCTGTTTCGCCGCGACCAGCCGGGCCAGAGTCCGGCGGGAGGCCCCCAGGGCACGCAGGACGGCGAGTTCGGCGGACTGCTCCCGCAGGGAACCGGCGGCGCTCACCGCGAAACCCACCGCGGCGAGCGCGGCCGCGGCCACCGCGACGGCGATCAGCGCCGAGCGGGGCCCGCCGCCGAGCGGGTCACCCAGCAGGCCGGCCGTGGCCTCCGCACGCACCAGCACCTGGCCCGGCTCACTGTCCGGGCGGGCCCGCAGCGCCGACGCGACCTCCGCGGCCGCGCCGGGCGCGGTGCTCAGCCACCACTCGGTGGGCGCGAGTCCACCGCTCCCGCGGTCGGCCAGCACCGCGTTGACGGCCCGCAGATCGATGAGCAGCGCACCACCGTCCGCCACCACACCCGCACCTGACGTGGTGTCCGCAGTGCCCCCGCCCTCGGCCCCCGCCGGGCTCCCCGACGTCGGCAGCTCCCGTACCGCCTTCACGAGAGTCACCCGCAGCTGCTCTCCCGCCAGCGTCAGATCGACGCTCTGCCCGGGCTCGGCCCCGGCCGCGCGCAGAAAACTGTCGGTGGCGACGGCCGCGATCCGCGGCCGGACGGCGGCGGACGCGACATCCAGCTGGACGGCGAGATAGTCGCCGCTCTCGTATCCGGCCCCCGTCGTGTACGAGACCGTCAGCGGCGCCGTCTTCGACGCGGCCGGCCGCAGGGCCACCGGGGCGCGCTCCTGCCCGTTCTCCGTCATGGTCCCGCTGCCCTCCCAGCGCTCCGGGCCGGGGAGGGACACCGGCCGTCCGGCGCCGTCCGGCCCCGTCGCCAAAAGCCGTTCGACGCTCAGCCGGTGCCGCTCGGGCCCCTTGACGGGGGCGGTCCCGCCGAGCCGCAGCCCGCTCACCCCGAGCGGCCCGGCAGGGGCACTGCGCGTGCCCGAGCCGGTCACATCGAGGTCGAGGACGACGCGGTGGACCCGCCCGTCGACGGGCACCTCCCCGGCGCTGAGCCGGTAGGAAAGGCCGTAGCGGTCCACGACCACGACCTGGAGCAGCGGCGCGAGCCCGGACGCGGACCGGCCCGAAGCCGTCCTCTCCTCGGTGATCCGCACATCGAGAGCGAGCCGGCGGGTGCCCTCGGGCAGCGCCACCACCGCCCCGGACGGGGCCTTCGGCGGTGCGAGCGCCCGCAGCAGCCCCTCCACCGGCTCATCGGCGAGATCACCGCGCATCAGCATCCGCTCCCCGGCCCCCGCCGTGTCCAGCGCGAGGACCGTAGCCGTCCGGCCGCCGGACAGATCCACGGCCGTACGGTGGGCGGGAGCCGCCTGCCGCACCCCCGGCAACGACGTGTACAGACCGGCCTGACCGGGGCCGGCGGGCCTGCCGTCCACCACCCGTACCGACGCCCCCGTAGCGAAGTCCGCCTGGTCGCGCTGGGACCGGTCCCACGACGCGCTCTGGCCGATGGCGAGCATGCCCATCGCCACGGCGAGAACCAGCAGCAGCACGGGCCCGGCGCCGCGCAGCGACCGGCGGCTCAGATGCCAGCCCGCCAGCGCGGCCGGCAGCCCCCGGCCGCGCGAAGCGAGCCGCTCCGCGAGCCGCGCCGCGGGGGGCAGCAGCCGCAGCGTGAGCACCGTGCCGGCGAGCAGCGCCAGCGCGGGCGCCGTGACCAGCAGCGGGTCGATACCCAGATCACCCTCACGGTCACCGCTGAGCGCCCCACCGCCCGACGTCCCGGTCTGCCGGTCCAGTTGCCAGTAGGCCACCGCCGCGATCAGCAGCAGCCCGACATCCGCCCCGGCCCGCGCGGACACCGGCAGCGCGGCGCCGCGGCCACCCCGCATCCCGCTCCCGGCCGTCGCGGCCAGCGCGGGCGAGACGACCGCCGCCGCACAGCAGACCGCGACCGCCGCCGAGACCAGCCACACCGGCCCGGACGGTACGTCACCCAGCCGCGGCCCGGCCCCGTCACCGAGCGCGGAGCGCCGCGCGAACATCCCGGTCAGCGGACCCGACAGCAGCGGCGCGCACAGGGCCGCGGGAACCGCCAGCAGCAGCGCCTCCACCGCGGCGAGCGCGGCGAGCCGGCGCCGCGAGGCACCGCGCGCCCGCAGCAGACCCGTCTCACCCGCCCGCTCCGCACCGAGAACCCGCGCCACCAGCAGCAGCGCGTACCCGGCCAGCAGAAGCAGCTGCAGGGCCACGATCAGCAGGGTGGACCGGGACACCAGCAGCGCCCGCTCGGTCCGCTCCAGCAGGGACGGCAGCGAGGTGCCCACCACCGCACCGCCCCCCAGCGCCGGGTCCGCGCGCAGCAGCGCCGGCACCCGCGTGGACGCGGCACGCAGCGCACCGATCCGCCCGGTGGTGACCGTGCGGTAGTCGGCGGCGGCCACCCAGGCGGTGGCACCCCGGGAGACCCGGCCCGAGGCGAGGACGGACGGATCCGTGAGCAGCGGACCATAGGTGGTGAAGTCGACGTCACGGACCCCACGGCCGCCGAGCGTGTCCAGCCGCCAGTACGGATCCGTGGTGTCGGTGGCCCGGTACACACCGGTGATCCGCACCGTCAGCCCCGCCCCGGCCAGCCGGTCGGTGAGCGCGACACGCGCTCCCGGCCCCAGATCCAGCTGCCGGGCGGCGGCCTCGGGCAGGGCGACAGGCACAGCACCATCAGCGGCGGGCGGGCCGGAGCCGGGCAGCTCACCCGACACGAGAGTGATCCGGGAGGGGTCCAGAGCGGCGAAGTGCGTCAGATCCGGCTTGTCCTCGGCCCCAGCGGACACCCGAGCGGACGCCCGCAGGGACGCCGGCAGCGCGTACGGCCCCGAACGCTCCAGCTTCCGCACAGTCACCGGCAGCCCGTCGAAGGCCTGCCGCGCCCCCCGCGCCACGGCCTCCTGGGCCGCGCCCCGCCGCTCCGGCGCGATGTCCGCGCTGACGACGAGCGCCGCGGAAGCCGCACCCCGGCCGCCCAGCGTCTCCCGCAGCGCCGTATCCGAGAGAGAACCCGAGAACGCGGTGAGCGAGGCGAGCACACACGTGGTCAGCACCACCGCGAGCAGCGCGGCCGCCAGCAGAAGCCGGTGCCCCGCCGCCCGCAGAAATATGAAACCCGCCACCCGTCCCCCCACCCCCGACACCACGGATCTCTCACAAGAATCCGCACTCCGGCACAGAGAATACGGCCGTTGCCCACACCCGAGGCGCCCGCCCATACTGGGCCCGGACCGAATCACGCACGGGGGGCCCACCAATGACACAACACCACACCACCCAGGCCGCCCCCGCGACAGGCGGCCCGCCCACCACCCCCATGGTCAGGGCGGAAAACCTGCACCGTTCCTACGGCAGCGGCCCCGCGGCCGTCCACGCACTGCGCGGCGCCTCCCTCACCCTCACACGCGGTGAACTCGTCGCCCTCAAAGGACGCTCAGGCGCCGGGAAAACCACCCTGCTCAACCTGATCGGCGGGCTCGATTCCCCCGACCGCGGACAGGTCGTCATCGACGGCACCGACCTCAGCGGCCTCAGCGAGAACGGACTCCTCGAACTGCGCCGCGACCGCATCGGATTCATCTTCCAGTCCTTCGGCCTGATCCCCATCCTCACCGCGGCGGAGAACGTGGGCGTACCGCTGCGCCTGCGCGCGACCGCACCGCGCGACCGTGAGGAGCGGGTGGCACTGCTGCTCGCCCTGGTGGGCCTCACCGACCACGCGGCACAGCGCCCCGGCGAACTCTCCGGCGGCCAGCAGCAGCGCGTCGCCATCGCCCGCGCCCTCGCCAACCGCCCGGCCCTGCTGATCGCGGACGAACCGACCGGCCAGCTGGACACCCAGACCGGCCTCGCCGTCATGGAACTGCTGCGCACCGTGGTCCACGGCGAGGGCGTCACCGCCCTCGTCGCCACGCACGACCCCCAGCTCCTCGACTTGGCCGACCGGGTGCTGGAACTGAGCGACGGCGAGGTCGTCGAACACTGAACGCCCCGGCCGGCCCGACGGCGCGACCCCACCCCCCTTGCCGCCTTGCCGTCTTGCCGCGCGCCCGGTCCGCCGGCTTTCCGTCCGGCGGACCGGCCGCTCCCTATATGGGTCAGGGCTTCCAGGTCCTGCTCTCGCCCCGGTAGCAGGCGACGATGACGTTCACCTTGCTGTTCTTGCCGCAGTACTCCGTGTTCGGGGACCAGGAGCCGGCCCGGGGCACATAGGTCTCGGGGCCCTTGCCGAGGGTCTGGTACTCGCTGACGTCGGCCTTCCAGGCCTCGACACGCTTGCACTGGCTGTTGAGCCGCCAGTAGTACTCGCCTCCGTTCGAGCGGAAACGCACCCTGACCGCGTCGTTGACGTAGAACCAGCCGGAGGTCTTCTGCCAGAGGAAGGTCTTACGGGGCTGGTACCTCTGCCAGGAGGTCATGCAGTCCGGCACCCCGTTCTTCGCCTCGGCGGCTGCCACCGAAACGGTGTCGGCGGCGGGGGAGGCACCGCTGTGGGTGAACGCCCCGTTGACCCCGGCCAGGCCGGCGCCCGCCGCCAGCAGCCCCGTCAGGGCTGCGGTGATCGCGAGGGGCCGGGGCGGGCTCTGCGGCCTTCGGCGGTTCCCTGCGGACGCCCGGCCCCGGTCGTCGACACCGGTGTGCGGCAGGGGCCCCGGCGACCGGTGCGATGACGTCTTCGACGGGGCGTCACCGGCCGGTGCGGGGCGATGGGAGAAGCGTTGCGGTTCCTCACGGCGCGGGGCAACGGATCGCGGCGGCTCGGACAGTCCGGAGACGTCCGGCCTGGTCAGAGGCGGTGTCCGCACCTGTCCAGCGGCACAGTCGCAGGTGTCCGCGCACCGCCGGCCAGGTGCGCCGGCGTACGGGCCCGCCCAGGCGGTGAGCGGGTTCGGGTCACCACTGCCACCGCGCTTGCCTAAGCTGCCGGGGATGACTGATCGCCGACAAGCAATCCGGGAGCCCGGAGTGGAGAGCGGGCCACCACAGCCGCGGGACGCGGATACTCCCGCGCAGTTCGTCGCGGTGATGCGGCAGTTACGCCAGTGGGCGCATCTGAGCTATCGCGAGCTGGAGAAACGGGCCGAGGCCGTGGGGGAGGTGCTGCCGCGTGCCACGCTCGCCGGCGTACTGAACCGTCAGGAGCTGCCCAGGGAAGAACTCCTCGCGGCGTTCGTCCGGGCCTGCGGCGGTGACGAGCCCGCCGTCCAGGCATGGATCCGGGCCCGCAAGAACCTGGCCGTCGAGCGCGAGCGCCCCACCCCCGATCCGGCCCCTGCCCCGGGCCCGGACCTCGTCCCCGAGGCCGAGGCCGATCCCGATCCCGGCCCCGAACCCGAGGCCGAGTCCGCCCCCGAGACCGGTTCCCACGGCGTCCCGGCCGAGGCCCACGCCGGCGCGGGCTCCACGGACACCGCACCCGACACCGCACCCGACACCGCACCCGACACCGCACCGGACACCACACCGGACACCACACCGGAGGCGGAGAAGCCGGCCCCGCGCCGCCTCCGACGACCAAACCTCGTCCTCACCGCCGGCGCCGTGCTCCTGCTCCTCGCGGCCGCCGTCACAGGAGTCACACTGCTGCCCGACGACGGGACGGGTGAGCCGCACCTGACCCCCACCGGCGAACCGGCGGTCACGACCACGCCGTCGGGAACATCGGGCCCCGCCCCGGACCGTGCCCCGCCCGCCGAGGCCGTTCCCGACGACAAGCCCGCGCGGAGCAAGGCACCACACACCACGCCCTCCACGTCCACATCCACGGCCCCGGCCAAGGCCACGCCCTCTCCCGCGCCCGAGCGCACTACCGCCGAGCCGAGTTGGCCCGAACAGGGGCAGGGACCGACCGCGTACGAACCGCCGCCGCAGCCCTCCACGTCATCTCCCGCGCAGAGCCAGGACCCCTTCCCGGAGGAAACCTGCTGGGACGTCACCGACGGATGCGTGTGATCCCCCACGGCCCGCGCCCTGACGGCCAACCCCTCCCGTCCGGCCGGCGGACAGGGCTCTGAGCTGCCCGGACGTACCCGGACTGTCCGAGACGCCGCAAGCTCTGGCCGGACACCACACTGCCGATGAAACCTCCTTACCGGGCCGCCACCGAGGCCCCCGAGGAGGACGTGATGACGCACCTGACGGACCGGACCCGCCGGACCCGCCAGCCCGCCACGAAGGCGGGCGCAGTCCGCGAGCAGCCGCTCGCCACACGGGCACGCCACGCTGTGCGGGCCCCGTGGACGCAGGCGCTGAAGCCGGTGAGCTGGGCACGGACCGCGACCGTTCTGGGCCTGCTCTTCCTCGTCTCGCTGCTCGTCGGCTCGGTCGTCGGCGTGTACGGGCCGGCGACCTCGGCGTCCCCGCCCGCGCGTCCGCCGGTCACACTGACGCCCCCCGAGGCGCCCGGCGGAGAGACCCCTCAGATATCTGACGGCGAAGCACCCGAAGCACCCACGGCCGTGCCCGGGCCCAAGCCCACGAAGAACCCGGCCGCGGCGGCCGAGAAGCCCACGAGCACAACAAAGCCCACCAAGGCGGCCAGGGCCGGCAAGAAGATCGTGCTCCGCCCCGGCGACACGCTCTTCGCCCTGGCCCAGCGGCACGGCACCAGCGTCCGGACCCTGCAGCAGCTCAACGGACTGGGCACCTCCACCCTCATCTACGCCGGCGACACCCTGCGCGTCCCCGCCCCCGCCACCGCCGCCGGGGCGGCCGCTCCGCCGCGCGGCACACCGCCCCCCGCCGCGGACCGGGCCACCTCCGCGCCCCGGGCGGTCACCGACTACGCCAGGGCGCAGCTGGGCAAGCCCTACATCTGGGGCGGTGTGGGCCCGCGGGGCTTCGACTGCTCGGGGCTCGTGATGCGGGCCTGGCAGGCCGGGGGAGTCTCGCTGCCGCGCACCACCTTCAGCCAGATACACGCGGGCACGGCCACCACCCGGGCCGGGCTGGTGCCCGGGGACCTCGTACTGTCCAACGGCGGCGGCCACGTCGGGCTCTACATCGGCGACGGCCGGGTCATCCACGCCCCCCGCCCCGGTGCCACCGTCACCAGCGCACCGCTGCCGCCGCCCTCGCAGGTCGTCGGGTACCGCCATATCCGGCGCTGAACCGGCGCGATCAGCCACCCTTCCACCCCTGGCGTGCCGACCGCATGCCGTACCGCGTGACGGCGAGGCAGCACCGTATGACCGGACAGCATCTGTACTGCCTCCTCTCCCGCCCACTGGCTAGGCTGCCGCGATGGCAGTTCGAGGTCGAGGGAGAGGGAGCGGTCATGGGAGAAAGACCCGACCCGGAAGCGGCGCACAGCTCCGCGGAGTTCGTGGCCCTGATGCGGCAGTTACGCCGCTGGGCGGATCTGAGCTACCGGCAGCTGGAGCGCAACGCCGTCCGTGCCGGACAGGTCCTGCCCCGCGCGACCGTCTCCGGGGCACTCAACCGCGACGAACTGCCCCGTGAGAACCTCCTGTCCGCGTACGTACGGGCCTGCGGCTGCGACGAGGAGACCGTGTCCGCGTGGCTGACCGTACGCCGCCGGCTGTCCATATCCGGCGAGAGAGCGGAACCGCCCGCCGCCTCGGCGCCCGCCGCCCCGGACGCGGCGTTGTCCGAAAGCGGCGCCACGGACCGGAGACCGCCGGGAGCGGAACCTGCCGGCGACGACGAACGCGGCGAACACGGCGAACACACCGGCCCGGCCCCTTCCGGCCCCGGGACCGGAACGCCGCCGCGGCGCCGGTACAAGCCGCTGATCGCGACCGGACTGTGCGCCGCCGCGGGAGTCCTGGCCCTGGCCTTCTGGCCGTTCGGCGGTTCCTCCACCGACGCCCTGGACGGAGGGCGCCCGGCCGCCCCGTCCACCGGCGCCCCGGCCCCCACCACGACCCCGCCCGGCACCTCCAGCACCCCGCCCGCCACCGGCGACGCCGAAAGCCCCACGTCCTCCACACCCGCCGGGCCCGCCGCGGACGTCCCTGCCCCGGCCGGCCCCACCGCGGCCACCCGGCCCCGTACCGCCGACGCACCCCGCACCCCGGCCGCGGGCTGGACGCGTATCCATCCCGCCACGGACCCCGCCCTGTGCCTGACGGAGGGCCGGGAGCGCAACGGACGCACGGACCGTCCCATCGCGGTCCAGCACGCGTGCGCCGACGCCGCCGTGCCCCGTGTCTACCTGGAGGCACTCGGCGAGGACATCTACCGCATCCAGTGGCACCACCCGGAGTACGACAGGGGCTGCCTGGACGTCGACGAGGCCCTGACCGGCCCGGGCGCCCTGGTGTCCCCGAGGGACTGCGCGGACGCCGACAACCAGAAGTTCCGCCTGCAGCCCTCCCACGGAGGCTTCCGGCTGCGCCCCGTGCACAGCGGCCTGTGCATCGGTTTCCTGTCACCCGCCACCGACGGCGCCGAAGCCGTCCAGTCGTCCTGCACCGGCTCCGCCGGCCAGGCCTTCCGCTTCACCGCGGCCTGACCCGGGCGGATCTGGCCGGGTCAGGGAACCCCGGCCAGGCCCTGTCCGGCGCAATCCCGGCCGCCGCCGGACGGCGGCCCCCGGCGAACAGCCGTCCGCAGGACGGGGGACTCTACCGCCCGGACTGGATGCACATCATCCGCTCCCAGGCCTTCGCCAACCTGTGGACGAAGGCACTGAAGGCCCACCACGAGGGCCTGGCCGTCGTCCGCGCGATGGGCACCGAACACTGGCTGCGGCGCGAGGGTTTCGCGCCGCGCCAGTTCTGGACCGGCCCGGGCCGGTAAGTCGGTCACCTCCCGTGCCAGACGGCAGGATGGCCATCCGGCTTTGGCGGGTTCTTCCGCTCGTGCTCGGGGGCGAGGCGGTCGACGATGGCCGCGCAGGGCCGGGGGTCGGTGAAGGTCTTGGTCCAGCCAAGCAGGATCTGCGTCACCCCGATCGGCCACTTCCAGCAGATCACCGATGCCACCGACCTCGCCCGACACAGGCGATTCAGTGACAGGACCGATCTGTGCTTCCGTGCGCCCCGATGTGGGGCCATGCCCTGCACCCGCCCCGGGGAAATAGTGGAGGTGGCGGGCCGCTCTATCGGGTCGGCACGGCCCGCTGTGATGTCACCGCACCTGGGTAGCCCCACCTGACAGCAAGGAGTTGGATATGACCGATCCATCGGCGCAGGAAGTCGGTGACTGGTACGACCGCTTCGGGGATCTGTACGGCCTGACTATGGGCGACAGCATGCACATGGGCATGTGGACCGACGGCGTGCGAAGGGAGACAGAGGAGCTGACAGCCGACGAGACATGGCAGGAGCTGACCCGTGCCCAGGACTCCTGGACCGGCACCCTCATCGACGAGGTCGGGCTGCTCCCGGGACAGCGGATGCTGGACGTCGGCTGCGGCACCGGCCGGCCCACCGTGCGGATTGGCGCCACGTCGGGCGGGAACGTGCTTGGCGTGACGGTCAGCGCCGCGCAGACGCAGGCTGGCCACGACCGCGCGATGCAGGCGGGGCTGTCCGACCGCGTGACCTTCGAGCAGGCGGACGCTATGGCCCTGCCTCAGCCGTCCGAGACGTTCGACGCCGCGTGGGCGATCGAGTCGTTCGCCCACTTCTCTGACCGGCCCGCCGCGATCCGCGAGGTGTGGCGCGTGCTGCGGCCCGGGGGGCGGTTCGTCCTCGCGGACTGCTACGAAGCCGTGCCCTTCACACCAGAAGAAATCCAGCTGTTCCAGGCTGCGTTCGCCCTCTCCCGCCTCCCCGCCGGAGCCGAGGACTACTCCCGCATGCTCAGTGAGGCCGGCTTCGACATTCGAGATTCCCGCGACATGTCCCGCGAGTTCAAACCCACCTACGACCTGATCCCGCGCCTGTTCGCCGCCAGGCGCACCCAGATCGCGGAGCTGGTGGGCATGGACGCGATGGCCCAGCTCGACGTCGTCTACCCGCGCATTCTCACTCTGTGCCGGGACAAGATGGGCTACATCATGGTCAGCGCGGTGAAATCCCCGTAGGAAAAGCGGCTCCAGACGCGCACCAGGTCGTGAAAGCGGTAGCCGGGCTCCGAGGCATCGCTCCTGTGCGCCTCCATCGGCCCCACCATGACGAGTTCGTCGGAGACGCCTCCCGCCATCGCCGCGGTCGGCGGTCCACGGGCCTGTGAGTTCGCCCCCTTTTTTTGGCCCTTACATGGGCCGAGTCGAGAACCACGCGTGACAGGTCGAGCAGGCCGCACTCGTCGATCCTGTCGACGGCCTCATGCAGCCGCCCCCAGACGCCGGCCCTCGACCAGATCACGAAGCGCCGGTGAGCGGTCGACTCCGAGATACCGAATCAGGGCGGCAGAGCCCGCTAGGCAAAGCCGTCCGGAACAATCCAACTCCACGTACCCCGCCCCACGCACAGCCCAACGAACCGTCTCCACACGAGAACACGGTCTAAGCCCTATCGGGGGGTTTCCTCTCCAGCGTGGGCCTGCGAGCATCTTGTCCCGTTCGCATGTCTATTGGGGGGCGTTGCATGAAGTCCATGCAGAACAATGACCAGCGGCTGCTCGACCGCATCCTGGATGATCAGCATCGGCGGCTGGCGCCGGACCAGGGGCGGGACGACTTCTTCACCTTCTTCGCCGCCGACAAGGCGCTCCAGGACTGGGATCTCGACAACGACGAGATTCAGGACGGCATCGTGGACGGGGCCCACGACTGCGGCATCGACGGCATCTGGTCGTTCGTCGACGGCCGCTACGTCACCGCCGACGCTCACCAGTACCTGTCATCGAGGGCCAGCACGATCGAATTGGTCGTCCTCCAGGCGAAGACCTCTCCCAGCTACCAGGAGACGGTCTTTGAGAAGCTGCACTTTCATCTGCCGACGCTGCTCGACATGAGCCGTGTCGAGGACGATCTGGTCGCGCACACCAATGCGAAACTGCTGGAGCGCACACGGCGATTCCTGCGCATCCTGGAGGAGCTGGCGTCGTCGTTCCCCCAGGTCAGGGTAAAGGTGATCTACGCCAGCAAGGCTGCTGAGGGCCCCCATCCCAACGTGAAGTCCAAGGGCGACCGTCTTCGGCGGGAACTGGCAAAGATCACCTCGGACACCGAGGCAACCGTCGAGTACCTGAACGCTGCGGACCTGCGCGAGCGGACGGCCCGGGGCGCGAAGGCGGTGGCGCAACTCGTCTTCTCCGAGACCCCGATGAGCACCTCTCTCGGCGAGGGCTACGTCTGCCTCGCCCGGCTGGACGAGTACTACCGCTTCATCACGTCCGACAACGAGGCCTTACGGCTGGAGCTCTTCGAGTCGAATGTGAGGGACTATGCAGGATCCACTGCGGTGAACAACGCCATCGGCGAGACGCTGAAATCAGGCACGGGCGAGGATTTCTGGTGGTTCAACAACGGCGTCACCGTCGTCGCCGATGCGGCACAGATCGCGGGCAAGAAGATCGTTATCAAGGACCCGCAGATCGTAAACGGGCTGCAGACCAGTCACGAGGTCTATAGCTACTTCCAGGCCGGTGGACAGCACCGGGACAGGTCATTGCTGGTCAAGATCGTGGTCGCCCCGGAGTCCGGCACCACACGCGACAGGATCATCCGGGCCACCAACAGTCAGACGCAGCTTCCTGCCGGAGCCCTACGAGCGACCGAGTCCATTCAGAAGGACATCGAGGAAAGTCTCACGCACTCCGGTGGCTACCACTACGAGCGCCGCGCCAGCTACTACCGCAACCTCGGCTTCCCCCTCGACCAAGTCGTCAGCATGGCCCGTCTGGCACGCGAGTTCACCGCCTTCGCCTTGCGGGAGCCGCACACGGCGTTACGGCACTCAGAAGCCTTGTTGCTCGACGACAAGCACTACAGCCAGATTTTCTCCCCCAGACACAACCTGGACATCTACCGCCTCTGCCTGGATGTACACGCTCGCCTCCGCCGCTTCCTGACCCAGTACGCCGAAGACCGGCCCCTACTGGGTGAGACGGTCGAGAACTGGCTCTACCCCCTGGCCTGTGTGTCCGCCTACACCCTGACGCGACTCCGCCAGCCGACCACGCGGGACCTGCTCAACATCGACCTGGACCACCTCACCAGCGACCTGATGGAACGCATGACCGGAACCCTCGACCAGAACTTCAAGTCCGCCCTGCGGCAGAACAAGGCCGGCGGCGTGGACCAGATCGCCCGCAGCGCAGACTTCACCACCAAGCTCCGCCAGTCCGTCATCTCCCAAAGCCGCTTCCACATCGAGCACTAATGCCTAGCCTCGCGCTTTCACGTGTTAGGGCGTCCGATGGGTGATCAGAAACGCAAAGAACGCTCCTGAACTGCAACGATGAGACTTATCCAGGTCCAGGTCGTCGCATGAAAGAAGCACTCCTCAGGTGAGGAAGCGTGGGGGCGTGCTGCTGGTCGAGACCGTCCGCAAGACCGGCCTGGACGGGGCGATATCGGCGGCGCTCGCGCCGTGGCGGTGTCCTCGGGCGGTGCATGATCCGGGGAAGATCCTGCTGATGTGGCGTTCGCGGTCGCGCTGGGCGGGGACTGCCTGGCGGATGTGGGCATGCTGCGGGCCGCCTCGGACCCGACCGTCTCCCGGCTCATCGCCCTCCTTGCCACGGCCGGGCCGATGGCTCTGACGGCGATCCGGCACCGCCCGTTCCGAAGTCCGCCAACGCGTCTGGAAGTTGGCCGCGGATTCCCCTCCGGACGCGGAGGGTCAGGTGACCGTGGACCTGGACGCAGTACTCGTGATCGCACACTCCGACAAGCAGGACGCGGCTGCGACCTGGAAGAAGAGCTTCGGCCATCACCCGCTGATGGGCTTCGTCGACCATGGCCGCGGCGGGTCCGGGGAGCCGGTGGCCGGGCTGCTGCGGCCGGGCAACGCCGGGTCCAACACTGCTGCCGATCACATCGAAGCCGCGAAACTCGCCGTGGCCCAGCTGCCGAAAAGGTACCGGCGTGGGCGGCAGACGCTGATCCGCACGGATTCCGGCGGAGGCACCCACGCATTCGTCGAATGGCGCGCGAAGCAGGGCTGGTGGCTGTCCTACTCGCTCGGTCGGCATGACCATCACCGAGCAGATTCACCAGGCCGTGCTGTCGGTCCCGCCCTCCGCCTGGACGCCCGCCGTCGAACCCGGCGGCGAGATCCGCGACGGCGCCTGGGTCGCCGAGCTCGACGGGGACTGCCTGACCAACTGGCCGAAGGGGATGCGGCTGCTTGTCCGCAAGGAACGGCCGTACCCGGGTGCCCAGTTGGGTTGCGCAGGCCGATGGCGCGCGCATTGCGGATGCGGTCCTCGGCGCGGGCACGCTGTCGGTGCCGCAGCTCCAGCTGCGCGATCGGGGTGTCCTCGGTGTTGGTGGCGAAGCAGGTGAGCCGCAGGCCGTCGGCCTGTCGCCCGGTGCCGTGCCCGCGCCCGGCCCGGCCGACGTCACGTCACTCCGGCAGCCCCGTCCCCGGGCGCGCCCACCGGCTCGGCGAGGACCAGGGAATGGCGTGCGAGGGCTACCGCCGCGCGCTCGCCGTGCACCAGGAAGCCGCGCCGCCGCGCGTTCCCCGGAGGCCGACGTCGTCCCGGACGATGCGCCGGCCCCGATCGAGGCGGCTTGTACGGAGCGCCGCCGCCCGGCCGCGGCGACCGAGGCGGCCGCCCTGCGCCGGGCGCGGGCGGAACGGGCGGCACGGGAGGCCGGGATGACGGCCGCGCTGCCGCAGTCGGCCCCGCTCCAGGCGTCCGTAATATATCGCTACACCCCTCGAACGCGCTTCGTACGCTATCCGTACGGCAAACGTACGTGGTTCGTACGTTCCATGAGTAGAGTGTTCGTCAGGAGGTGTTCCATGTCCGAGTTGTTCGACGCGGTCGACGCGCTGGTCGCATCCCGCTCTCCGCTCCCGCCACCGGCAGAGCGCAAGCGGCTGCGCGCCGCGCACGGCCTGACGAGTGACGAGGTGGCCACCGCGCTGAAGGTGCGCCGGGCCACGGTCAGCGGCTGGGAGTCCGGCAAGACCGAGCCGCGCGGCCCGGAGCGTGAGGCGTACGCGCGGCTGCTGGAGAAGCTCGCGGAGCTCTACCCCGCCCCGGCCGACGCGGCCGCACCCGCCCAGGACGTTGCGGTGCCGGCTACGTTCACCGGCACGCCTGCCCTGACGGAGCAGTCTCTGTCCACAGGGCCGGCGCCCGAGGCTGCGGCCATGACGGCATCCGAGAACACCCAGATCAGCCCTGCCCCCGTCGCCGCCGCTCCGGCGGCCGCGCCGCGTCCGACGCGCACCACCAGGCCGTCGTCGACGTCGCGCCGTCCGGGCGCGCGGAAGGCTGCCCCGGCGGGCACCCCGGCGGCCGCCGCCGACCCGCGGTTCGAGAACGGCCCGCTCGCGGTCGTCGATGTCGACTCCGACGGTCAGGTCCTGGCGTACTGCGTCGGGGGCCTGGTCCTGGACGTGCCCGCCAAGTCCATCCCGGCCCTCGTCGACTGGACGCTCAAGGAGGCGAAGCTCGGGCAGCCGAAGCTGTCCGGGCCGGGCAAGGACGCCGATCCGCTGCTCGTGCTCACCGAGGCCGCGTTGGAGCGTTACGGACTCCCGGGCACCCTCACCGAGGAAGAGCGGCTCGCCGGACGGCTCCCGGAGGGCCACAAGGTCATCAAGCAGGTGACGCGCGCCGACTGGAAGCTGACGAAGCGCGGGTTCGGGCCGTGGGCGAGGATCTACCGCCCCACACAAAGCTCGGAGCGTGCCTGCGTCCAGCTGTGCATCCCGTCCTGGAACGCGCTCGATACCCGGCACTGGGGCGAAGCCGGGCAGCTTCCGCCGGCCGAACTCGCCCGGATCCTGGGCGTGTTCGCGTCCCGGGTGATGACGCCGCGCGGCTCCACCGCCGTCACAGGCCTGGAGCTGATGACCGCCCTGCACCCGCCGACCCGCGCCTCCGAGCCCGACGCCAACGGCAAGCGGCACTCCGAGCACAACCCCGGCAGCCTGGGAAAGGACCCGGTCGACCCGGCGCCGTGCGAGGCCCCCGACGGGCACCCCCTCCTCAAGGACCTGCCGCGCTTCCACGTCCGCGGCTCCGAGGAGAAGCTCTTCGAGGAGGCGTACGACTGGGCGCGCCCGCTCACCGACGCCGAATGCCTGCGCCGCAACCTGGTGGGCATCGACGTGAACATGGCTTTCGCCGCCGGAGCCAACGGCCTGATCGTCGGCCTCGGCAAGCCGACGCACGTCAAGAACCCGGTGTTCGACCCGAAGCTCCCGGGGAGCTGGCTGGTCGACCTGTCCCACGTCGACCTGTCCCGCGTGAAGTCGGGCAAGGAGTGGGTGGAACTGGACAGCGCGCTGCTGCCCAGCCCATTCACGCCGAAGGGCGAGCGCCCGGAGGGCCCGGGCTGGTACGCGACGCCCACCGTCGCCTACGCGGTGGAGCTCGGCTACGAGGTGCGCCCGATGGAGGCACACGTCCGGTACGAGAACGGCCGCTACCTGGACGCCTGGTACAACCGGCTGCGCGACGCGTACATCGCCACGATGGCCGACCTCGGGGTGCCCGCCGACGTTCCGCCGGAGGAGTTCCTGGCGGCGATGGACGGCTACCGGCAGCGCGACCCCGGACTGGCGATCGTGGTGTCCGCGATCAAGGCGACCGTGAAGGGCGGCCTGGGCAAGCTGCGCGAGCGCCCCCGGGGCGAGGGCTGGCGACCGGGCGAGCCGTGGCGGGCGCTGTCCCGGCCGACGTGGAACCCGCACCTGCGCGCGTCGGTCATCTCCCGGACACGGATCAACGAGCACCGCAAGATCATCAGGCACGCCGCCTTCACCGGGCAGTACCCGATCGCGATCCTCTCGGACTGCGCCGTGTACGCGGTCGACGGCGAGAGCCCGCTGGACTTCCTGCCGTACCGGGAGGGCAAGCCGCTGCCGGGCGGCTTCAAGCTCGGAGTGAACCCGGGCCTGGTGAAACACGAGGGCACACAGAGCGTGCTGTGGGGCGAGGGCGTGAGGGAGCAGTTCAAGGCCCCGGAGCTCAACCTCGCCCGGTACATCAAGGACGGCACCATCACCGACCAGGACAACGGGGAGTAGCAGGCGATGACCATGTTCGGGGACGGCCTGGACCAGGCGGTGCAGCGGGCTTTCACCCGCCCCATCCCGAAGTCGGCCGGCGTGCAGATGCGGTACCTGGTCAAACAGCTCAAGGGCACGAAGGCGGTCGCCCAGATGCTGCGGGTCTCCCAGCGCACCGTCGAGCGGTACGTGAAGGACCAGATCAAAAAGCCCCGCCCCGACCTCGCCTCGCGCATAGAGCGCGAGGTGAAGGCCAGGTGGCAACCGCAGATCCGGGCGAAGGCCCGCGAGAAAGCGGCGACGACCGGCGGCATCGTCATCGACACCCGGGCCCGCCTCGGCTACGTCGCGCCGATCGGGTCGACGGACCAGGACCGGATCCGGCACTTGACCGTCGCCCTGCCCCCGCACCACGCCGCCCGCCTCTTCGACGCCCAGGACCAGGGCGCCAACGACCAGCAGTTGCGGGAGATCGCCGCCGAAGCCCTCAAGGAGGTGTACTTCCAGGACGGCGGCCGCCGCGCCGGAAGCCTCGAAGAGGTCCGCTTCACCGATGTCGAGCACCTGGAGTTCGACCTGTAAAGGCCGCGCCCCGAACAGCAGTGAGGCCCCCGATTGTGATCCGGCTACCCGACCACACCGATGTGGCGGCCGAGCCCGCGCTGCCCACGAGCCGTCCGAAGCCGAGCCCGTTTGCGTGCTCCTGGGTGGTGACAACAGGAGATTGGCAGGCAGTTTTCCGCATGCTTCCGGCACCGACTGACCCGACCAGGTAAGTCAAGCCTTACTTTCGATCTCTTTGCTTCGCATACTGGATGACCTGCGGAGAGGAGACATCTACGTATGCGGGTGGACAGCGGCGTGGCGCAGCAGGTCGAGCAGCAGGTCGAGGTTGAGCGGCGGCTGGTTGATGCGATGTATGACCGGCTCGACTCCGAGATTGCTGACGCTCTCGCCGCGCGCGGCCGGGTGCTGGCCGGCCCGGCCGAGGGTCCGCAGGAGCTGTATGCCCGCGATGTCGAAGTCGCCCGCCTCACGCGCACCGTACGCGAACTGCGGGCAGCGGAACGCTCACTGTGCTTCGGGCGCATCGACAGTACGTCGGGCGAATCGGTGCACATCGGCCGTACCGGCCTTCGCTCTGCGGACGGCGCCTTGCTGCTGGTGGACTGGCGTGCAGATGCCACGCGGCCGTTCTACGCGGCGACGCCGGCATCCCCGCTGGGGCTGCGTCGCCGCCGACACTTGCGGCTGAACGGTCGCAGAATCGTGGATGTCAGCGACGAGATCCTCGACGGCTCGTCACCCACACCCCAGGATGTCGTCGGCGACGGTCCCCTCGTCGCCGCACTGAGCAGGGCACGAACCGGTCGGATGCGCGAGGCGGCGGCCACGCTCCAGGCCGAGCAGGATGCGATTGTCAGGTCACCTCATCGCGGCGTCACCGTCGTGGACGGCGGCCCCGGAACCGGCAAGACGATCGTGGCACTGCATCGGGCCGCGTACGTGCTCTATGCCTTCCCGGCCCTCACCGGACAAGGCGTGCTCGTGTTCGGCCCGAATCGGCGGTTCCTCGACTACATCTTCGAGGTGCTGCCCTCCCTCGGCGAGAACGACGTGCAGATGGCGACCTCGGCCGATCTGACGGGCGTCGAGCCGACCACGATCGAGTCCGACTCCGCCGCGCGCGTCAAGGGACGAGCCCAGCTCGCCACAGCCCTTACGCGCTGGGTGCGCGACCACCAGCCGCGCGGAGTGCCCCTCGACATCAGGATCGGGCAAGAGACGCTCGTTCTGGACCCGGAATCGGTGGATGACGCTCACCGCCACGCCACCCAGGGCGGACTCGCCCACAACCCCGCTCGCGAGGCCTTCAAGGAATACGTGGTCAGTGACCTCGTGAACCTGCTGGAGAAACGGACCACCGAGGCGCTCACCGAGATGGACGATGAGGTGGCTGCCCTGCTGGGCATCGACCTCGACCAGGCCGTCGCCGAGGATCTGCGCGCACTCGGCCTCGATGACACCATCGCGGCCACGGGCGATCCCGAGATCGACTGGGACGGCATCCGCGACGGGCTCCTCGAAGACCCCGGCGTCGACCTCGCCATCGAGGCGGTGTGGCCGCGGCTACACGCCACCGACGCGCTGCGGCGGCTCCTCGCCGACAGCACCGCGCTCACCACCTCGCTGCCTGATCTCTCCGACGACGAGATCGCGATCCTCACCCTTCCCCGCAGAACGGGATACACGAACGCCGACCTCGCACTGCTGGATGAGGCGCGAGCGCTGGTCGACGGCCCCCCTGAGCAGGTGTACGGCCATATCGTGATCGATGAGGCGCAGGAGCTCTCCGAGATGCAATGGCGGATGCTCATGCGCCGCTGCCCGGCACGTTCCCTGACCGTCGTTGGCGACTTCGCCCAGGCGGGATCGGCGACGGCAGTCCGATCCTGGACCGAGGCCCTTGGGCCGTTCGTCGGAGAACGATTCGCGCACCACACCTTGACGGTCAACTACCGCACCACCGCCGAGATACTGCACGCGGCTGCGCCCCTGCTCGCGCGGATCGCCCCAGAACAGCAACTCTCCCGCTCGATCCGGCACGGTGAACGCCCCAGCACTGTCCTCGTGACCGACCCCGGCATGGATGAGTTCATCCGTGAACTGGTCGAGCAGGCAGCCGACGCCCACCCGGACGAGCTGATCGGCGTCATCGGTCCATCCGATCGCATTGCCCGGCTCACGACAGTGCTCGACGGGACCGGCGCCGTGGTCGTCGCAGCCACGGATACACGAGGGTTGGAGTTCGACAGCGTGTTCCTCATCGACCCGGCCGCCATCGAAACCGCCCGTCAAGGCGGCGCCCGCGACCTTTACGTGGCCCTGACGCGCGCCACCAAGCGCGTCTTGACACTTCAACTCCGAGCCACCTGACCAGCCCTCGGCGGCAACCGCCAGGTGAAGCCTCCCCGATGCCGAAGGAATCTCGCGAGGCCAAGCGGGCACGGAAGGCTCCGGCAAAAACAGCGGCGCGCCCGTGCCGCTCGCATCGTCGCTGGTGAGATGCCCGACTACCTACGGCAGCCGATCACGGCTGACCAGGAGCCTCGCCCAGTCGTGGCATCCGGGAATGACCACAACCTCGGCGTAAGCGCGTCGCCCGCCTGATGCCCGAGGCCGGGCTGACCGATGTGTACCGCCGCACCGGCCGGGCCTCGCTCACTCGCCGGGACCGGCAGGCCACGGCCGCCCCCGACCTGATTGGCCGCGACTTCACCGCGAACGCGCCGAACCTGCGCTGGACCGCTGACATCACTTACGTCCCCACCGGCGAGGGCCGGCCCTACCTCGCAGTCGTTCTGGACCTGTCCTCCCGCCGCATCGTCAGCTGGGGGATCGCCGGCCACATGAGAACCGAGCTGGTCACCGAGGCCCTCGCCCTGGCGGTCACGTCCCGCAGACCCCGCCCCGAACGTGATCTTCCGCTGCTCCTGGTCCTCGCATCCGCTCACCGCGGCGCCACCATCAACGTGAACCCGGCACAACCATCCATGCCGCTCGCGGGTCACATCAAGTGAGAGCAAACAGCTCTCAGGGGTACAAGGGGGAAATATGAGAATCGCACGCAATATCGCGGCCGCCGGGGCGTTAACCGCACTGGCGGTGGGCGCCACGACCGCGTTCAGCACGACCGCCTCCGCCGCGCCCAACGTCACACCGCAGGGCGTCTGCGGCAGCGCCTACAAGACCGTGAACTCGGCGCCCATCGGCTCGCTGGGCACCGTCTACCTGACGTACAACTCCTCAAACGGCAAGAACTGCGTCGCGACCATCCGCGCCAACCCGGGCGCGGCCAAGTACATGTCCGCGTACATCTACGTCCCCGACACCGGTGAGTGGTCCGGGGACTCCGGGAATTACACCTCATACGCGGGGCCGTCCTACGTCTACGGCAAGGGCTACTGCGTGAGCTGGGGCGGCAGCATCGACAACGTGTACGTGTCGGTGGAAAACTCCAACTGCGCCGCCCTGAAGGAGCACCGGGTCACCGAAATCCGCTGATCCGGCTCATCACCCGGCCCGCGAGTTCCCGCGCCGCCGCCTCCCGCAGTTCGACCTTGCGGACCTTGCCGCTGACGGTCATCGGGAAGGCGTCCATGAGCCGCAGGCGGCGCGGGATCTGGGGAACTACGCGGGATGATCGACGGGATGCGGGAGGTGACCGCCCCCCACCTGGCCAACGAGCCATCACCCGACCGCACGCAATACCTGATCAGCCCGATCCACTTCCCCGTCGAAGCACCGCCGACCGAGACCGGCGCCGATAACACCGCTGCGGGCAGCCCGAGCCCCAGCCCAAGCCGCACGACCAATTCCGCCACCGAGAATGCTGATGCACCTTCCTACTTACGCATCATCGGCGGTCTCGGGGGCCCGCAGCGGGCGCAGGCCGCCAGGCAGGTCGGGCAGCTGGAACGAGTACCGGCCGAGCATGTTGACGTGGTGCCGTACGAACGGGGAGAGGCGGCCCACGTCCTCGTCGCGGACGTCGAAACCGTCCGCCCGCAGCTGGGTTACCGCCGCGTCCATGTACCGGGTGGTGAACAGCACAAGGGCGTTGAGGACCAGTCCGAGCGCTCCGATCTGGTCCTCCATGCCGTCCTGGTAGAGCTGTCCGGCCCGGCCGTGGAAGATCTGCCGGGCGAGCGCGTGGCGGCCCTCCTGGAGGTTGGCCTGCACTTTGATCTGCCTGCTGCAGCCGGGCTCGTCGGCCAGGAGCAGGATGTGCAGAGTCTTGGCGATCCGCCCGTACCAGTGCCGCTCGATCCGGGCGAGGTCGACGCGCCACATCTTCAGATCCGGTAGGTCCGCGAGCTGCGGCGCGTACGCGAACCCGGCCAAGGTGAGCAGACCGAACACGATGTCGGAGTACGAGGCGGTATCCGTGACGACCATCTCCGGGCGCTTGCCGCCGTCGCGGTCGTAGAGCACGTCCAGCACGTACAGCGAGTCGCGCGGGGTGCCGGCTACGGCCTTCCCGCCGAGCCCGGCCGCCTGATCGTTGATCATGTTGAGCCAGGTGGCACCGCCCCGACGCCCGAAGTACTTCGGGTTCGGCCGCGCGTACACGCTGGGTACGGGGACGACGAACCGCATCCGTCGACTGAGGCGACCAGCCCGCCACCCCACGCCTGGGCGAGCGGGATGGCCGCCTGGTGCTCGATCAGCGTGGCGTTCGCGGCCCGGTACGTGGCGAGCCGCAGATACGTCTGGTCGACGTGGGAGAGCCGCCCGTACTTCAGCGCGTCGATACCGCCGATGACCGGGGTGCAGCCGACGTTGCAGCCGTGTGCGACCAGGGCAGCGCGCCGCTTGACGTATGCCTATATCGGCATACGATGGAGTCATGGCGAGAGCGGCGACCACCACCGACGCGTTCAATGCCGTCGCCGAACCCCGGCGGCGGGAGATCCTCGACGCCCTGGCGCGGGGCGAGCGGTCCGTCACCGACTTGGTCGAGCAGCTCGGCGTGGCACAGCCGGTGGTGTCCAAACACCTGCGGGTGCTGCGCGAGGTCGGGCTCGTGCAGGTCCGCGACGAGGGCCGGCAGCGGATATACCGGCTCGAACCGGCGCCGCTGCGCGAGGTCTACGAGTGGGTCAAGGACTACGAGCGGCTCTGGACCGAGCGCTTCGAACTCCTGGACGCGGTACTCGAGGACCTCAAGGCGCAGCAGGCGGAATCCGGCCGCCACGGCTCGCAGCCGGCTCAATCGGAAACTACGGACAAGGAGCGGGAATCATGACTGCGACGAACGGCCGGCGGGCGACCGTCACCACCCCCACCGACACCCAGATCCTGATCACGCGCGAGTTCGACGCGCCCCGGGACCTGGTGTACCGGGCCTTCACCACCCCGGAACTGCTGCGCCGATGGTGGCACGCGAACCGCTCCGAGGTGACCGGCGTCGAGATGGACGTACGCGTCGGCGGCAGGTGGCGCTGGGCGGCGAAGGCTTTCAACGGCTACGAGTTCGCCTTCTACGGCGAGTACCGGGAGGTTGTCCCGGACGAGCGCCTGGTCACCACGGAGACCTTCTCCGGCGTCCCGGACGCTCAGGCGGTCAACACCACGACGTTCGTCGAGAAGGACGGCCGGACCTACCTGGAGATGCTGGTCGAGCACCAGACCAAGGCGAACCGGGACGGGCACCTGCAGTCCGGCATGGAGGACGGCATGCAGGATGCGCTGGCCCTGCTGGAGGAGCTGGTGCGCGAGCAGGTATGAGTCCGCGTGCGGCCTACCTCGCCGCTTCGGTTGGCCGGGACCTCGCCGGGTTCCTCGCCCAGCGGACCGAGGACCAGGACGACAAGCACGGCGACGGCGAGGACACCCTGCGGTGACCGCCGGCCACCCGCGCGACGACGCCCCCATCAGCGAGGCCCGCCATGCACACCAGCACGCACGCGGTCCTGTACGACCCCGACGGACTGATCGAAGCGGAACTCCCGGGGCGTTGGCAAGCTACTGCACCAGGTGAAAGCTGCTGGAGGAGAAATACGCTCGGCGCTCACGCGCCTACGGAGGTTTGCGGCATCGTGCCCGTGATCGCCCGCCGCGGTACCCGGCGCGGAGTCGGGCCGGGCGCCTTCGCTGGATGATCGCTTCGATCCAATTCAGCCAGGAGCCGTAGGTCGGCAGGAAGACCAACTGGATTTGCCGATCGGGCGCCCAGGCGCGGGCCTTGGCGTGTTTGTGCGGGAGGAGTTGTCAAGCACTACGAACAGCTTCTGTCGGGCCAGTAGGTGCGTAGGACCTGGGCCGGACGGAGGGCGCGGTCGGTGGCCCGTGACGATCTGTCGACCGAGGGCCCGCAGCCGTTACCGGCCGCGGGCCCTGGTCATGTCATCAGGAGCTCTTATGAGCCCACAGCCGCTGAGCGCCGGGGGCGAAGGGGTTAGGGCTTGGTGACCTTGGTGATCCTGTACGTGCTCGTCCACGGCCTGAGGGCGGTACCGCTGCCTATCTTCACCCAGGTGTAGGGCTTGCAGCGGGCGTCCGTCGAGGTCATCCAGGCAAAATCGGCCTGCTGCTCGTAGACGTCGAACTGGTACTGCTTGTAGACCTCCGCCGCGCGGACCAGGTAGTGAGTCCTGTCCTTCAGGTTGAGTTCGACCTTCTTCTTGAAGCTCTCGGTTTTTCCGGTCTCGAACCCGAGACCGGCGTTGATCACCCCGTAGGTCATGCCGAAGGTGGAGCTGACCTTGCTGGTGAGGTCGACCTGGTACTCCCACGTGGTCTTCGCCGGCCCCGGCATGCTCTGTACGTGGGCGGGGTCGTCCGGCCACTCGTAGACCGTCGTGACGAACGTCTTGTTCGCGATCCTCTTCTCACCGATGCACGGCGGCTTCTTCGCCGTCCCGGACTGGATCTGCGACCCTTCCGCGGCCGCGTTGGCGATCGTGTCGGTGGGCCTGTCGCCGGTGAAGGCCCCGGTGGTGCCGGCGGTGATGCCGCCCGCCAGCAGACCTGCGGCGACGGTGGCCACCGCCAGTGAACGGGCTCGTGTGCTGCGCATGCTGATGCTCCCTGAGTAAGGACCGAGTGGTCGGAACCGGGCTGCTTCTCTCGAAGTGCCTCGGCTGCGGTCTGGCCCGCCTGCGGTCGTCGACACCGGTGGCTGGGCCGGCCGGGCAGCGGTGTGGCGACGCCTTCGACCGGGGCGCCGCCCGTCGGTGCGCGGCGGTGAGAGAAGCGTGGCCGCAGGGTCCGGGGCAGGGCAATGGATTGCGGTGGCTGGGACAGTCCGGGTCCGTCCGTGCTGGTCAGAGCTGGTGTCCAGGGGTGTTTCGCCGCCTGCGGCGAGGGGCGTTCGTGGGTGCGGACGGATACGGACTGTCCGGGACACCTGGAGCTCTGGCGGGACACCACATGGCCGGAACAGCCTTCTTTCGGGCCGCGAACTCCCCGGTCCTCACAAGGAGGTTGTGATGGCGCAGCAGACGTTGCTCAGGCCCTCGAAGCAGGCGCAGGCGCAGGCTCCGGCCCCGATGTCGCACCGCAAGCCGCGGACCCCGAGCGCGGGGAACGCGCTATGGGCGGCGTCATGCCTGGTTGTGCTGTTCCTGCTCTCGCTTGTGGCGGGGATGATCCTGGCCGTGCACGGCCCGTCGGGATCGTCGTCTTCAGCGCCGGCCGGACCGTCGTTGTCGCTCGCGCCGGAAAAACCGACTGCCCCCAGTCCTGCCGGGACGAGGACCCCCGGTACGGAGACAGGGCGGGTACACGGCCCGGTGAAGATCGCCGAACCTCCCGCGCCAGGTCGGGGCACGGCAAAGAAGTCGCCGGTGGCCACCAAGAAGGTCACTCTGCGACCGGGCGACACCCTCTACGCGCTGGCCGGCTCGCACGGCACGACCGTAAAGACGCTGCAGCGGCTGAACGAGCTGGGTACGTCGACGCTGATCTACGCCGGAGACACCCTGCGTCTACCCCTCTCCACCGGGCCGGCTGACCGGGCGAAGCCCGCACCGCCGGAGGATCCAGCCCCCTCCTCCGGAGCGAAGACGCGCAAGCAGGCAGTTGGGAAATCGGCAGCCCAGGCCGCCGTCACTTTCGCCCGGTCCCAGGTGGGAAAGCCCTACGTCTGGGGCGGTACCGGCTCCCGCGGCTACGACTGCTCCGGACTGGTGATGCGAGCCTGGGAGGCGGCCGGGGTGAAACTCCCGCGTACCACCTGGAGCCAGGTCCACGCCGGTAAGGCCACCACCCGCGCCCAACTTGTCCCCGGCGACCTGGTGATCACCAATAGAGGCGGTCACGTTCAGCTCTACATCGGGGACGGCGAGGTCATACATGCCCCCGGCTCCGGCCGATCGGTCACCGTCGCGCCGCTCACCGATACGTCACAGGTCGTCAGCTACCGCCACGTAACGCCGTGATGGAAGCCGAATCGGCTTTGAGAGCTTGGATCCTTCTCCGCCGGCGCCGCCGCTTGCACTCTCTTCCGACCCGTCTTCGCACTAGGCTCCTTCGAGCATGCGAGCGAGCAGGGGGAGACATGGGGACGGGGCCCGATCCGGAGGCCGCGCGTACACCGGCGGAATTCGTCCACACGATGCGGCAGTTACGCAGCTGGGCCGACCTCAGCTACCGGCAACTGGAACGCAGAGCGGACGACGCAGGTGACGCACTGCCACGCGCCACGATTTCCGGCGTGCTGGCACGGGGGGACCTGCCCCGCGAAGAGCTCCTGGGCGCCTTCGTACGGGCGTGCGGCGGCAACGCCGCCACCGTCGAAGCCTGGCTGGAGGTCCGCCGCCGGCTTGCGATGAACGCGCAGCCAGCACCAGGCGGGAACGGTGAGCCACCTCCGGCAAGCGCAGAGGCGATAACCGCAATATCAGACCGGACGAGTCCGCCGGAGGAGCCCTCGCCGGCCCCACCCTCCGCCACCGTCGACGAGACGGCTACCGAGCCGCCTTCCGACGACGGCACGGCAGTCGACGTAAAGACCGACCCGCAACCGGGCACCGACACGAGCGCCGGATCAGAAACCAGCCTCGCCCAAGACGACGGGGACCAGCACACAGCCAACGCGCCATCTCCGCAGGTCCCGGCGACAGCCCCCGGACACGGCGGCCACCCGACCCGCACCCGCCACCTTCCGATGGCACTCACCGGAGCCTGCGCCGCCGTCGGCGTCCTCGTGCTCGCCCTCTGGCCCAACGGCGGCCAGATCGGCAACGCACAGCCCGAAGACAGTCCCCGAATCACCGCCGGCCCCACGAAATCCACGCCGGCTCCCACACCTTCCACCACCCCGGACAAAATCCAGCCGAGCAAGACGGCAGCCAAACCCCCCGTCGCCGTCCGCACCTCGTCTGGGATGCCCGAGGCCGGCTGGGTAGAAATGCATCCGGACGACGCCCCGAGCCGGTGCATCACGGAGGGCAGCAGCGAGCTGACTGAACGCATCGTCGCTGTACGAGGCCGCTGCTCACACCTCGACTACCCGCAGATCTACCTGGAATCCCTCGGCGACCTGGTGTACCGACTCAAGCCGGCATTCCAGTCGGGCTGCCTGGGTGGCGACGGATATCTCAGCGGGGACACCGACTTAGCTCCCTCCGAGAAGGTCGAACTGGTGTCCACCTGGGACTGCACCGACCCGGAGGCGACGCACTACCGGCTGGAGCCTTCCGGCAACGGCTACCGCCTGCGTCTCACCGACAGCAGCAAGTGCCTCGGCATGCAGGAGGTCCTCATCGACGGCAGCGAACTGATCCAGGCCGAGTGCACCGGAGCCAGCGACCAACTCTTCACCTTCACCCCGGCCCAGGCCCCGGTCTCCTGATCTGGGGTGCAAAGTGCCGCTGCCGGCCCCGCGGTCCTCATGTGAGGAGGAGCTGGAGCAGTTACTGGGCAAGGCACTTGACAATCAGCCGGAGTGCTTCGGCCGTGATCGCGTTGCACGCGGGTATCGGTGGCCCGCTCGGCGTACTGAGGATCCGCTACGGCGAGCGCTACCGATCCCAGATGACCACGACCACCGCCTCAAACCACACAAACCGGCCGCTACGAAACCCGGGACAGCTCTGACGTTGGGTGGGTTCGCGGGCGTGCGCTGAAAAGCCCCGCCGGTTGGCTTCCGTTCTAGTGGTCGTCGCAACACCCCAGCTCAAGGGTTGCGATGGACTTCGGGATTCGCAAGGTACGCAAGGTTCAGGGGCCCCGGAAGCTCCGGGCTGAGCGGGAGGGATACTTCCGGCGCGTGCGGATGGGGCTGACAAGCAAAGAGGCAAGCCGACGCGTCGGCGTCCATGACCGGACCGGCCGTGAATGGCGACATGGCCGGACCGACCCGAAGCGGCGGCGGGCTCCTGCTCCGGCAGAGCGGGAGCCCGCGCCCTCGGCAACGAGGTACCTGCGTGAGGACGAGCGCATCCACATAGCCGACCGGCTGCGCGAGAAGGCGTCCGTCCGAACGATCGCCGCCGAGCTGGGCCGCAGCCCGTCCACAGTCAGCCGGGAGATACGCCGCAACGGCATGCCCTGGCCCAAGCCCGGCAAGATCGGCCAGAACGCTGAGCTGCGTGACTTCATCCAGGCCCACCTGGCAATGCGGTGGAGCCCGGAACAGATCTGCAACGCTCTTCGCAGAAGGTTCCCCGACCGGCCGGAGATGCACGTGGTCCACGAGACGATCTACCGGGCCCTCTATGTCCAAGGCCGCGGTGAACTCCGGCACGAGCTGGCCAGAGCCCTGCGGACCGGACGGTCCCGGCGCAAGCCGCACCGCCAGAAGGACAGTGCCTCCGCCATCGGCACCCTGGTCGAGCGGGCCACCCGCTACGTCATGCTCGTCCACCTGCCCAAGGGCCGCGGCGCCGAAGATGTCAGCACGGCCTTGCAGACCACCGTCAGGCTCTGCCACGGCACCTGGCCAAGTCACTGACCTGGGACCAGGGCTCCGAGATGGCCGCACACCGCGCCTTCACCGTCGCCACCGATGCCCCGGTCTACTTCTGCGATCCGGCCGGCCCCTGGCAACGAGGCTCGAACGAGAACACGAACGGCCTGCTGCGGCAGTACTTCCCCGAGGGCACCGACCTCTCCTCCCACGGCCCCGACCAACTGGCTGCAGTTGCCGCCGAGCTCAACAGCCGCCCACGCAAAACGCTCGACTGGGAAACCCCAGCCGAGCGCCTGCACAAACTGCTCGCGGCCTGACCAACCGACCACGTGTTGCAACGACCCCTGGAATCCGCCTGCCGGCGGGGCTTTCCTGAAAAACGGGCGTCAGATCATGAGCAGTAGCCGGGTGTGGGGGACGAGCTTGCGGTTGACGCTGGTGCTTTGGACGAAGATGGTGAAGTCGTCGTTGTGGTCCGGCTTGACGCGGACCTCGGTGTCGGGCAGGCCGAGCAGGGTTCGGGCTTGCGGTCCGGTGTAGACGCGGTCTGTCTTCTTCTCGAGCACCGCGATCTGCTTTCGTGCCTGGACCTTCTCCGGCTTGCTGAGCTGGTAGAACGCGCAGCCGGTGCGGTAGGTGTGTCCGCATTCGGTGACCCAGTCCCGGATTCCCGCTTCGCGAGCGACCGGAATCAGCTGGTACTCGGATGGTTTCACCGGGGTGAGGCCGGCTGCTTTTATGGTGTCCTTGTTGACAGCGTCGGCACCGGTGGAGAACACCGCTCGCGACCCGCGGATGCCCTTTGCGCGGCCCACCATAAAGTTTTCGGTTGCCTGCTGAATGACCTGCCCAGCCTCCTCCAGACCCTGTGTGCTCGTGGCGTCCCAGATGGCGATGTTGTCCTTGGGGAAGCCGCACTGCATGGCCTCGCGCTTGCCCATCTGGTCCGGCACCAGGACGGCCAGCGTCCAGTTGTCCGCTTGCGTCTGGGTCAGCTTGGCCACGGCCTGGACCAGTTCCCGCGGATCCGTGGCGGGGGCGTCGGGGCAGCGGTGGCTTGCGTTTTCCTGTCCGTCGGTCAGGACGAACGTCAGGAAGCTGTGGTCGCCGTAGAGTTGAGCCGTCTGCGCCAGCTCGTTCTGCGACTTCAGCGTGGCTGCGAGCAGAGCCGTCATGCCGCCGACCCGGTAGAGCTGTTTGAGGGACGGCATCCGCAGCACGTCTTTGTCGTAGACGACGCACTCCACCTTGTTCGCGAAGACGTACACCGTGACGCGGGTTTCCTGGTCCAGTTCCTTCGACCGGCGGGCCAGATAAGCGATCTGCTGGTCGGCGACTTCAACGACCTTGCCGCTCAGGTGTGACATGGACGAACTGGCATCCAGCACAAGAGCAACGTGATTGATGTAGTTCTGAGTTCCGGACATGAAAAGCTCCCCCTTTTTCCGGCTCGATGCACTGATCGTCTCACCCACCACTGACAATCGATCTTGGTCCGCAGGGGGGAGCAGACGGTAGGCGCCCGGGGCCGGGGTGTGCACCGGATGGATCCGGGCCCGGGGCCGTCGCACGGGCCGCCTGCCTTTCCGGGGCGGGGCGGGGCGGGGCGTTGATGGGGGTGCGCCGGTGTCGAGCACTGTGGGAGAGGCTGATGAGTGGGCTCGGCCGGGTTCAACGGCTTCCCGCTGGTGCAGTGCCTTAGAAGCCATCTCAATTGGTTGTCTCGGTAGGCTGTCGGCTGTGGTGGGAATCGTTGAGCGGCTGGTGCCGGACGAGTTGTGGGAGCTGTTCCAGCGGGTGGCGCCGGAGGCGCCCACGCGGCCTCAGGGCGGTGGTCGGCGAAGGCACGGTGACCGTGAAGTGCTGGCCGCGATCGTGTTCGTGGCGACGTCGGGCTGCACATGGCAGCAACTGCCCGCGGCCTCCTTCGGGCCGTCCGGGGCAACTGCTCACCGCCGGTTCACCGAGTGGACGAAGGCGCGGGTGTGGGCCAAGCTGCTCCGCCTCGTACTCGACGAGCTGGGCTCCCGCGGCGACCTTGACTGGTCCCGTTGCGCGATCGATTCGGTGAACATGCGGGCCCAAAAAGGGGGGAGTTGACGGGTCCGAATCCTGTCGATCGGGGCAAGTACGGCTCAAAGATCCTCCTGGTCACTGAGCGGAGCGGTCTGCCCCTGTCTGTAGGGATTTCCGGTGCCAACGTCCATGACAGCCAGGCTCTGATTCCGCTTGTGAAGGGCATACCTCCAATCCGCTCGCGCCGAGGCCCCCGTCGCCGCAAGCCCGGCAAGCTCCATGCCGACAAGGGCTACGACTACGCTCACCTGCGGCGATGGTTATCCAAGCGGGGAATTGGGCACCGCATCGCCCGCAGGGGAGTCGAGACCTCGCAGCGGTTGGGGCGTCACCGTTGGACCATCGAACGGACCATGTCCTGGCTCGCCGGCTGCCGCCGTCTCCACCGCCGCTACGAGCGCAAAGCCGAGCACTTCCTCGCCTTCACGAGCATCGCCTGCACCCTCATCTGTTACCGGCGGCTCGCCTGCTGATGTGGGCCCGCAGCAGATTCACCGCCAGGTCGTGACCGTAGTGGGCGGCCATGTCCAGGGGGGTGCGACCATCTGGATCCGCGAGCTCCGGGTCAGCGCCGAAGGCGAGCAGCACAGCCGTGATGTGAACGGTCAGTGGCTCACCGCTCTGCAGGGATCCGTCGCCCTCGGCATCGATGGCGTGGGTCAGCAACGTCATGTTGCTGAAGACCTCGTCGGGATCAGCGCCGTCGGCCAGCAACCGGGCCAGGGCCTCCGCATCGTCGTGCTCGACCGCGTGATGGGCGGGTGTCCAGTAGTTACTCACCAAGGCATTCAACCGCCATCGCAACCCGTCTGCCAGCGACTATCTCCGTTGGTAATAACCAATTGAGATGACTTCTTAGACGGTGCCCTATGTGGTGAGGCGGACAAGTCGTCTGTAGCAGCAGAGTGTGGCGGCGAGGCCGAGGAAGGCCAGGTAGTTGCGGGGGTTGGCGTTCGTAGCGGTGGTTGAGCCTGTGGTAGCCGGTCAGCCACGACATGGTCCGCACCGCCCCCAGCAGCCGGACCCGAACCGCGGGCCAGAAGCCGGCCGCTGAGCGCCGGGTGCGATGCCGTGCACCCACCGGGCGCTCAGCGGTAGAGGAAGCCCGTTGGTGCCGTCACGGACGAATGAATGAGCTGCTGCGGCGGCCGGTCAGCTGTACCGGTGGGCCATCCTGACGGCACACATCCTCACGCAGAAGGCCCGCTACCGCTCCCGCTGCACCGGCATCGGGCACCAGGCCAGCCTCCAGTACCTCCAAGCCTTCCAGGGGCAAGACCCGGTGCCGGCCGTCAGCCGGGACCAAGGCCCGCCTGGAGGCCGCCGTGTTCGAGCGACTGGGCGGCACGATCGACTACTGCGCCCACCCCGCCGGCATCGCGCACGTCCGTCCCAGTGCCGACCACCTGGCCGTGGAGGTCGATCCCAAGCTCGGCCCCGAGCACTCGCTGTCGGAGCACTGCCTTCAAGCTCTCCTGCCCACCCAGCACACCGGGCCTGACGAGGACGAAGGTCGGGAGCCGGGAGGCATTGCCGGGGTCAGGCTCCTTGGGATCGACCCGGCCGGTCTCCACCTCGGCCTGGCAGGCACCGACGCCCGCGTCACCCTCACCGGACCGGTTTCCAAGCAGTGGCGGACCATCGTCACCGAACACCGGGCCTCATGCCATGACGACGACCTCGTCCCGCTGTGGGACGCGCCCGCGTTGACCCCGCTCGAATCTGCCTACCTGGCCGCAGACCCCACCTGGTGGGAGGAGCAAGCAGACCACGCGTGGGTCGCCAGCGGCCTGCTCCGCCGCATTGCCCTCTTCCACACGGTGACCAAGCCGTACTCCGTCAAGTACTGGCCGCAGGATCGCCGGCAACCCGGCCAGCGAAGTGATCACCACGTTCGGCCCGAACTGGTTCAGCCGCCGCGAGAACCTCCACCCAGCGTCCCCGCGGTACCGGGCCGCATCGCCTGAGCCCGGGACGGGACCGATGACTGCGGGCTGCGACCGGGAGGAAGCAGCCCACAGTGACGAATCGGGCGGTCTCAGTATCCGTAGATCATCTTGTACGCGACTTCCGGGAGGAACTGACCGGCCACGGAGCCGGCGCCGACTCCGCAGTTGCCGTCGGACTCGCCGGGGGTCTTCAGCCACAGCAGCATCTCGGCTCCGCCGCCTGTCTGGCTGACGGCCCCGGTCCTCCGCCCGGCGGGGTTGCACCACTCGCCGTTGGAATCGTTGCCGTTGCGGCTGGTGTCGATGACGAACGGCTTCGTGTAACCGTAGGACGCCGACAGCGCCGAGTTGATGGCGTTGCCGTAGCTGATGTTCCGGCCGTTGCCGTAGTAGTTCGAGATGTTCGACGAGAAGCCGTGCGCCTGTCGGGCCCCGGCGCCGTCGAGATGCCGGGCCATGGTGCCCGCGTCGATCCAGGCGGGGTTTCCGGCATCCAGGTACGTCCACGTGTTGGGCGCGTGCGCGGAGAACTGCGCCAGGGCGTCTCTGAGCATGGCGTTGCGCTCATCGATCTGCTGCTGGGACAGACAGCTGTAATCACCGAGGGAGTCGGGCTCGATCACCACCAGCGCCGGTCGCCCGCCGATGGCCGAGGCGAAGGCGGAGATCCAGGTGCGGTACGCCGCCGGAGAACCCGCCCCGCCGCCGGAGTGGCCGCCACAGGCGTCGCGGCCGGGGATGTTGTAGGCGATCAGGACGGGAAGCTTGTCGGCGGCGTCCGCGGCTCCCACGTAGGAGCCCACCGCGGCCCCGATGTCACCGCTCCAGGAACCGAACCACCGGGCCATGGGGCGCGAGGCGATGTTGTCCCGGATCGCCGGCGCCCGTCCGTCGCCGGGGTTCGCCGCGACCCATGCGGCCGGAGTCGAGTTCGGGTCCGCGTAGAACCCGCTGGTCATGCCGATCGGATCGGCCAGGACGCCGGCGTCGGCCTGCCCGGTGCCGAGGGGCAGGAGCAGGCACGCGAATGCCGACGTGACGAGCGTGCGCATCATCTTTCGCATGAGTGCAGCCCTCTCTGGGAGCGCTCCCACATCGGCGGTGACTCAGCTGCGAGGGAGACGCGGGGGTGGGGGGAGGATCGAGCGGCGGTCCCCTCGGGGCTTCCTCCGAGAACTGCCGCTGTCAGACGAGACAGTGACAGGGGGGCAGTTCGCTGTCAATGAGTTCGGTGAGGGCCGCGGGATGAGGGGCGGGGCGGTGGCGGGCGTTAATCGGGACGCGTCCCGAGCAGCCGCTGCGTAGGGTCTGCCGGATGACGCTCTGTCATGAGGTGGCCGGAGACGGTCCTGTGCTGGTGCTGTTGCATTCCGGTGTGTGGCCGGCGGATGTGGGATGCCCAGTGGCCGGCCTTGATCGACTGGGCTTGATTCGCTTTGGCGGACATCCGAGATCAGGGGTTCTGCCCCGGGAGGATGTCCATCATGGAGAGCATGGGGAAGAAGAAGCCTCGGCCTCGCCGTTCGTTCACGCCGGAGTTCAAGGCCGAGATCGTTGAGCTGTGCCGACGAGGTGACCGCTCGGTTGGTCAGATCGTGAAGGACTTCGATCTGACGGAGACCGCGGTACGTGACTGGGTCAAGCAGGCCGAGGTCGACGCGGGCGAGCGGGACGGTCTGACCAGCAGTGAACGTGAGGAACTGGCCGCGCTGCGGCGGGAGAACCGCCGGCTGCGCGAGGACGTCGACATCCTCAAGCGGGCCACGGCTTTCTTCGCGAAGGAGACCCGGTGACGGTGCATCCGTTCATCGGGGCGGAGAAACGGCAGGCCACAGCGTCAAACGGACGTGTGAGCTACTGAAGGTCTCCCGAGCCGCCTACTATGCCCGCCGCACCGGCGCCCCCGGTCGCCGCGCGGTCCGCGACAGCGAGCTGACTGAGCAGATCACCGCCGTCCACACGAGGTCGCGTGGAACCTATGGCGCCCCACGCGTCCATGCCGCTCTCAAGCGCGACGGCGCCGGATGCGGCCGCCGCCGTGTCGCACGGTTGATGCGTGCAGCCGGTCTCCAGGGACGGCACCCCAGACGACGGCACCTGACCACCGTCCCCGATCCCCGGGCCGCCACCCGCCCCGATCTCATCGTGCGGGACTTCCAGCCCGACCCCGCCGGGCTGGATGCCCGCTGGTGCGGCGACATCACCTACATCCCGACCGATGAGGGCTGGCTCTACTTGGCCACCGTTATCGACATCGCCTCACGACGCGTGGTCGGCTGGGCGACCGCCGGCCACATGCGCACCGATCTGGTCGCCGATGCCCTCACCCCGCCGCCTGCCGCCACCGCCGCCCGATGCGTCCCGTGATCTTCCACTCGGACCGCGGAAGCCAGTACACGAGCCAGCAATTCGCAGCTCTGGCGGACCAGTTCGGAGTTCGCCTGTCGGTCGGCCGCACCGGGCAGTGCTGGGACAACGCACTCGCCGAATCGTTCTTCGCCACCATCAAACGCGAACTGCTCGACATGACCGCCTGGCCCACCCGGACCGCCGCACGCACCGCGATTTTCGACTTCATCGAGAGCTGGTACAACGTGCACCGCCTGCACAGCAGCCGCGGCTACCTCAGCCCCGCCGACTATGAGACCGCACTCGCAGCCTGACCACCACACCAATGGTGTCCGCCAAAGCGGAACAAGCTCAGCGCCCAGGACACCGGCCTCCGCCGCGATCCGCGTGGCGTACGGTCCGGCGACCGGGTAGATGTGCTCCCATCAGCCGACGGCGACCGCCCCGCCCAGCATCATGGCGATCAGCACGCCCCGTCAGTCCGCGTACACGCTCAGTCCCGCGAGCTGCCCCGCCGGCCAGCCGCTGTTCCCGGTGAATTGGATCCGTACGAACCGCGCCGACGAGCCCACGGCGACCGGGACCGTCACGGTGTTGCCGCTCGCCGGGTTGAAGACGTACGCGGCCGAGGCGCTCAATGGGGACATGATGCCCCCGTCGGCCACCGTCGAGCCGAGGACCGACAGCGTCTGGGTACGGGTCGCCCAGGCGGGGTTCGGGGGCAGCGACAGGACGACGCGCTTCACCGGGCTGACCGAGCCGAGGTCGACCTGGATCCACTGCGGGAAGGCGGCGTTGTTGGCGCTCTCCCAGTAGCTGTTGCTGTCACCGTCGACGGCGTTGCCCGGGGCGTAGTTCTGCGTCTGGCTGCTCGCGCTCGCGGGCCTGCGCAGTGCCAGGTCCCCGGTCGGCGGCGGAGTCGTGCCGCCCGGCGGGGTGGGGCGGACCGGGGTCAGTGCCAGTTCGCCCTTCAGCATCCGCCCACCGTCCCCGGTGAGCCGCAGATAGTAGTCCGACGAGCAGGCCGTACCGTCCTCGTCCAGGGCCCGGATACCCGAACCCACCGGGATCTGCGAGGAGTTCTCGGCGGTCTTCGCGATCTGGTTGCCCTCGTTGAACTCGTCGAACATGGAGATATAGATCCCCGCGACCCTGAGCCGGCACATGTTGTAGAGCTGCCGCCACATGAAATCGCCGTGCGCACGGTGCCCCGACTGGAGATCACCGGGAAGGACACAGGGCTGGTAGTCGATGCCATGGGCGTCGCAATGTGCCTGGTCGGGCGAGTTGACGTTGGTATAGAAGTTGTCGGCGTCCGCGATGGTCCCGATCCGGCCGACCATCCAGGGCGAGAGCATGTCGAAGGCGTGGTACACGTCCAGGTACCCGGCCCGTGAGTCCTCGTTGCCGCTCCGCCAGTGGGTGGGCACCCCGCCCATCACATAACAGCCCTGCGCCTTGAACCAGTTGACGACATCCAGACAGACCGGCGCCGACCAAGCCTTGTTGGGCTCGTTGAAGCCGAAGCCCCAAATACCCACCACCGGCTTGCCGTTCTGCCGGGCATAGGCGGGCGACGCCGTGTACGCCTTCATCTTCTCGAGCCAGTCCGCCTTCATCTCCGGCTGCATATTCGTCCAGCTGGTGGCGTCGTACATGATGTAGAACTTCCGCCCGTGCTTCTCCGCGGCGCTGCGCACCTTCGCCGCCATGGCGTCCCTCGTCGCGCCCTCGCCACCGTTGGGGTTGAAGCGCTGGAGGGCGGCGGTGTCTATGCCGTACTGCTGCATCCACGAGAAGTGGGTGTCGACGGTCTGCTGGTCGTACGAGGAGAACAGCGTGGCCGGCTGACCGCTGCCGAGCGCCGGATAGGCGGTCCGGTAGGTGTGGGTGTAGTCGCGTACGTCGGGCCAGCTCACGATCGCGGTATTGGTCGGGGAGGGCGACTGGCCCCAGTTCTGCGACCAGTGCCACCAGCCGTTGATGGGCGCGCCGTCACCGGAGCAGGCAAACCAGCCCTGGTAGCCGACGGTGATCTTGCCGACGACATCTCCCGGCGGGGAGGCCGCCGCCTGTGCGCTCTGGGCCTGGGCCCCCAGGCCCGCAGCCGCTCCGGCACCTGCCAGTGCGGACGCGATGACGGTCCGTCGGGAAACAGCCATGGGATTCCTCGCAATCGGCTCGGTCCGGTCCGTGTCCCTACGTCCCGGCGCGTGGTGCGAACGCCACTCAACGTAGGGACACGGAAGGTCATGAGCAAGACGAGGAACCGAAATTTTTCGACCAACCGACGTCAGGAGCTGACAGATTGAGCGAAATTTCTCTTCAAGACGGGTACGTAAACCTGCGGGAGTACGGGAGTCGGAGACACAGGAGTCCGTGCAACGGCAGTCGTGGATCAGGCATTTCACCGAGACGGCGGGCACGCTGTATCGATCGAGCGACAGCCGCGGCCGGCCCGAAGCAAGCGCCTCGGCGGGCCAGGCACCGTGATCGTCCGGGCCTCGTCCGGCTACAGCCTCAGATAGTTGTCGCCCTGCAGGGCCGGCAGGCCGATCCTGGGCACGACCTGCTTCGCCTGCACCGGCCCCGGCGCGTCGTCTACCACGTCCACGATGTCCCGGTAGACCGGCGGGAGATCCGCGCTGGTCATACCCTGCCGCCACACGTGCACGGTCTGCACCCCCACGACCTGGCCCCCGCCCACCGGCTCCGCCACCGAGGCCGACGCTCCGTATGGGAGGAGATCATCGGATTCCCTCCAAGGCCGGGCCGGCCCGGCGTCCGGCCGGTGGCCGGCCGCGAGTGACGAAGGAGCAGAGCTGATGGCGGGGAAGCGCAAGACCAACCCGGCGGGGTCGACGAACAATTTCCGCGGCGATGTGCTGCGCTCGGAGCGTTGAAGGTGGCCACGTGACGCTGGGAGGGGGGTTTGTTGGTGTACGGCGAGGCGGCTGGCCTGGTGTGTTGCTGGTTCGCCGAGAGGTGGAATTGGCGGCTCGGGCAGCTGGGTCGGGGTATCTGAGCTGGCGTTATGTGTTCCGTACTGAGAGTGGCTGGGTGTGTTGTAGGTAGTTCTGGCGTGTAAAGGCCCGATTGGTGTTTGTGCTGGTCAGGGTTGTTCTGTCTGTCTGATGGGTGGGGTTAGCGGCTTCGGGTGCGGGTGTGGGGGCGGTGTTGGGTTTCGGCGAGGTGGTCGAGTCGTACCGCGTCGAGGGTGGTTTTGGTGATGCGTTCGGTGCCGTCGCAGATGGCGGTGATGGCGGCTTGGCGGATGAGTCGGGTGAGGGATCCGATGCGGCCCGCGGTGCGCTGGTGGAGGTAGGCGGCGTGGCGGGGGAGGGTGCCGGCTTTGTGGTGGGTGAGGTCGAGGTTGTTCTCGATGTCGGTGATGACGTCGGTGAAGGGGTGGGTCTGACCATGGCGGGCGGGTAGGGGGCCGCAGTCGACGAGGGTGGCCCGTCCAGCGAGTTGGGCGCCGCGGGTGCCGGTGAAGAGGGGTGTGTCGGTGACGTTGATGCCGGCGTAGACGAATGTCGCGGCCAGGCGTTCGGTGAGGTCTTTGATGAGGTCGGCGGTTTGGGCGCCGGTGGTGGTGCGGGGGTTGAGGCGGTGGATCTCGTCGATCATCACCAACTGGACACCAGCCTGGGTGTAGGTGTGGCAGACGGCGTCGGTGATCTGGGTCTGGGTCATGCGCGCGGTTATGGGGATGCCGAGGTAGCGGGCGAACTCGGTGATGAGGGTTTTCGCGGTCGCGCCGGGCGGGACCAGGACATACGCGACGGGTACCGCGGCGTGCGCTGATCCCGGTGGCGGCGGGTTTTTTCGGGTGTGGGCGAGGTGGCAGGTGCGGCCGACGTTCAGGAGGGCGGTGGTTTTCCCTGCGGCGGCGGGTCCGGTGACGATCAGGGAGGGCCGTGCGGTGGTCTGCTGGTGGCGGCCGAGGATCATCAGGGTGCGGACCTGGGTGGCCAGGGCGTGGATGGCGGGGGTGCGGATGGTGACGAACGCGGAGTGGTAGGCCAGGCGTTCCTCCGTACTGCGGGGCGCGTCGCCGGGCCGGGGAGGGACGACGGGGTCGGTGGTCGCGAAACGGTGCCAGCCCTGCCAGGTGGTCAGCGGCCAGGACAGCTCGGCTCCGCCGCTGTCGTCGGCGCCGTCTTGTGTGCTGCCCGCGCTTCTCTGGCTTCGGTTCACCATGTGGCGGCTTCTTCGTGTGCGTTGTAGAGCCCGAATCCGGCAGCCGGGGCGGGGCGGCTGTCGTCGTCGGGCAGGTCATCGAGGTCGTCGATGCTGTCGTCGTCCTGCTGCGCCGGGCTGTCGGCGGGTGCTTCGGTGTCGTGGTCCGAATCGCGGGCTGCGGGGAGCGGGACGTGAGCGGTGCGGGCCAGGAGAGCCTGCTCCGTTTTGGTGGCGTGGCCGCTGTGGACGCGGCGCATGAGCTGGTCGAGGGTGTCGGCGAGGTCGGCTTCGTACTGTTCGGCGTCGCCGTGGTTGCCGTGCAGGGCGAGGGTTCTGATGTGCTGCCAGGTGCGTTCGTCGAACGGCTGGTGGACGTGGCCGCGGTGGATCCACGGAATCTCGGTGAGTTCGCCGTCGGGGAGGCGGACCCAGATCTGGCGCACATCGTGGGGGTTGTAGTGGATCTCCCATTTCCCGCCGCGGCCGGCGATGGGGGAGGGCTGGCCGCGGTGCGGGGCGAGGAGGTCCGCGTCGTAGGTGCGGTGGTGGATACGGATGCCGGAGGCGGTGATGGCCTGCCGGCGCACGGGCAGCAGCTCGAGGTAGTCGCGCCCGGTCAACGGGACGGGCACGTATCCGGCGACGGCGACGAGGACGGCCCACATCTGGTTCGGGGTGAGGGCCTTCTTGGGCATCATCGGGTGGCGCAGGCCTTCGTGGGGCCGGTGGTGGTAGTGCACCAGCCATTCGTCGAGCAGGTCCTGCAGCTGGGCGACGCTGTAGCAGGCGTCCTTCTCGGTGTCGGGGCCGCGGCGGGTGACATCGGATCCGGTGTAGCCGGGCAGGTGCTGGCAGAACAGGTGGTTGATGGTGCCGAAGGTGCGCTCGACGATGCCCTTCGCGGTGGGGGCGTGCGGTGGGGCGGGCTGGACGCTGATGCCGAGGCTCTCGCAGGCGGCGGTGAACGCCCGGGAGACGAAGATTTTGCCCCGGTCGACGACGATCGTCTCGGGCAGGACGACCGGCCGGGCCGCCGCACCGGCCAGGCGCTCGTCCAGGGCTGCCAGCCGCTGGTGAGGCAGTACGCGGGCGCGGTCCATGCGCAGGATGTCCGGCCAGGTCGGGCGAGCGGGGTGCGGACGGCCATCTCCGCGAGCAGCAGGGCCGCGTCGACGGCTTTGGTCGCGCTGGGGCACAGCACGGCGGCGAGGATGGCGCGGGTGGCGACATCGACGGCGATGGTGAGCTCGGGGCGGGCGAGGGTGCCGTCGTCGAAGAGGGCCAGGACATCCAGGCGGGTGGCGTCGATCTGGACCTGCTCGCCCGGCCGCAGCGCGGTGGCGGGGGTGAAAGCCCGCCCCTCGAAGCTCGCGGGCACCTGCCGCACCGGACCACTGGGCAGTTCGCCGGGGCGGGCGAGCGTGGTGACGAGCCGGTACAGCGTGGCCTGGGACGGGGCAGGCACCGCACCGGGGCCGTGCCACTCCTGAAGGATCTGGTTGATCAGCGGGAACAGTCCGTTGATGGTGCCCTTGGAACGCCCGCGCCGGCGGTGCAGCGCCTCACGGACGGCGGCGACGACCCGTTCGTCGGAACGCCCGGTAGGGCTGGAGGCGCGGGTGGTGCGGTGATCGAGGAGCCCCCACAGGCCCTGCTTGCGGTAGGCCAGGCGCATGCGCTGCACCGTGGTACGCGACACCCGTCCGAACCCCAGGGCGGTCAGCTCCTCGGCCTTGGCCTGTTCCCGCTTGGCCAGCGTGTGCCGTGCGGGGTCGTACTGTTCCCGCACCGCCCCTTCGCATCCGGGCCCGCCGCCAAGGCCGCATTCGACTTCTCTCACGTGCCGCTGCCAGGCCAGGGCCTTCTCCCGCGCCGCGGCGGGGGCGGTCTCGAAAAGCCCCCACTGCGGGGCCGCCTGGGGCATCTCGGCCCCGATGATGCTGAAGCCGGGATCGGCGAACAGGTAACCGGCGAGCACGGCCTCGCCACCGCCGTCCGGGCCGACGAGGTGAACGGTCTGCCCGGACAGGGCGACCACCTGCCATTTCGCACCGCGGAAGCGGACCTGCGCGCCGACCTTCACGGCCGGCCGGCCGGGCGTTGCGCCGCGCGGTCACCGGGCACCTCCCGCCGTGCCCGGACTGCTCCAGCCCGGAGAGCCGACCAAGACGCGTTCATGCAATGGTGCATCCAGGTCTGCCGTCACCCGCCCGTGCCACAGGGCGTGGAAGACGGCGGGGAGAATCTCGAGCAGGTCGCCGGCCGCTTCGGCGCCCTCGATCAGCGGCTGCGGCCGCGCGAACGCCTCCACAACCGCGGGCGTCAGGCCGGGGCGGCCGGCGTTGCGGGGGTGGCGGTAGCCGGCCAGCCATTTCAGATTGGCGGCCAGAACGTCGTCGAGCGGGGCAAGGCGCCGGTAGGCCCAGCCGATCTCCTCACACGCCACGCCCACCGCTTCGGCCGCCTTCACCGCGCGTTCGCCGCCGGCCTCCGGGTGACTGGGGCAGTCGGCCAGCAGACCCGTGCCATCGCGGTACCGGGCGAACAGCTGCGGCACCCAGGAACGCACCCGTCCCTGTCCGTCGCGCCACACCAGCCGTACCGGACGCCCCGCGAACCCGGTCACGTCAGGGTCGCGGTCCAGGACCATCAGCTGCGTACGCATCGAGTTCGACCCCGCGGCCACGTGCCGCCCGGTGGTCGCCGACCACCACAGACCCGGCCCCCACCGCCGCCCCGGGATCACCGGGAACACCGACACCGGCGGCAACTCCTCGAACGCCACGGTCATGGCGGCATCCCCCCACCGCTGCTGAACCGACTGCCCCACCGGATCGAGGAACACCGCCTCGAACCCGCTCCCACGATCCACGGCAACTCGTCCTGCCCGGCCCCCGGACCGGGCCGCTCCTGTGCTGATCACCCGCGTCAGCCAAGCCGCTCCCACCCCGGTGCGCCGCCGTTTTCAGGATTCCTGCCACAAACGAGTGCCGTATCAGCTAACAGCCGACGCACCCGTCGGCCTGTGGCTCTCAGCCGTTGTCTTCTTGCTGGCCCGCGGTCAGCATGCTCCTGAGCGTTTCGATGGGCGTGTCCGCCCATTGGGCGACCTCCTCCAAAGGCACCCCGGCGTTCGCGGCGGCCAGAGCGGTCCGCTTCCAGGCGTTCTCGATCAGGACCGCGCTGTGGCGGAGGTTGCCCAGAAGCTGCCGAGTAACGTCGGCGGTGGGCCCGGTCTGCACCCCGCACAGTTGGTGGAGTTGCTCCTCGGCACTCTCGATCGCACGGGCGATCAGCATTCGCTGTTCTGCGGGCACCGACGCCCGCCACATCGTCCCCGAGCCCGGCGCCCGTTTCTCCTTGCCGAGCACCCGCAACTGCCCGGCCATCGTCACCGGCTGATGTTCCCGGCGCATCCACCACGGATCATCCGCGTACCCGGCCGGGCCGCCGACTGTGCGGCGCCTACGGATGACGCTGCCCATCCACGCGATCAGCGGACCGCCGTGATCCGTCGCCGCCAATGGCCCCAGCCACGTGCGCCCCACCCGCTCCCCGAGCCGGCGGCAGAACAGCCCGTCGGCGGGCAGCGCCCGCGGCCGCCCCGCACCACTGTCCACCCACACCAGCTCACCCATGCCCGGATCCAACAACGCATCGGCCACCGCTACCACCTCGGGAAAGACGACCGCGTCCCGCCCCACGACCCGCCACCACTCCAGATCACCCCCGGCATCACCGCCCGCCACCTGATGCAGCCGCCGCGGCCAGGCCGTCTCCCGCTCCCAGTGCAGGGCCTGGTCCCACCACCGGGCCACCACCGCATACGCCAGCGCGAAGACCCGCTCCGGCTCGGCCCCGGCCCGCACCGCCCGCCGCGCCACCCCGACCCACCGCCGCTGCGCCGCGGCCATCTCCGGCAGATGCCGCACGTCCAGGTACTCGTGGGGCTGGTCGGCGTCCGCGTCCAGGAGCCACCGCCCGTGCCGGACACATACCCGGGACCAGAGCGGTACGTACCGCACCACCCGCACGACCGTCCCCGTACGCCGCGCCGTGCACAGACGACAGACGAACGCCACCGGCCCGGAGACCGCGCCGCTGATCCGCCACGCCGCCGTCGGCACTTCGCTCTCTTCGGCGGGCAGCTTGGCGTCCTCCTCCGCCCAGGACGGCAACGCCCGCGCCAGCACGTCCTCCTCCACGCCGCACAGGCCTGCCAGGAGCTGCCGCCCGGCCGCGTTAATCAGCACCTCGGCGTCAGCCCGCGCGCCTCCGCCTTCGTGCCCAGGCGGGTCGTTGCGCCACTTCCAGCACGCCCGCAACACCTTCACTTCCATGCCGTAGCGGCTGGCGATGCGGCAGATCAGCGACGAGGTCGTCTCCCCCAGCAGGGGAGCGGTCCGCAGGAGGCCGGGGATACGGATCACCCCACCATGGTCTCGTGTTCACCGATCCGGGCGGGGGTTGTGGCAACGGATGCTTAATGAAGCGCGCCTGCACACCGGATTCTCGCCTCGCAGACCGACTACAGATGGGTGCCCTCACTGACGACGGTGCCGGACGCCGTCCGCCGCGGGCCTGTTTTCCCGGGCCCCAGACCTTTGGCTCAGATGGAAGGGGGTCAGATCAGACGGTGCGGATTGGCACCCGGAACCCTGCCAGCAGGTGCGCCAGCGCGTCGACCTCTGCTTGAGGCAGGGCGATGGCGGCCAGGCGGCGGGTGCGGGTGACGGCGACGTACCAGACACGCAGGACCTCGTCGGTGGCCGGGTCTGCGGTGGCCCAGCGCTGGACGCTTCCGGCATCGGGCAGCAACAGCAGGACGCCGTCTGCTTCATCGCCCTTGAGCTGGTGGACGATGTTGGTCCGGATACCGGTGGCCACCTGGAGGCGCGACACGGTGGGTTTTCCGGCGGGGCGGCCCTTGCCACCTTGCGGAGCAGCCCCAGGCAGAGCGGGCCAGGCCTTCATGGCCTGCCAGACCTTCGGCCCCCATTCCGGGTGGGGCGCAGGCAGGCTGTGCAGGAAGGCGAACGCTGTGCGGTTGACCTGTCCGGCCGAGAGACGGTGGCTGGCCATGATGCGGTCGGGGCCGCCGGTCTCGCCCGGGTACCAGTAGCCGAACAGGACGCGCACGGCGACCGCGCAGGCCCGGGCGAGGTCATCGCCGCTGGCGCTCGGGGTGTGGGTGACGGTGCGGGCCCAGGCCAGGCTGGTGATTGCTTTGGTGTTGGGTTTCTCCCGGGTGATGCCCGGCAAGGTGGCGTACTTGTAGGCGGTCACCAGGCAGTCCTTGGCCGGGACGGCGCACTCCTCGGCCAGCGTGCGGAAGACGTCGGCGATGCCAGCACCGGTCGGGGCGTGCAGGTGCCGGCCGCCGGAGTCGGCGAACCGGGTGGGCAGCAGGAGGACGGGGATGTCGTTGTCGCGCACCACGGAGGTGTCCGGCGGGCGCTGCCCCGTGCGCAGGGTGGAGGCGAGCCGGCAGATGACCGGGGAGCTGCGCCAGTTGCCGGTCAGGCGGTGCGGGGCGGGGGAGAGCTGAGCGGCGAAGGACTGGAGAGCCTGGGGTTCGGCGCCGCGCCAGGCGTAGATGGCCTGGTCCGGGTCGCCGACGAGAACCAGCGGCAGGCCGGCGTCGTGCAGCAGCTGAAGGATCGCCAGGTCGGCGGCGGAGCAGTCCTGTGCCTCATCGACGACGACTTCCGCGAACCGGGAGAGCAGCGGGGGCAACAGAGCGGCGGCGGTCTTGGCGTGGCGCAGGTTCCACAGGGCCAGGACCCGCGCCTCGTGGCCGGTCAAATAGCCTTCGTCACACCACGCCTTGCGGGTTTCGAAGATCTTCTTCTCCCACTGCGCGCGGCTGTAGGAGCTGTCCTTGATGAGCTGGCGGGTGTCGTAGTCGAGCTTGTCCCAGGCAACAGCCTCGCGCGCCTCGCTGTAGGAGGGATCTACCGTCATGGGGAAGCGGTGCAGGTTGATCTCCCGGTCCGTGCCCTCCACCGGGGCCTTAATGCTCGCCCAGGATTCCAGCAGGCAGGGCGCCGGCTGGGCCGCCCGCCGCGGCTTGACCAGGAACTCCCACAGGAACGAGTCGAGCGTGCCGATGAAGTGCGGCGCCTGGACCAGATCGGCGCGGCCCGCCGAGCGGCAGCGCAGGGCCATCTGATTCCGCGCCACCCGCGTGAACGAGATCAGTGCCCGCCCCTTCCGCAGCCGCCGCCGGGGCGACTGCAGATGCCGGTTGGTGATCACATGCGTCTTGCCCGCACCCGGGCAGGCGGCCACGTAGGCAGGCGCGGCCACGGCCATGGCGGCCTGCTGCTGCTTCTCGGCGTCGGCCCGCACCGTGTCTGTCTGCTGAGGCATTGTCATGGCGCGCCCACTGCAGGCGTGCTCGTGTCCTGGACGGTGATGAAACGGATGGCACCCGCCAGGTAGTCAGGCACCGTGAACGGCACCACCCGGTCGGCCAGCACGTCGGCGAGTTCCTGCGCGAACCGGCCCTTGGAGAGCTCGGTGCCCTTCAGGATTTCTCCGTCCGTGCCGGTGACGGTCCGGCTGGTCTTCGGGACGAACAGCTCCCCGAACGCCAGGGCGGGATCCGTCGCCTCTACGACCTGCTCCCAACGTTCCTGCGAGTGCGGCGCGCAGCGCAGGAACGCCGCCCGCAAGGCGGTGATGTTGTTCTCCGACCACAAGGCCGGCTCCAGCGTCCTCGGCGCCGCGGCCAAGTGCAGCTCGCCAGGAGAATGCCAGCCGCGCGGCAGCTTCCGCAGCGACTGCAGCCGTGGTGGTTCCGGCTGATCGGGCGCCACGTCCGTGTCGGTGATCAAGGCAACCCGCCGGCCCAGACAGATGCCGTCCACGGGCGCCAGCAGCACCCGCAGATAGACCTCGAACCCGACTCCGTCCACGATCACCCGGGTGGTGCCGAAGAACCGTTCCACCGCCTCGAACGCCTCCCGCTTCGCTGGCACATCGGCGCCCTCGTCTGAGGCGAGGACCCGCTCGGCCAGAGCCGGCAGCAGCAGAAGCTCGGAAATACCCTCCACGAGGATCGCCCGCGACGCGAACAGCAGAGCACTCTTCGTGGCATCGAGATAGCGGTCCAGATGCCGCACCCGGTCCGGGCTCAACTGCAGCCGGGGAATGGGCAAAGGCCGCGCCTGCCAGCCGTCCGACAACTCACCCGGGCAGCGCGCCATGACCACCAGGTCCCGAACGCTCGCCGCGGCCGACAGGATGGGGGAGTGGGTGGTGACCACCACCTGCAGATGCCCGGCCGGCTCAGCCGGATCCCCCGACGGTTGCCGGCGCGAGGCGCGCGCCCGCCGCTGCAGGTAACGCAGCAGCAGGGTCTGCAGTTGCGGATGCAGGTGCGCCTCGGGCTCTTCGACCAGCAGCACGGTCAGATCCGCCTCCGCCGCCGCGTCCAGCTCGGCCATCACCGTGGCGATGAACAGGGTGTTGGCGTAACCCAGCCCCGAGGCCGACAACGGGAACGGCTCGGCGGAGACATCACCCAGCAACATGCGCAGCGACCGGGCGATCGACGCGAATGTCGGCTCGGCCAGGGACATTTCACTCGCCTGGGGATGCGCACCGACCGTCAGATCCCGCAGCAACTCGTTGATCTTCTCGCTGACCTTGACCACGTCCGGGTCCGCAGCCACCTTCTTCAGCTCCGTGCCGATCCGCTCCACGAAGGCATCGACCTGCTCGTCATCGCCCAGCAGCCCGCGAAGGATCATCCGCACCCGATCCCCGCCCGCCGAGGCCAGCTCCCGCTCGGCATCGCGCAGCGCTGGCAGATAGACATGCCGCACACCGCCCCGCGCCGGAGGATCCCCCGTGACCGGAAGGCCCGCGCCCTGCGCCCAGACCGTGCTTCCACGCCGCCCGCCCGTTTGCGGCGGCGTCCAGCACACCTGCCACCGGGCGGTACGGCTGTCAGGAGCCCCCTGGGGCAGCAGCGCCTCCAGATACGCGCCGCTTTCCCGCGGGCCGATGCCGGCCACGTCCAGCTGCAGGCTGGGGCCGCCCTGCGCGGTCGCGGTGGTGAGGACATCGGACTCCTCGAAATACCGTACGCGCCGCCCGTCCAGGGGGTCCGTGAGCAGCCTGAGCGCATCGATCACGGACGACTTGCCCGCGTTGTTCTCCCCGACCAACACCGTCACTTCCGGCCGCAGCGGAATCTGTACCCGCTCGCACGACCGGAACCGCTCCACCAGCACCTCGGCCACGTACACCGCTCGCCCCCACCATGACTTGTCACCTAGTGCAACAGAGATCAGATAATCGTAGGCCGGTACGACGTGGTCTATCCGCTTTTTCAACAGCTCTCGTGGAGACGGCGGAGGTGGTCAGAGGGCGGGCCGCGTTGCGGCCGCCTGGCTGGCCAGGCGGTGGTCACGTCCAGTCCATGCCCAGTTTCGCGAGTGCGGCGAGCTGGTCGGTGTCCAGCCGGCCCTTTCTCGATTTTGTGTTGGAGATCCATACGCCCAGCTTCACGACCACCGGCTCTGCCTCGCCGTCGACCGCGATCTCCTCCCCATGGGACCGTGGGACCGGCCGGTGGGCGCCTTCCCGTTCCACCCATTGCGCGAGGGCCGCCAGACCTCGCTGGAACGCCTGCTGCGCCTTGCTCGGGCCCTTCGTCGCGGACGTCGCCGCCGGGGCGGGAGGCGGGGCCGCAGCGGCCTTGATGCCCAGCGCGGTCAGCCGCTCCCGCTGTTCGGCGGAGAGTTGCGTCCAAGCGCTCGCTTCTCTTTGACGCGTGAGCCATCGTCCGAGGTCGTCGCCCTCGAAGAGCACGCCGGGCTGGATGTCTGGCAGCACGCCGTCGGCGTCGACGAGGTCGGAGAGAACGCGGTAGTGCCGCTGCCAGTCGAGCGGCCACCCGCAGTTCCAGTCCGGATCGATCGCGGCCAGCTGCTGCGCGCGTTCCGCCGCTCGCTCGGGGTCCTTGCCGAGACCGCCTTTGCGGCGGAGGTTGGCCAGGTGCTGCCCGATGGGCACCATCGCCTCACCTTCGCCCCACACGGCGTCCTGCCGGGGTGCGAGGTGTCCGGTAGCCCGCCGGTAGGAGCGCAGGGCGGCGAGTTTGTTCTCCCAGGCTTCGTCGCCGGGCTCCCAGACCATGCCGGCGTCGTCGAGGAGTTCCTTGCGGTGGGGGTCAAGTTCGCCGGCGCGCTGCGCGCGTCGCTGCTGGTGGACCCACCGGCCGACGGGGTAGTTCTTCGTGTCCCCGAAGGCGACTTCGGCGTCATAGGGGACGGCGTGCAGACCGGTGATCTCGTTCTCGGCCCGCCAGCGGATCATCGCCTGGTGGCCTTCCAGCCAGACCAGGGACTCGGGCCGGATGACACGGCAGCGGGTCAGGGCGGCGACGTCGGCCGCGTCCCGGGGCCCGGCGAAGTTGACCACGATCGAGGTGACCCGGTCGACCTCCTGCTGCGCCTCGTCGGGTTCCTCGGCGTCGTCACCGTCCTGTACTCCCTGCGCTGTCCGGTTTGGGGGGCTGACATGGAGGCGCCGGCGTTCCTCACCGCGGGTCAGAGCGAGGGAGGCCAGCTGTTCGACCATGTGCTCGGAGTGCGAGCGCAGGGCCTGGAGGATGTCGACCAGGGGCTGGTAGCTGGCGGAGGCGACCATGTCCCTGGGGTCTTCGCCGGGGTGGAGAAAGACGGGGATGATGATCCTCGCGGTCTTTGTACTGCCGTCCGGGTTGGGGCGCAGGGCTCGTCCGATGTTCTGGACGACGTCGACCTGGGAACTGCGTGAGCCGACGATACAGACGGCTTCGACCCCGCGCAGCCCTCTGATGTCGACTCCGACTCCGAGGGCGCGTACGGAGGCGAGGAATGCCCGGTGGACCCGCCGGTTGGCGACGTCGATGCCGTTCGCGAACCGGTGGATCACGCCGCGCCGGTGGGCGAGGGGATGGTCCCCGCAGAGCCAGTCCGCCCACACCCGGTCCGGCGGGACATGGCGGCCGGCTTCCAGTTCATACAGCTCGGCGTCGATGGAGGAGACGGGCAGGTTCTCGGCTTTGGTCAGAGCCGCGGCGGAGGCTTCGGCCCTGTAGAGCTCGGCGGCGGCACGCGGCATCTGCTCGGCGAACGCCTCCGCTTCTTCGACCCGCTGGTGGAACGTCATGACGGTGTGGAGGTTCATCTGTGCCGCGTGTTCCAGCAGGGCGGCCTGGAGCAGGGCGAGGCGGCGGCCGCGCATGGCGTCCTCGGACAGCCCGAGGATCGGGTCGGGGTCGCGGATCTCCAGGACGTCGATCTCGAAGCCGGCGAGGATCGTCCGCTCGATCGCCTCGGCGAGCCCGAGGCCAAAAATCCTGCGGCCGTAGGTGGCTGAGTCGGCCTCCATGGAGGCGATCACCAGTTCCTGGCCGTCCCGGCCGCGCTGCGGTTTCAGGGAGGCGAGGATCCTCGGGGTGGCGGTGATGTAGAGGCGGAAGTCGACGGGGATCCGCTGGTTGTCGTGGATCGCGGCCCAGGGCCGGCCCATGTCCCCGGCGGTCATGTGCGCCTCGTCCAGGATGGCGAGGTCGAAGCCGCTCATCTTCTGCCCGAACAGGTTCCTCCCGCCCGCCAGAGCCGCTTCCAGGGGCCCACGGACCTTCCCCAGCCCGGTGACATCGGTCGGGTCTTCACGGTCCACCAGGGAGGCGTAGGTGGCCAGGACGACGACCGGCCCTTCCCCGGCCCACAGGGCGAGCTGGATCGGGTTGGTGGTGGCACGTACCCCGAGTTCGTTCAGCACCGGATCGTTGTCCACCCTGCACACCGCGACCATCGGCGCACGATGCCCGACCAGCCGCCACGCCTGCGCGGTCTGCACGATCAGGTCCAGCGTGGGCACCAGGACCAGGCACCGGCCGTCCGGGAAGTACTCCAGGGCGCACGCTGCGGTGGTGATCGTCTTCCCGGACCCGGTCGCCGACACCCCCGTGGCACGCGCCCCCTCCGGCGGCACAAAAGATCTTGTAGGGAATCCAACCCAGTCACGGAATGCATACTTCTGGTCGACCTGGTGTTCTTTGAGCGGAATCGCTGACATTTACCTGCCTCCCTGAGCGCTGAATTCGTGTGGTGTTTCAGAGGGCCGCGTGCGGAATGCAGGCCGCGCCCGTGTCGTTCCAGATCGACGCATCCGCCTTGTGCCAGCCGCCGGGCTTTCCGTCCTTGAAGGGCAGCTTGTTGTCCGGGTCGTAGTGACCGGCATCGAGCGTGCAGACGACGTAATCCCCGTCGCTATTCACCGTTCGAGCGGTGCACAGACCGCCGGCCTCGCCCAGCGCCTCCAGCGCCCGGCGGCGTTGCGTGGTGTGCGGGTGCGTACGCGGCAGGACGGTCTCCCTGACGAACTTCTCCAGCCGCACCAGGTCCGTCCGCTCACGCTGCCTCACGTCCGCGAGGTGTACGGCCAGTTCAGCGGCCCCGGCTGACCGGCCGCCACGCCGGGACCAGTCCCGGTCCGCGATGCCCACCAGGGCCTCGCTCACGGCCGTCACGCCCTCGTCCCAGCCGTCCGCGAACAGCTCACCCCGAGAGGCCGGCGCCATGCCGTCCAGCTCGACTACCTCGCTCTGCGCCCCGGCGACCGCTCCGGCCTCCAGCGCGGCCACTAGGTCGTCCGCCTCGCTCGCGGGCACGCCCTGCGCCTCCAGGAGCGTGAACAGCCTCAACCGGGCGTTGGTGCCCGCCGCCTGATACTGGCTCACCCGGTACACAGAATCGCTGCTCAGCGCGCGATCGGGTCCGGTAGATTCGTGGTGACCGGTCATCTGCGGTCGTTCCTCTCGGAATTCCGGGGAGTTCCCGGGTGGTTGAGGGGTGTCCCGTGTTTCCGCCAACGGTACATGCTGCATCAATCTGATGCACGCGGTACACTGGAACCCACACGAACGAGCGACCCCCACCCCTCACAACCAGCCCGGCCCGCGCCAGCGAGCCCCAAGGTTCTGGAGGCGCAGCCGGAAGGACCGTCAGGCGGGGGAGCGCAGCGGACCCGCCCAGGAGTGCGAAGCACTCCCCAACTCCCGCACCGAAAACCCGGCTAGCCTCAACTGGCGCACCGTCAACCACAACCACAACCGCGCATCGCGCGGCCTGCCAGGCCGCGCAGCGGCCGGCCCCACCAGTCACCGGAGCGCAGCGCAGGGGACCGCCCTCGCATCGCGAGGGCCAGCGGGAGCGCAGCGACCGCCCCGCTTGCACATCGCGCAGCGATGTGGTACCCGCTCCGCGGG